>NZ_CP060723.1:6000000-6329746 GCF_014395225.1 Pedobacter roseus
GTCGATTCAGTTTTGATTGATGATGCCCGTACCCCTTTAATTATTTCTGGTCCGATTCCACGCGGTGATGAACACGAGTTTTATGAGTTGAAACCACGCATTGAGCGTTTGGTTAATGCACAAAAAGCTTATGTAACCCAGGCATTAAACGAGGCTAAAAAATTAATCAACGCCGGTAATAGCGGAACTGAAGAAGGCGAAGGTGGTTTGGCACTATTACGTGCTTACCGTGGTTTGCCAAAAAATAAAGCTTTAATTAAGTTTTTAAGTGAAAGTGGCGTTCGTGGTTTGTTATTAAAAACCGAAAACCACTATATGGCAGATCAATCTAAGAATATGCCTAAGGTAGATTCTGAATTGTTTTTCTATATCGATGAGAAAAATAACCAGGTTGAATTAACCGAAAAAGGTATCGAACTGATTACCCAATCGGGCGAAGATCCACATTTCTTCGTATTGCCTGATGTAGGTACTGAAGTTGCCGAATTAGAAAAATCTGACCTGCCTTTAGAAGAAAAAGTGGTTCAGAAAGATGCTTTGATGCGCGATTATTCGGTAAAAGCAGAACGTATCCACTCGGTAAACCAATTATTAAAAGCTTATACCTTGTTTGAAATTGATGTAGAGTACATCATCGACGAAGGAAAAATCAAAATTGTTGATGAGCAAACCGGTCGTATTATGGATGGCCGCCGTTACTCTGATGGTTTACACCAGGCAATTGAAGCAAAAGAAAATGTAAAGGTTGAGGATGCTACGCAGACTTATGCAACAGTAACCCTGCAAAATTACTTCCGTATGTACCACAAGCTTTGTGGTATGACGGGTACTGCAACAACAGAAGCAGGCGAGTTTTGGTCGATCTATAAATTAGATGTGGTAGAAATTCCCACCAACAGAAATATCTCCAGAAATGATGAGCAGGATTACGTTTACCGTACCGTTCGTGAGAAATATAATGCTGTTGCTTCAGAAATACAATTCCTTGTTTTCCCATATTCTCATTACGAAACAGAATATGAATTGGATAAAGAAGGAAAGGTTAAGCAAAAAGATGGTAAGCCAGTTGTTAAATACGATCAAATAGGCAGGGCCGTACCTAAATTAGATGCTAAAGGCGCGTTAATTCCTGCGGTTAACCCTCAAACAGGACAATTGGAGCCAAAAGCTGGTCGTCCGGTATTGGTGGGTACAACCTCTGTAGAGATTTCGGAATTATTAAGCCGTATGCTTAAACTCCGTGGCATCAAACACAACGTATTAAACGCTAAAATGCACCAGAAAGAGGCCGATATCGTTGCCGAAGCTGGTCAGGCCGGAACCGTAACCATTGCAACCAACATGGCTGGTCGTGGTACCGATATTAAATTGGGCGCAGGTGTTAAAGAAGCTGGAGGTTTAGCCATTGTAGGTACCGAGCGTCACGAATCCCGTCGTGTTGACAGGCAGTTACGTGGTCGTGCAGGTCGTCAGGGTGATCCAGGTTCATCTCAATTCTTCGTTTCCTTAGAAGATAACTTAATGCGTTTATTTGGTTCAGAGCGTATCTCTGGTATCATGGTACGTATGGGAATCGAAGATGGTGAAGTGATCCAACACTCTATGATTACCAAATCAATCGAGCGTGCACAGAAAAAAGTAGAAGAAAACAACTTTGGTATCCGTAAACGTTTATTGGAGTACGATGATGTGATGAACTCACAACGTACGGTAATTTATGCTAAACGTAAAAACGCTTTATTTGGCGAACGTTTAGATGTGGATATGAACAATATGGTTTTCGATGTTGCCGAAGATATTGTAAGCGAATATAAACAAGAAGGAAATTTCGATGGCTTTAAACTAGAGGTGATCAAAAACTTCTCTTTAGATACTGCCATTACCGAAAAAGAATTTACTTCAACCAGCATCCCTCAGTTAACAGAAAGGTTGTTTGAAGAGGCTGAAGCATTTTACGCACGTAAATCAGAAGCCATTATCCAGCAATCATTACCTGTTTTAACCCAGGTTTACGAGGAGCGCGGAGAGCATATTGAGCAGATTGTAGTGCCTTTTACCGATGGTATCCGTGGTATCCAGGTAGCCGTTGATTTAAAGAAAGCAATTGATAATAAAGGAAAAGAAGTGGTTCGTTCATTCGAAAAAACCATTGTTTTAGCCTTGATCGATGATAGCTGGAAAGAGCATTTACGCGAAATGGATGATTTGAAGCAATCGGTACAAAATGCGGTTTACGAGCAGAAAGATCCATTGGTAATTTATAAAATGGAAGCATTTAACTTGTTTAAAAACATGCTTAATGCGGTAAATAAAGAAGTAGTAAGTTTCTTATACAAAGGCGGTATTCCGGTACAGCAAGAACCAGATCAGGTGAGAGAAGCACCAGCTCCGGTAAAACAACCGAAGTTGCAAATTACTAAACAGGAGTTTGGCAGAGAAGAACCAGGCATTGAGTTTGGTGATACCCGTGAAGCCGTTCCACAACAGCCAATCCGTAAAGAAGCAACAGTTGGCAGAAACGAACCTTGCCCATGTGGTAGCGGTAAAAAATACAAAAACTGCCACGGTGCTAATTTATAATTAGAAAATATATAGCATACCAGGCCCCGACAAAAAAATGTCGGGGCTTTTTTTATAACTAAATTTTTAATTTTCAAATTAACTCCTATATTTATTGACTTAGATTTTACAATCTCAATAGTGCCGGCAGTATATCCTGTTTAATATCCAACTAGATCAATTCGAAACTGGTAGGCAGTTTCTTGATGATCAATAAAAATGAAAAATGGAGTCCAGAAACCATAAAAAACGGGGCGTAACCGAAAAGCCATAAGAGTAAGAACACACACAAACACACACAAATGAAAAGAATTTTTAACATTGCCGCTGTTTCAGCGACATTGCTGCTCTCGAGCTGCGCCACCATTTTTACGGGTACAAAACAAACCGTTCAAATCAATTCAAATCCTCCAGCCGCTGCTATCGAAGTAGATGGTGTTAAAGCCGGGGTAACACCTATGGCAGTTCCCTTAAAAAAAGGATTTACCGGACAGACCATCTCATTAAAACTTGATGGTTATGAAACCAAAACATTCCAGCCTCAAACTACCTTTAATGCTGTATCTGTGGTAAATCTATTATTCATTCCTGGTTTTATTGTTGATATTGCAACAGGTGCAATGATGAAATTCGACCCAGCTGTATACGAATTTACCTTAGAGCAAAAGAAAGCCAATTAATTTAATTCTCTTAATGGAAATAATTCAAAAAGCCAGGTTTTGGAACGGAACCTGGCTTTTTTTTGATCAAAAAGATCTAATAAAGCAAAGTCGTCATTTCGACCGTAGCGGAGAAATCTAATGAAGTATACTATTTTGTTTTGATAAAAGTAAGGTGAAGCAACAAAACGTATATTGTTGATATCAAGTTATATTTTTAGTATTTTTGAGTATGAGAACTGTAACACTTGATATTTTAAACGATAAAGCATTAGATCTTTTAAAAGATTTAGAATTGCTTAAAGTTATTCGTTTGAGAAGAGATTCTAATACTCAGGATATCTCTGGTAACGATCTGATCTCAAAATATATGGGCTCGATGCAAAAACAGCCAATTTCGGAAGTTGATGAACAATTAAATAATATACGAAACGAGTGGGAATAAATACTGACAATTTTTATATAAGTGGTCGTCATCTCGACTGTAGCGTAGCGAAATGGAGAGATCTATCTCAAGGCAGATTTCTCGACTGCGTTGCACTCCGCTCGAAATGACGATTCGGGGGAAAAGCTAATCATTAAATATCTTTCAAATTAAAAGTCGTATTTTTAATTATGACTACAATTATTTCATCCCAGGAACAAATTAACAATGGTTGGTTTGTAACCCAATCAGATCTGGATGATGAAATAAATAAATGGCTGGAGGAATAATTGGTAGAACAAAATTTGCCACTCAAATATCCACAGATTAAACTATTTGCTTAACCCATAAAGAATGC
Organism: Pedobacter roseus; assembly: GCF_014395225.1. Lineage (NCBI taxonomy): Bacteria > Pseudomonadati > Bacteroidota > Sphingobacteriia > Sphingobacteriales > Sphingobacteriaceae > Pedobacter > Pedobacter roseus. The sequence continues at coordinate 6,004,001 of NZ_CP060723.1, forward strand.
CGATTTTTGCAACGATTTCGGCATTCTTGTTGTTAAGAAGAAGTGAGACGATACATCTCCTCATCAAATGCCAATTATTTTGCTCATGAAAACTACAATAACTTTTATATTTTGCTTATTTCTTACCATAACTGCTTTTGCGCAAAAAGGAGAAGTAACGGTTATAAAAGATCCCTTAATCGATAGTTTAATTGCCAAACGGCTCGAAGTTTATAAAACTTCCGGTGAGGTAAAACCTGGCAAGCCCATTGTTTCGGCGTATGGTTATAGGGTACAGATTTTTTATGGCTCAGACCGGCGCGAAGTTTTTAACCAGCAGGCGCGTTTTAAAGGATTGTACCCTCAGTTAAATACTTACCTCACCTATAAAGAACCCAATTATTATGTTCGGGTGGGCGATTTCAGGAGTCGTTTAGAGGCACAGCGTCTTATCAACGAACTCAGACCAACTTTCCCTACTCTGTTTATTTTTAGGGAAAAAATAAATGCACCAACTTTAGATACCACAACAACCAATGATCAAAAATAAAGTACAGGAACTGGCCGCTCACATTTTTAACGAAGTAGTAGGCTATCGTCAACATATCCATGCCAATCCCGAATTATCTTTTAAAGAATTCGAAACCTCTTTATTCATTAAGGATAAACTGAAAAAATGGGGAATCGAATATACCGATTGCGCCAATACAGGCGTAGTGGGGTTGATTAAGGGAAACCTGCCTTCTGATAAAGTTATTGCCTTGCGTGCCGATATGGATGCTTTACCTATCCACGAAGCAAATGATAAACCTTACCGTTCTAAAAATCATGGGGTAATGCATGCCTGCGGACATGATGTGCATACTTCTTCACTTTTGGGGACAGCTTATATCCTAAATCAAATGAAAGATGATTTCGGCGGGACCATTAAACTGATTTTTCAGCCTGCTGAAGAACTGTTACCGGGTGGAGCAAGTATCATGATCAAAGAAGGTGTACTCGAAAATCCAAAACCACATCATATTGTTGGTCAGCATGTAATGCCATTAATCGATGCTGGTAAAGTGGGTTTCCGTTCAGGTATTTACATGGCTTCTACAGACGAACTTTATGTTACTGTAACCGGAAAAGGCGGTCATGGTGCACAACCACACCAAAACATCGATCCGGTTGTAATCGCTTCACATATCATTATTGCTTTACAACAGGTGGTGAGCCGTAATGCCGATCCACGTATTCCATCAGTATTGTCTTTTGGTAAAGTAATTGCCAACGGGGCAACCAACATTATTCCGAATGAAGTAAAAATTGAAGGAACATTCAGAACTCTGGATGAAGAATGGAGAGATGAAGCGCACAAACGCATGAAAAAAATGGCTGAAGGTATTGCTGAAAGCATGGGTGGAAGCTGCGATTTCGATATTCACAGAGGATATCCATTTTTAATTAACGAAGAAAAGTTAACTGCAAATGCAAGGGCTTTTGCTGAAGACTTTTTGGGCAAAGAAAATGTGCTCGATTTAGATATCTGGATGGCTGCAGAAGATTTTTCTTTCTATTCTCAAGTTACAGATGCCTGTTTTTATCGTTTAGGCACCGGAAATGCAGCTAAAGACACACAATATTCTGTACATACCCCACGATTTGATGTTGATGAAGATGCCTTGAAAATCTCAACCGGATTGATGGCCTACATTGCTTTAAAACAACTTGGAAATTAGGATGGAAGATGTAAACAGGTAAGATGGATGATGGGGGAGTTCAAGTTCCATCATCTATATCCAATTGTCCGTTTTACATTTTCCGTCTAACATCTTCCATCATACATTATCCATCATACATGAAAAAAATATTTCTGTTTTTACTATTAATCCCGCTATTTCACAAAGGTTTTGCTCAGGAAATCAAGCGTTTCAATCCTGATACGATCAAAACCATTACGCTTGATTCTACAGTAAATATCAAAGCTGAAAAGTTGAATGTAGAAACCTTTATCAGAAAGGTAATGTACGATACTTCTTTTTATCAGTCGTTCAGGGATATGAAACGCTACACTTTTATAGCAGAAAACAGGATTTACAGTTACGATAAAAAAAATAAGGTTGATGGTAAAATATACCGTAAAATCCGTCACAATAATAGCGGGCCTTATAAAATGGAATACCTGGTAAAACAGGATACCGGCAAAATTTATAAGAAAAACGGCAAATACCAGTTGTATACCGTAGAAATGTTCGATTACATTTTTATGAATGCCTATAATACCGATTTTGTACCCAATGCACCTAAACCCGATGGAAAAGGTGGAACAAACGAAAGTTATAAAGACAAACTGAAAACCTTGATTTTTAATCCTGGCCGTCCGGTAAAGGTTCCTTTTATAGGCAGTAAAACCGAAATATTTTCGGCCAATATGCGTCAGTATTACGATTATGGATTCACCAGTGGTACTTATTTAGATTCTATTCCGGTGTACCGTTTTAAAGTTTCGGTAAAGCCCGATTTAAGCAGCTGGACCAAAGATGGTATCATGATTAAAGAACTGGTAACCATTTTTGATAAGCGCAATTTTAATATTCTCGGACGCTATGTCGACATGAAATACAGCAACATGCTTTTCGATTTCGATGTACAGATGAATATCGAAATGGGTTACTTCGGTGAAGATAAATTGCCAACCAAAATTACGTACCAGGGTAACTGGGATTATCCTTTCAAAAAAGAAGAACGGGCAAGTTTTTTAATTGTGCATAAAGATTACAAACTCGAAAAGGGCAAATAAGGATACGGTTATCGCCTAAAAGATTTATTATCTTTAAACGATTATTTAAACCCATAAATATGCAACTCTTTCCTTCCTTAAAATTCAAAATATCCATTGCTTTATTGCTGTTTTTGGGTATCCAGGTGCATGCACAGGTACTCACTTCAAAACAGATCGATAGTGTGGTCGAAAAAACACTCAGCACCTTTAATGTTCCTGGTATTGCCGTTTCAGTAATTAAAGATGGTAAAGTTATTCATTTAAAAGGTTACGGCGTAAGTTCCATCAAAACCAATAAAAAGGTTGATGAAAATACCCTTTTTGGTGTGGCTTCAAATACAAAGGCTTTCACGGCAGCATCATTAGGTATACTGGTTGATGAAAAGAAAATTACCTGGGATACAAAGGTAACCGATGTAATTCCTGAATTTAAAATGTACGATGCCTATGTAACCAGCGAGTTCACCATCCGCGATCTGCTCACTCACCGCAGTGGTTTAGGCTTGGGCGCAGGCGATTTAATGATCTGGCCTGATTCATCAACCGTAGATAAAAAACAGCTGATCCATAACCTCCGCTTTTTAAAACCGGTTTCCTCTTTTCGTACCAAATATGATTATGATAACCTGATGTATATTGTTGCCGGAGAAGTGGTGGCAAGAGTTTCAGGAATTACTTATGAAGATTTTATTGAGAGCAGGATTATTAAACCATTGGGCATGACAAAAACGGCTGCTTCATGGTACCGTTTAAAAGATAAATCGAATGTAATTGATGGGCACGCACCTTACGAAGGTAAACTGCTTCCCGTAGGCTTAAGTTTTGGGGAAATTGCGAATGCAGCAGGAGGGATTTACTCTAACGTTACCGATATGAGCAAATGGGTAATGGCCATGATCAACGGTGGTAAATATGGAGAAGCCCTGGATAAAAAGTTATTCAGTCCAGCTGTTGCCAGAGAACTCTGGACCCCGCAAACCATTATTGCAGGCGGTAATCCCGCTGCTTTTAGTAGTTACGGTTTAGGCTGGTTTTTGAGTAATGTTAACGGTAATTTTCAGGCGACACATACCGGTGGTTTATCAGGTATTGTAACGCAGGTAACCATTCTTCCTGAACTGAAACTCGGTATCATCGTGTTAACCAATCAGCAGTCTGGGGCCGCATTTAGTGCCATTACCAATTCGATCAAAGATGGTTATTTAGGTATAAAAGGTCAGGATAGGATTAAGACCTACAACGATAACAGGTTAAAAAATGAAAAACAGGCCGATGAGATGGTCGCCAAAGTTTGGAATGATATTGCTGCTCAACAAAAATTATCGACTTCGAAACCTGATGCTAAAAATTACTATGGCACTTTCCGCGATTCGTGGTTTGGCGAAGTAACCATTAGTGAAGTGAACGGTAAAATGTATTTTCAGGCCAAAAATGCGCCAAAACTGAAAGGCGATATGACTTACTATAAGGGAAATACCTTTATTGTAAAATGGTACGACAGAAGTTTGGATGCGGATGCCTTTGTTAATTTCAGTTTAGATAACAATGCCCTGGCCGATGGTTTTAAAATAGAAGCCATTTCTCCATTAACCGATTTCAGCTTCGATTTTCAGGATCTGGATTTTAAAAAGACCGACAAAAAATAACCTAACCATTATAAGCGATGAAAACCCTATTAAAAACAAGTATTTTACTAAGCTTTTGCTTAATTGCATTAACATCAATGACATTTAAACCAAAACGGATTATCTTTTTCGGCGATTCGATTACCCAGCAGGGTGTTTCTAAAAACGGCTACGTAACCCTGATCAAAAAATCACTCGACTCTACCAAATACGATGTAATCGGTGCTGGTATTGGTGGTAACAAGGTCTACGATCTCTATTTGCGTTTAGAAGATGATGTTTTGAATAAGAAACCCGATTTGGTGGTCATTTATGTAGGTATTAACGATGTGTGGCATAAACAATCTTCTCATACCGGAACAGATTACGATAAATATTTAAAGTTTTATCAGGCTTTGATCAATAAAATTCAAGGTGTTGGCAGCAAAGTGGTATTGGTTACGCCATCGGTTGTTGGTGAGAAAAAAGATGGTACTAATGAGCTGGATGCTGATCTGAATAAATATGCAGAAGGTATCAGAACATTGGCTGCAAAAAATAACCTTCCCGTATGTGATTTAAGAAAGATTTTTGCTGAATATGAGGCGAAAAATAATCCGGAAGACAAAGAAAAAGGCATTTTAACTGTTGATAGGGTACACCTGAACGAAACCGGTAATAAATTGGTAGCCGATCAGTTATTGCCTCTGGTAAAGTAATAGGTTTTAAACCGCAGAGCGCACAAAGTATTTCGCAAAGAACACAAAGAAATTTTTCTCTGTGTTCTTTGTGTTTTTTCTCTGTTATCTTTGTGGTTAAACAAGAAGAGGAAAGAGCTGTGCGTATATGATAAACCGCGAAACAATAGATAAGATAATGGATACCGCCCGAATTGAGGAGGTAGTTGGGGATTTTGTGCACTTAAAAAAACGCGGAACCAGTTTAATTGGTAATTGTCCTTTCCATGGCGAAAAAACACCATCATTCCACGTATCCGTAACAAAAGGTATTTACAAATGCTTTGGTTGTGGCAAAGGGGGCGATTCGGTACGCTTTATTATGGATCATGAAAAATATTCATATCCGGAAGCGCTTAAGTTTTTAGCCAATAAATACAATATAGAAGTTGAGGAAGCCGAACTTAGTCCGCAGGATGCCGAAGCACAGAGCGCTAAAGAAAGCCTCTACATTGTTTCGCAATACGCATCCGCATTTTTTGTAAAACAGCTTTGGGATACCGACGAGGGAAGGGGCATTGGCCTAAGTTATTTTAAAGAACGTGGTTTTAGGGAAGACATTCTTAAAAAGTTTGAAGTGGGTTATTCGCCTGATGTGTGGGATGCCCTAACGCAAAGTGCCACCAACGGAGGTCATAAATTAGAGTTTCTGGAAGCTACCGGATTATCAATTAAAAATGATAACGGTAAAATTTACGATCGTTTCCGTGGTCGTGTAATGTTTCCCATCCACAACTTTACAGGCAGAATTATTGGTTTTGGTGGCAGAACGCTAAAAACCGATAAAAACGTTCCCAAGTACGTAAACTCTCCCGAAAGCGAAATTTATCATAAATCGAATGTGCTTTATGGTTTGTTCCACGCTAAAAAAGCCATCCGAGATCTTGATAACTGTTATCTTGCCGAAGGTTATGCCGATGTACTTTCGGTGCACCAGGCCGGCATAGAAAACGTGGTAGCATCTTCTGGTACTTCATTAACCGTAGAGCAGATTAAACTAATTGGACGTTTTACCCAGAACATTACCATTTTATTTGATGGTGATGCTGCCGGTATCAAAGCTTCGCTCCGTGGTTTAGATATGATTCTGGAAGAAGGTTTGAACGTAAAAATTGTTTCCTTTCCTGATGGTCACGATCCCGATTCGTATATGCACCACGTTGGTGCCGGTGCCTTTAAAACTTACCTCGAGCAGAACAGAAAAGATTTTATCTTATACAAAGCCAATGTGCTGCTTAAAGATGCTGGCAACGATCCTATTAAAAGGGCAGGTATTATCCGCGATATTGTAGAAAGTATTGCTAAAATCCCCGATCAGATCAAAGCTTCGGTTTTTATCCGCGAGTGTAGCAGTTTGCTCGAAATTGATGAGCATATCCTATTGGGTGAACTAAATAAAATGCGTTCGGCAAAGGTTAAGAAAAACTTTGATAACCACCAACGTACAAATCCATCATCAAGTCCTAAACCTTATTCTTCCGGTGCGCCAGAGCCGTTGGGTCCGCCCGATGATTTATGGGATGATAACGCTGGTCCTGGGGGGTACGAACCCGAGCCGGTAGAAGAAGAAGAGTTTCAGGAGAAGGAGATCATTCGTTTATTACTGGCTTATGGACACGAATTTGTAAACTGGGATAAGATTGACGATATGTACATCGGGCCCTTTATCATGCAAAATCTGGCCGATGTAGAATTTGACGATCCGCTTTGTAAACGGATTATCGATTATTATAAATCGGAAATTGATAACGGTCGTTTACCAACATCGAACCATTTTGTTAAACACGAGGATAGGACAATTGCCGATCTGGCCATCACACTTTCCACCTCAGAGTATGCTTTAAGTGAAAATTGGCTAAACAAACACCTGATTTATGTTAAAGATGAATCGATGAATTTAAAAGCCACCATTTTAGGCGGTATTTTTCACCTGAAGAAACGTAAAGTCGAAAAAATATTGCTGAACTTGTTAAAAGAGATTAAGGAAGAAAAGAACGAGGATAACCAAATGATTTTAATGCAACGTTACGGTGTAATTAAAGGGGTAGAAAGGGAGATTTCAAAATTCCTGGGGTCTGTTATAGTTAAGTAATGATTGAATTAGAGAATAATTGAATTAGAGAATGATTGATTGAGTGAATGATTGATTGAGTGAATGGTGAAATGGCTAAGTGAAAAATAATATATTTGGATACCCATTCACTCATTCAAAACTTATTTTTCGAGATTTATTTATTCAGTCATTCAAAACTCACTCCTTTGAAATTTATTTATTCACTCATTCAAAACTTAATCATTCAATAATTAGATATGGCGCTCCATAACGATTTAGGTAAAGAAGGTGAAAAAATTGCCAGGCAATATCTCGAAGATCAGGGTTATGAGGTTTTGGATGAAAACTGGACACATGGCAAGGCTGAGATCGATTTAATTGTATATAAAAACGGCATCATGGTTTTTGTAGAAGTTAAATCCAGGAGTTCTGTCGCCTTTGGCGAACCGGAAGATTTTGTGCATAAAGCCAAAGAAGTACAAATGGAATTAGCCGCAAATGCCTATATTGACATCATGAATCATCAAAATGACATCCGTTTTGATATTATTGCAATTACATTTACAAAAAATAAAAATTATAATTTAAACCATATTGAAGATGCGTTTTGGCCTGAAGATTAACCCTATTAAAAATTTCATATTTATCGGAGTCGCACTTGCGTTTGTAAGCGCTTGTAAAGATAGCACCACTACAACCTATCGTAGTTTTCTTTCCCCTATGATTGGTCTTAATGTACCAGCAGGAAAAGAATTTGATGTTAAAGTACAGTTTGGGAACGAGCAAAAAGTAGATTCAGTTATTTATTTGATTGATACCGTTAAAGCATTTTCAAAAACTGATACCTCAGCCATTAAACTCAAAACTGAGGGACTGAAACTGGGTAATCACTTACTAACAGCAAAAATTTTTGGCGAAGGAAAATCAGAAGATTTAACCTCAAACATCAATATACTGGCTGCCCAGGCGCCTGCTGAATATACTTATAAAGTAATCAAAACGTTGCCTCACGATACCGCTTCTTATGTTGAGGGCTTAGAGTATCATGACGGTTTTTTCTACGAAAGTGCAGGCGATTATGGCCACTCAAGTTTACGCAAGGTAGATCAGGCAAGTGGTAAGGTTTTGCAGAAAGCAGATCTGGATAAACAATATTTTGGCGAAGGCATTACCGTTATCGGAAACAAAATTATCCAGTTAACTTACCGCGAAAAAGTGGGTTTTGTATATGATAAAGCTACCTTCAAAAAACTATCTGAGTTTTCGTACACAACAGGCAGAGAAGGCTGGGGACTGGCCTTTGACGGGCAAAAGGTACTGAATACGGATGGATCGAATACCATCTTTTTCCTAAATAAAGATACTTATCAGAAAATTGGATCTATTGATGTGTTTGATGATAAAGGTGCCATTCAGAACCTAAACGAACTTGAAGTAATTGATGGTAAAATCTATTCAAACGTATATACTACCAATAATATCCTGATTATTAATCCGGAAACGGGAGCTGTAGAAGGTAAGATCGATTTGTCGGGCTTATTACCTGCTGATTATTTTAAAACAGAAGATGCTAAAGCCAATAATGTATTAAACGGAATAGCTTACGATAAAGCAACCAAAAGGCTTTTTGTAGCCGGCAAAAAATGGCCACATATTTTCCAGATTGAGTTGGTGAAGAAATAAATATGCTAATTACTCGTTGTGATGTCACGTTGAGCTTGTCAAAACGCCTGCAATAAATTTAATAGGTCCTTCGACTGGCTATTATGGACCTCATTCGCAATTGTTTATTAATGAGTGATTTGTGGCTTCTATGCATTTCCGCACAGCTGGGCCATAGCACCGTATCTCCGTTTTACTTAAATCCGGCCTAACAAATTTTTCGGGCTTCACTAACCAAGCCAACTTACTGACTTTCAAAGAAAAATTTTCAGCCGGCGGTTTTTGGTTCTTTTTGCCGCCAAAAAGAAGGAGCCCTTCGGCGGCGGCGAGCCGAGGCAAGACCGAGCCGTAAGGCAAAAAAAATTAGAACTTCGAACGGTGTGACACCTATCGGTATATAAATGGAGGGATCTATCAAAACAAGCAGCTTGAATATAGATTTCTCCACTGCGGTCGAAATGACGATTTGCTTTAGAAATGACGATTTCCCCTATCTAATCCTTTTTCTTCGGTTCATTTAAATAACCGTTAAAAATTATCGGCTGTTTATTTACACTGCTTGCCGTTAACTGTGCATAACCATTGGTAGAGATATTAATCGTAAACCGATAGTTCTCTCTTTTTACATCTTTAGTGTTGATCTGGATGGTATAAGCTCCCTTTTTATTCTTCGATTCTGTGTAAGTAAAATCTTTTGAGGTGAATTTAATCCCACCCTCGCTCGGATCTAGAGGTGCAGAATACGATCTTCCATAATAAGGCAAAAAGGCAACTACGCTATCTTTGGTAACCCTCACATCGTATTGAGATCCCGTTAGATTGATCGTAGAACCACCCTGTGCGCCAGGCATCATACTCAACACCCTGCTAATATCGTTATTGGCCATTGGTATGGCAGTATTGGCAACAAAAGTATAATTCTTATCTGCTACAATTTTCACTGTAGTTTCCTTATTGGTTTGCGCAAAAGATTGAAACCCGATCGATAAAAATGCAAGGCTCAATATTAAATTTAAACGTTTCATAATGTGTGTTTTAAATGTGTAACAATTTAAAGATGCACAGACTAGAAAGATTCCATAATAGTGCCAAAAATGGAATGTAGCGTAAATTTAACGAATTTAGTTTTGATATAAGGCGTTCGTCTTTTCCGAATAACTCGATTTATACAATGGATTACTTTTTTCAGTTTCCGAAGCACCCAGTGTGGTGAATTTATATAACCCTGCAGGAAGGTTATTCAGTTCTATTTCTCCGTTTTCGTTGGTGATCAGGGTAATTAAACTTCCTCCTGGATTTTTGCCACCTTTTACAATGATACCTCCAATAGGCGAACCGGCTACCCTCGAATTCGGGTTGGTTGAAGGTACGGAAATGGTAAATTTATAATTTCCGGCACTGGCATTGTTAAATTCTATTTCTCCGTTTTGGTTGGTAACTAAATTTAGGATACTGCCTCCAGGGTTTTTACCGCCTTTAACCACAATGCCTCCAATAGGTTGCCCTGCAACGAAACTTACTTCACCAGTAATCACATCAAGTTTACCTTTAATAGATTTCATGATGCAAGGAAAGTGAGACTCCGGGTAATTTAATTTGCAATAATCACAGTAATGCCCTTCAGGAGCCTTTGCTCTTGATTGTTGTGTATTTTCTTCTTTTGCTGTTGATGTTTGTGTTGCAGTTTTTTTAACCTGAGCGAAAACCGTAAATGAAATACCTAGCAGAAATACCGCTACAGCAGCCCGTTTTTTCATAATATTTGATTAGAAGTATAAAATTAATCAAAAAATATGGCTCTTGCTAGTTTTTACAAGCTTGGTGGTGCTAAGGCTTTGTGTGCTTGTTTATTTCTTTTTGGATGCTTTTGCAAAAGGATTAAAGGCCAGGGCAAGGTTAACCCAAAAACTGAGTTCATCATTACGGCCTAAAACATCTTCTGATACTGAAACATAACCTTTCATCGGTCTGCTACCCATTACCATTTGTTCCCATCCATCTTTATCCGATAAGTTTTCCAGTTCGTCAGGATCGAGTCTCACCATCATACTTTCTTTGGAAACGCCGATACACATTTTGCCATTCACCATAAAAACGAGGCCACTGAACATTTCTTTTTCTTCCACATCCTGTATGTGCATCAGGCATTCGGCAACACGGAGGGCAAGGGTTTCATTGTATTTCATAGCTTAAATTGTTATGTGCGTTTGGCTGTGCCATATTTAATCCCAGTAGCGCGGAAGTATTTTCTGATCAAATCGTATTTGTCATCGCAAAATTCTCCCATCTTTATTTTCTCCGAACTCTCTTTCCTTCTATGGCATTCAAAACAAATCTCTATATATTCTGCAATCAAACCATTTTCATCTAAAAATACAATTGCATTTCGTGGTTCATAACATCTATATCCATCTGATTCTGCTATCAGTAATCCTTTATAGCTTTTGGTAGAGGTATAGCCAAAGTTATAGAGTATATCGGTAAGTTTATCCACCTCCAAAGCTGATAAAATCTTCTTTTCTTTTAATCTTGTTAAATCTAATTTTTGTTTTTTTTCCAGTAGTGTAGGGTAAACTTCTTCCTCAACCGAGGTATTGATCTGAGCTTTGGTAGTATCGGTATAAATGATCTCGGCCCTTAACTCTGGTGGTTCAAAAGAGATCAGCATTACCTTTTTATATTGGTTAAAGGGAAAAAACTTTAATCTCTCCACAGGAGAATATTTGTTCCGGTACATGCAGGTCATACGCTTTTCTAAAACAGCATAATCTGCTATGGTTGGTGGCGTTATTAGAGGCGACATTTTACCCTGTTTTTTCTTCTGTGCAAAACCTGCAGCACATAACAAACAGAAGATAAGGGTTAATTTAAGTCTATGCATGATGATGTTTATTCCTAAAATTAATGTTTAAAAGATGTTGAACAAAATAATTTTCTTAGTACCTCTATTTCAGTAAATTTGCAACATGTTGTTAAACTGCTATCAGGAAGAATTATTAGAGGCCGGATGTGATGAAGCTGGGAGAGGTTGCCTCGCGGGTCCTGTTTTTGCAGCTGCGGTAATTTTGCCAAAAGGTTTTGTGCTCGAAGGTTTAAATGATTCCAAACAGTTATCACACGATCAACGGATATTATTAAGGCCAATTATTGAGCAGGAAGCGCTGGCCTGGGCAGTGGCCTCCTGCGATCATGAAGAAATAGACCGCATCAACATTTTAAACGCATCCTTTCTGGCCATGCACAGGGCAATTGAGAAATTGCATACCCAACCTCAATACCTCGTTATTGACGGAAACCGTTTTAAAACCTATCCACAGATTCCGCATAGCTGTATTGTTAAAGGTGACGGTAAATACCTGAATATCGCTGCAGCTTCCATTTTGGCCAAAACACACCGCGATGAATACATGACCAACCTGCATATCGATTATCCACATTATAACTGGCAGCAAAATAAAGGTTATCCAACAACTGCGCACCGCAGAGCGGTTATTGAAATCGGATTATCGCCTTTTCACCGTAAAACTTTTAATGTAAGCGACTCGCAGTTAGATCTGTTTTCAAAAAACGCCTAAAATTTCGTAATTTCACAACATTGTGAAAATTCTGTTGATTACTAAGCGGATTCCCTTCCCGCCAAATAGTGGTTATCCCATTGTGGTTTATAATACCATAAAAGGTTTACTGCAGCTTGGTGCAGATATCACTTTGTTTAGCCTTAACCCCACAAAAGGAAAAATCGATATTGAAGATATTTATGATCCGATTTTTGAACAGATTAAATTCCATACTTACGATCTCGACACCGATGTAAATGTATGGTCGGCATTTTTTAACATTTTTACCAACGAATCTTACAACGTATCGCGATATTATAGTGAAGATGCGGCAAGGCAGCTGGAAAACCTACTGCGAGAAAATGCTTTTGATGTCATCCAGTTCGAAGGCCTTTTTGTGGTTCCCTATTTAGATGTGGTAAAAGCAAACAGCAATGCGAAACTAATCTACAGGGCACATAATATCGAATTTACCCTTTGGGAACGACTTTCGCATTCAGAAAAATTTCTCGTACGGCGTAAATACCTGGCTTTTTTAGCACAACGGCTTAAAGCTTATGAAACCGATCAGATTAATCGTTTTCACCATATTTTTGCCATCAGTGAGCCCGATCGGCAAAGTATATTGATGTTTGGCTGTGAAGTGCCGATGTCGGTTTTTCCGGTGGCCATTGATTTAGAGAAGTATAAAGTAGATAAAACCAAAACCAGTTTCCCTACGCTTTTTCATTTGGGGGCAATGGACTGGCGGCCTAACCAGGAAGGTTTAGAATGGTTTTTGGATGATATCTGGCCCGATATCGAAAAGCTGAACAAAGACCTCCGTTTCTATATCGCCGGAAAAAATATGCAGAAACACTTCTTTGAATATGATTCGGAAAACCTGATTGTAGAAGGGGAGGTTTTTGATGCGGTAGAGTTTATGAATTCCAAAGCTATTATGATTGTTCCCTTAATTTCAGGTACCGGTATGCGGGTAAAGATTATTGAAGGTATGGCCATGAAAAAATGCATTATTGCTACCACTACCGCTGCTGAAGGTATTAACTGCAGGCACGGACATGATATTTTAATCGCCGATTCGGCAGATGAATTTTACCGTTCGATTTTGCAGTGTATCATCAACCCAAAACGCTGGGTAGAAATAGGGGAGAACGCCCGTAGAACTGTAGAGAACGACCATGGTGTTCATTTGATCTCCAGTAAAATGTTAAAGATTTACGAAGGGCTGGTGAGTGCGTAGGTATATAGAGAGTTTACAACTTTAATAGGCACCTGGGTTACAAGTTGTCAACTCTGGAAATCTGATACAATTTATAAATTCCCCGACTACGCCCGAAATGACCATTTCGGGTTACAATATTGACTTGGTTAAATGGATTTCAGTATAAAAAACTCACTAAAAATTAACCTCAAAATTTTGCCTTTTTCTTAGTAGTTTTGCCCGCGAAGAATAAATAGGCAACATTGTATTTTGCAGCCTAATAAGTTGATAAACAAACTAAAAACTGCTTCATTATCATAAAAAATAAAATTCACGGATGAAAAACACCGCATTAACAGAAAAACACATCGCTTTAGGCGCTAAAATGGTTCCATTTGCAGGTTACAATATGCCTGTTACTTACGAAGGTATTAATGCAGAACATGCAACTGTTCGCAATGGTGTGGGTGTTTTTGATGTGAGCCACATGGGCGAATTTATCTTGAAAGGTGAGAAAGCATTGGATCTTATCCAACGTGTAACCAGTAACGATGCTTCTAAATTATACGATGGAAAAGTTCAGTATTCGTGCTTGCCAAATCAAGACGGTGGTATTGTAGATGACCTTTTGGTTTATAAAATAGACGATAAAACCTACATGTTGGTGGTAAATGCATCGAACATCGAAAAAGATTGGAACTGGATTCAGCAGTTTAATACCGAAGGTGTGGAAATGCACAATATTTCTGATCAAACTTCGCTTTTAGCTATTCAGGGACCTAAAGCCGCAGATGCATTGCAAAGCTTGACTGATGTTGACCTGGCCTCAATGGAATATTATACTTTCGTTAAGGGTACTTTTGCCGGTGTTGAAAATGTGGTGATTTCTGCAACAGGATATACCGGAGCTGGCGGTTTCGAGATTTATTTCGAAAATCAATATGCTGATCAGATCTGGGATGCCATTTTTCAAGCTGGTGCACCATATAATATTCAACCAATTGGTTTAGGCGCCCGCGATACCTTGCGTTTAGAAATGGGTTTCTGTTTATATGGAAATGATATTGATGATACCACGTCGCCAATTGAAGCAGGTTTAGGCTGGATTACCAAGTTTTCTAAATCTTTTACCAACTCTGAAGCCTTATTGGCGCAAAAAGAAGCTGGTATCCAAAAGAAACTGGTAGGTTTCGAAATGATCGATCGTGGTATTCCGCGTCATGATTACCAAATTGCTGATGCTGAAGGAAATATCATTGGTAAAGTAACCTCTGGAACCCAGGCACCATCGTTACAAAAAGCAATCGGTATGGGTTACATTGCAAAAGATTTCACCAAAGAAGGAACTGAAGTATTTATCTTGATCCGCAACACGCCAATTAAAGCCAAAGTGGTTAAGTTTCCTTTTTATAAATAAGATAAGTTGCCAGTATCAAGTAGCAAGACAAATCATTTTGCTACTTGATACTCTAGTACTCAATACTCCTCAAATGTCAAAAAAAATAGAAGTTTGTTTAACGCCAGCATTGATCGATTTATACGATATCGAAGAAAGCATTGTGGTGGTGATCGATATTTTAAGAGCTACATCATCTATTACTTATGGGATCGATAATGGTGCTGAAGCAATAATTCCGGTAGCCAATGTAGAAGATTGTTTAAATTATCGCGAAAGTGGATTTTTATTGGCAGCAGAAAGAAACGGAGAAGTGGTATCGGGATATGATTTTGGTAATTCGCCTTTCTCATACACTAAGGAAAAAGTTGGTGGAAAAACGGTTGTCCTTACTACAACCAATGGTACAAAAGCATTGCATTTGGCCCAAAAAAGAGCTTATCAGGTTGTAATCGGATCATTCCTTAATTTAGATTCACTTTGTTCTTATTTGAAAAGCCAGGATAAAAATGTGCTTTTATTGTGTGCCGGCTGGAAAGATCAGTTTAATTTAGAAGATACTTTATTTGCGGGCGCTGTTGTAAATAAACTCCGTCAAAATTTCGAACATTTTGATGATTCTAGTGTGGCTGCAGAGGATTTATACCTGTTAGCTAAAGATGATCTGCGGAAATACCTGCACAAATCTTCTCATAGTCATCGCCTTGCACAATTGAATATCGAGGAAGATGTTGTTTTTTGCTTACAATTGAATCTTTGCGAAGCTATTCCTGTTTTAGAAGGTGAACGTCTGGTTGCTTTAAAAAAATAAAGAGCGCTATAAACTCTTTTTTAAAAGCTAAACTTCAACCCCAGAAACACTGCATTATTTCTGAAATTTGCGCCATTAAATTGTGTTTCTTCCGTATTACGGTCGTTAAAATAAGCTTTGTCGACTCCAGAATAAGTATTGATGTTATTAATTTTATAATCAGCTTCTACACTTAAACTTTTATTGAGCGGTACCGATAAGTTAATGTCGCCGTTTAGCGCGAAAGAGTTGGCTTTGTGTGTAAAACTTACGGGTTTGGCAAAATCTGGGATTAAATTCCAGTTGGCCTTGGCAGAATAGGTGTAAAATCCTCCTAAAATAGTTGCACCAACACTAAATCCATCAGTTTTAAAAACAAAATTACCGCCAAAATCAAAACCTTTATACCTGGCTTCGTAAGTAGAGTTTAAACCATTACTTGCCGGGTTACTTGCACTTTCCAGCAGGTAAAATTTTTGCTGGTGATACGAGATGCCAATAACCGGATTTATGTTGAATTTCCCCAATTTTAAAAGCTGGTAATCTAGTTGTAAATCAGCATTGTATAAATAACCTCTATTGGCATTAAGCAGATCAAAATAAAAAGCGCCTTGTCTGTTATCATCTGCATAATCGGTGTCTTCTGCCTCGCCCTTGGTAATGTTGCTATATTGGTTTGTAGCTTTTACACTGAGTTTGTTGGTAATGTTGTACTTAATATCCAAACCATAGCTTGGACCTTTAAGGTTTTTCCAGATCAGTTCTGATAGTACATTGGGGTTTGTTCCCTGGGCATTGCCTGCAATAGACCAATCAAAACGCGATTGCTGAAAGCCAGCATAAGGCTTTATTTCCCATTTATGCGGAATGTTTTGTGCAGATGATGTTTTGTGAAACAGAATAAGAATTAAACAGGTTAAGCAATATTTAAAAAAGAAAATCCGCAAGGTGATCTGCATACTTGTTTTCGGTTTATACAAAGCAAAATACACATAGTGGCGAATTAAACCACTATGTGCATTATTTTATTTTTTAAAATGGATATACTGAAGCAATAAACGTTTTATCGGTAGGTGATAATACCGTGTTCCATCCCACTTCATAATCGCCGATGGTTAATTCGTTTGGAACCGAATAGTGCATGATCGAATTTTTATCATAAGCGCTATAGTTGGTTTGTGTGGTGCTGTATTTTGCAAATAAGTTATTATCTACATCAGCCTGGCTCCAGTAATTTGGTGCAGCAGCGTAATAAGCATATACAGCTGGTTTATCCCATGGAATAGCCACCAATGGATGCTGGTGTTCATGGATCATACCTAAAGCGTGGCCAAATTCGTGAATAACCACACGGCTATATTCCGAATCGGCAGTGGTTGAAGTTAACCAACCGAAATTCATGGTTGCATTGGCAGACGAAATAGAACTGGCATCTTTTCCAATGTACGACCAGGATCCGTCGCCACTCACAAAACTTACCCTAATGGTTGCCGTATTATCGTTAGTTACAAAGTTAAATTTGATGTTGGCATAAGTTTCCCATGTCTTTGCAAATTGGATTACTTTAGCCCTGATGGCTGCGGTACTTCCATTCAAACTTACTTTAAGTGTGGTTCCAGGTGTCCATTTTTTGGTTTTCAAAACGGCGCCTCTGGGTGTAGTACCATCTATTGATCTTTCTGTACAGATCTGGATATTGCCCAGCGGATTAACGGCAGAAGTTTCAGGTTTTTGCAAATCTGTTGTTTCCGTTGGTTTTTCCTTCTTACAGGCGAATAATACAGTGGTTAATGCAAGCGCGGTAAACAGGGTTTTATTTAATTTTAAGAATTTCATGTTTTAGGTTTTTTAGGTAAAAATTAATGATCTGTATTTGACGTAAAATCAAGTTAGAAGATCGTAAAAACAGGAATTCTTCTTCTCTGGAAAAGAATAATCAGGTTGATAAACATAGATAGACATTTAGGATAATTTTCTCTGCACCAGCAGAGTATAATCCTAAAGTAAAACATAATTATGTCATCACCAAAAGAAATGTAATATTTTTATTGCAAAATTGTATTAAATACACTTGATAATTTGATTATTTTATAGTGTATTGATGTATAATTAATAATACATTTGTCAGGATTTGTTTTTTATCAATTGGATTAGGGTTTGGTGATCAGTTCAGAAATAGTCGGGCTATTCTTTATGGTAATCAAAGCCTCTTCGTGTGCCAGCCAATAAATATCTTCAGCACGTTTCATATCAAAGGTACTAATGGCACCTAAACCTTTTGGTTCGATGAGAACATTGCAGAATTTCGCCTTTCTTTCCATGTCATGATTGATCGACATAATCCCTGCACGTCCCATTAAATTGGTGATTCCCGTAATTTTATCAACGGGTTTAAGGTGGTTACAAGAAGAGCCAATAATGAAATCGCAATCTTCCATTAAAGGTTCAACGGGGAAATTATTTAAAATACCACCATCTACATACATCTGGCCATCGATCATAATAGGCTTAAAAATCCCGGGGATACAGCTGGAAGCATGTACCGCTCTAATTAGGGGGCCTTTGGTGAAATAAACCAAACGGCCTTCGCTAAAATTTACGGCTGCGATAGTTAAAGGTATTTTTAGTTTCTCAATGGTATCATCAGGGAAATATTCCTTTAAAATTAAAGCAGTATTCTCAATATTGATCAGGCCCAAAGAACCTACTGCCGGGCGAACAAAGCGCCAGAGTTTGGTTTTAAGGAAAATATTCAAACCTTCTTCGGGATCTATGCCAGCTGCAAAAAAAGCCCCTGCTATGGCGCCGGCACTGGTTCCGCTGATGTGGCTAAAGGTAATGCCCAAATTACTAAAGGCTTTTAAAACACCTAAATGTGCTATTCCCCTGATGCCTCCGCCTGATAATACAATGCCAACTCTCATAGATTTAATTTAGGATGATTACTTTTTAAAGTTTAACCGATCGATTTTATTGCTTAACTGTTGTATTGTTAAATTGTTTTTGGTTTGCAACTGTAAACTGATCACTCGAAACTGCAAATTATTTTTTTTGTTTCGGTTTGTATTTCGATTGATTTAATATTTTCTGCGCATCATTACTTGCCATTAATTTTTGCAAAGTAACCTCAGGATGCGCGGCCATATATTTCCTTACAATTTGCCATCCCATCCATACACCCAATTTTGGTGCCGAATCTCTGTTTTCGCCTAAACCCGGTGTAAAAGGTCCTTCCGATAAAAATACCTGGATCTTTTGATAATCGGTTTCATACAAAAAGTTGTTCTCCAAAAAATATGCCCAAATGTCGCCTTCAAAATTTTGTGCCCAATCCAATTGTTGCCGGGTATAGCCAATTTTAGTCGAATCGCTTACATTTTCGGGCAAAACCTGATCAAGAAAGTACAATATTTTTCCCTGAAAGATCATTTTAGATAAGAGCGTTCTGTTTTCGTCAGGTTCAGCAAAAAGCTCTTCGTGAGCGTATGTTTCGGCTACACGGGGCACGATATATTCGGGGGCAAATCTCCGTGAAAGGTATAAAGGCACACTTTGCACAATAGCTTTGTAAAATTTGCTGTCTTTGCCCAAAAACATATCCAAACCAATGCCCAGATAATTGTCGCCAACTGGCATCTGGTAGGCGAAACCCGATGCAAAAGAAATAAATTTTGGGATTTTGGCTTTTGGATAATAATATTTGATGTATTTGAAGGTTTCATTTAAGCCTTCTTCCTGAGGCTTCAGATTTGGAAAAACGCTATCCACTTCTTTGGTTAAATCGGTATAAGCCTGATCGTGGTATAAATTGGCCAGCGACTCAGTATTGGAATACTTGCTATCCAATATCCGGTGGATAAAATCATCATAAAATACGCCATATTTAGAGCGAAGCTGTTGGTCAACCTCCGTAATGTTTTTCTTTTTACCCGCAAATAGCTCGTTATCAAATCTTTCAATCTTGATGTCAACCTGTATTTTACTTACATCAGGCCGGTTACTTTGCCTGCAGGAAATAAATGCCATGGCAAAAAGAAAAATTAGATAAATTTGCCAGTGTTTTACGTTATATGTCATGTAGAACAAATATATATAAACAGCTATAGCATGAAAAGAATATCGGCCATTTTAATTTTGTCACTTTTAAGTTTCGGCGCATGGGCGCAAAACTCTTCTCTAACCAATTACGGCTTTAGGTTAGGTTTAACGGCTACACCAACTTTTGGCTGGATTAAACCCGAACAGGGCAAAACTGATGGAGTAGCTTTAGGCTTTTCTTATGGACTGATCGGCGATTTCAATTTCGCCCCTAATTATAGTTTTGCCACAGCGCTAACCATTACTTCTATTAACGGTAAAAGTACAGAAGTAAATGCTCAGCCATATTATGCGGGGGGCTCTATCCCAAAAGCTTACGATTTAAAATATAAACTGCAATATGTAGATCTGCCATTAACTGTTAAATTAAAAACCATCAAGGCTGATGGAAAACGTTGGTATGGTCAGTTTGGATTGTCTAATTCATTTAATATCAGTGCTAAGCAGGATGCTGTAACTGATGGATCGGTTGTGGGCGATAATTTGAATGTATCTGATAATATTAAACTTTATCGTGCCGGATTAATCATTGGTGGCGGTGGTGAGTTTGATGTTTCCGGAAATACCAGTATTGTGGCTGGTTTAACCTTTAACAATGGCTTTACCAATATTGTAACCGATAAAAATAGAAATGTTAAAAACCACTATTTGGCACTTAACTTTGGCGTGTTTTTTTAGTCTTAAATATTTTCTTCATACTTATTACCTAATACCCAATACTCCTAAAACCTACTACAAAAATGAAAATAGCGCTGGCACAACTCAATTACCATATTGGAAACTTTGAGGCTAACACCCAAAAAATAACCGAAAATATTAAACTGGCTAAAGCTAAAGGTGCTGACCTGGTTGTGTTTGCCGAGCTGGCGATATGTGGGTATCCGCCAAGGGATTTTTTAGAGTTTGAAGAGTTTATTGTACTCTGCGAAAATGCTGTCGAAGAGATTGCAAAACATTGTACCGATATTGCCTGTATTGTGGGTTTACCAGTAAAGAATGAGGTATTACAAGGAAAAGATCTATTTAATGCGGCTTATTTTATCGAAGCCGGAAAAGTTAAAGCGGTAGTTAAAAAAGCACTTTTACCTACTTACGATGTGTTTGATGAGTATCGTTATTTCGAACCGGCTACGCAGTTTAGCTGTATCGAATTTCAAGGGAAAAAGATTGCATTAACCATTTGCGAAGACCTTTGGAACATCAACGATAATCCACTTTATGTGTCTAATCCGATGGATGAGCTGATTAAAGAGCAGCCTGATGTAATGATCAATATTGCTGCTTCTCCGTTTTCTTACACCCATGATGATGAGCGCATACAGGTATTGGCAGATAACGCAAAAAAATACCATTTACCTGTATTTTATGTCAACCAGGTGGGTGCGCAAACGGAAATTATTTTTGACGGCGGTTCATTGGTTTTTGATGCCGATGGCGAAATGAAAGCCGAAATGAAATATTTTGAAGAAGATCTTCAGGTTTTTGATTTAGAAGAGGTTGAAAGCGTACGTAATAAATACCCGAAATCGGAGCGATTAACAGATATTGAACAAATTCATGATGCATTAATTTTAGGAATTAAAGATTATTTCCGAAAATCAGGTTTCAGCAAAGCAGTTTTAGGCTTATCTGGTGGAATTGATTCGGCTGTGGTTTGTGCTTTGGCCTGTCGCGCTCTAGGGGCAGAAAATGTAATGGCTGTTTTAATGCCTTCCAAATTCTCATCAGATCATTCGGTTCAGGATGCTTTGGATCTGGTAAATAATATTGGCTGTATGCATGAAATTGTGCCGATTAAAGAAGTTGCCGAAGCTTTTGACCATATTTTAGCACCAGCTTTTAAAGGTTTGTCTTTTAACCTTGCAGAAGAAAATATTCAGGCCCGAATCCGCGGGATCATTAACATGGCCATGAGCAATAAATTTGGCTATATTTTACTTAATACCTCAAACAAAAGTGAATGTGCAGTAGGTTACGGTACTTTATATGGCGATATGTGTGGTGCAATCGGAGTGATTGGAGATGTATATAAAATGCAGGTTTTCGAACTTGCCAGGTACATTAATAAGGAAAGGGAAATTATTCCGGTGAATACTATTGTTAAGCCGCCGTCAGCAGAATTGAGGCCTGATCAGAAAGATTCTGATTCTTTACCTGAATATGAAATCCTCGATAAAATATTATATCAGCACATCGAAAAGAAACAAGGCTCGAAAGCAATTATTGCCCAGGGTTACGATGAAGCCTTAGTGAAACGGATTCTGAAAATGGTTAACATAGCCGAGTTTAAACGTTACCAAACACCACCTATTTTAAGGGTATCGCCTAAAGCATTTGGTATGGGCAGAAGAATGCCTATTGTAGGGAAGTATATGGCGTAGAGGTTGTAATGTTGGAAGGTTTGAAAGTTGTTTTAATTGTTGAGATTGTTAAATTGAGAATTGCCAATTGAAAACTGTTTACTTTTTGGTTAAACGGTTAATTGTTTAAACTGTGAACAGCCAACTGAAAACTGCCAACTAAAAAACTATCAAGGAGAGGCACAGAGCATCTACAGCTATTATACAGATGCTTCGTGCCTCAGCATGACAAAAATGCTTTATGCTAAAGTAGCATCAACTGTAATGGTTGTATTCAATAATTTAGAGATCGGGCAGTTTTTTTCTGCATCTGCTACCAGTTCATCAAATTTTTCTTGTGTTAAATCGGGTACAGAAGCAGTTAAAGTTAAATGCGATTCTACGATTTCACCTTTTGATGGATCAAGGTTGATTTCGCATTTTGTTTCTAATTTAGTGGCAGTAAAACCAGCTTCAGCTAAATTAGCCGATAATTTCATGGTGAAACAGCCAGCATGCGCAGCAGCAATTAACTCTTCAGGGTTTGTACCAACGCCCTCTGCAAAACGTGAATTAAATGAGTATTGAGTATTGTTTAAAGTAGTGCTTTGTGTAGTGATGTTACCTTGACCTTCTTTAATAGAGCCTTGCCATACGGCCGTTGCATTTCTTTTCATGATTGGATTTTATTTTTGGTTGTTTTTAGATTGTTTAACATCTAAAGATAAATATATGTTTGTTTAAATGGTGGAATTCTTTGTTAAGAAATCCTGATGTTAAATTATTTTTTGATTCTTATTTAAAGCAAAAAAGAGAAGCTGTCTCAAAGAAACAGCTTCTCTTTCATTACGATCTTTTTAGGTTATTTATCTGGTTTTTTAATTACAAAGGGTACAATACTGCGGTAGCCTGTTTATCTTTTGCTGATAAAACAGTAGCGCCACTTCCACATTGCCCGCCGTTCATTAGTGATTGTGCATCGGTTCCTCCAACCCCAGGAACATTTGTAGTTGTAGATTGGTTGGTGTGCTTAAATGAAATGGTATGACCAAACTCATGTGTGATGGTTCTGGTACGCTGTGCAAAAGAATTATTCTGGATCAGGGCTTGGTTAATCCAAACGGTATTGCCAGCTTTACCGTTTGATGTTGACAGGTATGCTTGTCCACAGGTAGAACCGCCGATTGTATTGTCCACTTTGATCAGGATATCATATACTGTACCGGTTGTGATTACAAATTTTAGTTTAGAATTTGGCACTGTGTTCCATTGGTTGATCGCAGAATTGATTTCGCTGTTCATACTGGTTATCGAAGGATCGACTTTGACGCGGATATTGGTGCTGTTGGTTACAATATAACCATTGTAATATTGCTCTGTTATCGCTTTTCCGTAATCGGCCGGAATTTCCATTTTTTTGCTAAATACGATATCTCCATCAACAACGTAATTATCGCCACTTTCTACAATTTGCGCTTCGGTAAATCCCAGATTTTTGATGTAAGCAAGAACTTTCTGATTTTGAGTAGTCTGGATTTCCGGTTCGGCCGGATTATCATTTTTTTTCGTACACGAGATGATAACTGCTGATAGCAATGCGATCAAAGCAGCATTTTTAAATAGGTTTTTCATAGTTTAGGTTTTTAGTTTAGATCGTAATAGGCTGTAATTGAGTATTACATTCATAAATATAATACAAAAAATACAAAATTGTATTTTTATAACACGTATTTTGTATTTTTAATTAGTCTATTAGGATTTACTTCACCTAATCCACTTCGTGTGTAACTGTTTTACTTTTAATGGATTGAAAGAGTAATATGCCAATTCCGATCATGATTGAAATATCTGCAAAATTAAAAACACCCGTTTGAAAAATGTAGAAATCGATATGCATAAAATCTGTAACCGATCCATGTACAATCCGGTCGTACAAATTACCAATACCACCGCCGATTAAGAAACATAAGGCAATTTGCATGGTGCTGGGGAGGTTCTTTTTAAAAAACAGGAAATACAAGCCGTAACCTAAAAACAAGAGTGGTAAACCTGTTAAAATAATCAGTCTGAAAATATAGGGCATTTGATCACCCAAACTTAAAAAAGCGCCGGTATTTTCTACTTTTAGCAATGTGAAACGATCTTTTATGATGCTGATGTGCTCATAATCACTAATTTCATTACGGACGATTTTTTTTGAAATCTGATCGCAACCAAAATTCAGGGTTAACATCAATACCAAAAAAGACCATCTAATATTTTTAAATTGCTTCATCATGCTCAATTATAGGTAGTTTCTGATTTTGGAATAATAATATCTTTACTGGCTTCGGGAATTAACTTTCTGATATCACCTTTAAGTGGTGCAGTATCTAAGAAATACCAGTTTTTACCCCCATTGTATGAAATTCCAAATAAATAATTTTTTGCTTTAGCTTTCTTAGTACCCATTTGTATCTCTACAAACTGTGGAATGATGCATTGAATGGTTTTACCACTCACCAGGTTTTGGGTTACTGAACCAATTTCTATTTTCGTGAAGATTACATTTTGATCTTCAAGGGCTTTCATAGAAGCTTTTAGTGTTGCCGTTGCCTTTTCATTTCCGCCCATCGCATTTACTACTTTAGGGTGTGTAAAGGTTAATAAGGTTTTATAATCTCTTTTTTTTACCGCGCTAATCATTTCGTTTGCCTGCTTGTTCAGGTTGCTAAGGTAAACCTGAGCATTGACATATACGCTGCTGAAAATAAGCAGTAATAAGGTGAAGGATTTTACTTTTTTACCCATTTTCTATAAGGAATAATTAACGCTAAAATTACCGCTAAAACACTGAATATTTTGGCAATAATATCTCCGTTTTTTACATAAAAAGTAATTTCGTCGTTTAGGTTAATGTTTGCTTTTAAAGCAGTTCTGGTCCACCATTTGGTTCTTTGTGTTACGTCTCCGCGTTGATTAATGAAGCACGAAATTCCGGTATTGGCCGAGCGCGCTACATCACGGTGGCTTTCGATGGCCCTAAGTTTGGCATACATTTCATGCTGATCTTTCCCCGAGGTATTTCCCCACCAGCCATCGTTAGTGATAATAGCAATAAACTGAGCGCCATCTTTTACCTGTTCACCGATCCAATCACCCCATAAACTTTCATAACAAACCACCGGAGCAACACCAATGCCACTTTGTGCATAAAGTACACTTGGTTTATCTTGCCAGCCCCAACCCCCAACAGTTCCTCCTAATTGGGCAAAAACACCATCTAAAAATGAAAACACTTTTGGGAAAGGCATTTTTTCTACACCAGGTACCAATTTCGATTTATGGTAGAATTGAACATTTGCAGAATTTTCGACCTGCATGGCCGTATTGAAATTATCAAAATAAATACCGCTTTGATTATCAAATTTTGCAGTGATGGTTTTTTTATCCTGATAAGTCTTAATGCTTTCAATACCGGTAATCAAGGTTCCGTTTTTATATTTTGATAAAAAGCTTTGTAGGTTAATGAAATCATTATTGCTTCTAATTCTATCTTCATCTGCATAATTAGGGATTGCCGTTTCTGGCCAGATAAAATACTCGGTATTTGGTTGTCCGATAGAATCTGACAAATGGGTTAGAATACGGATCTGCTCTGCAGGAGGAATATTTTCCAGTTTTTGATAAGGATCGATATTAGGCTGAACCACCACTACGTTGCTTGGTGTCCCTTTTTGCTCAGCATTAAAGTATTTTGTTAATGAAATGCCAATGGGAATAATTACCACCAAAGCCCAAACGCCGGCAGTTCTGAATCTTAAATAACCTGTTTGTGATTTCAGTTTTTTATAGGCTTCGAAAGCCAAAATATTACTGGCCAAAATCCATAATGAACCACCGTAAATTCCGGTATGATCATACCATTGTGCCAACTGGTGCATTCCGGCTAAACCATTGCCCAAAGTCATCCAGGGGAAGGCTAAATCCCAGGTTTGTTGTAAATATTCTAAGGCAATGTAAAACGCAATTAAACCCAGGTAGGCAATCTTTTTGTTGATATATTTACCCAGTCGGTAATATAACCAAAAAGCAAATGTCATTAACAATGCACCCAAACCATAAGGTATTAGAGAAACAAAAAATGATACTATAGTGCCAATAAAACCTGTGTTATATGCACTTATCGCATTGTATACCCAATAGGTTGATGCGGTGTTCCAAACCAAAAAGGTCAAACCTGCTGTTAAGAAAATCCGTTTGCCCTGTTTTTTAGCCGTATCGCTGGCAATGGCGTCAAAAGCAATAAAAAGAGGAACCAGACCAATTAATAATAACGGAGTGGTGAAGGGCATTGGTGGCCAGGCCAGCCAAAGTAAAAATGCACTTATGAGGGCGAGGAGGTAGGTTTGTTTAGATTTCATATAAAATTACTTGTCATTCTGACGCAGGAAGTATCTCTAAGCGACAAAGAACTGACCTTGTTTTTGTTATTGTAAGTACAGTGCAATTATGTTAGGGATGCTTTCCCGAAATAGATCGGGACAAGCATTGCCTCAGCATGACAGTATTAACTATAAACTATCTAAAATATTGGCTTTTTTAGCTTCATACTCCTCTTGCGTAATCAGGTGTTTATCGTACAAAGTTTTAAGCTTGCGTAATTTTAAGGTTGTTTCATCTTCAGGCTCTTCTACTACTTCTGCAAGCTGAATAACAGGTTGTTCAGGCTCAGGAGCGGGCTCATAAGCCGGAATTTCGGCTAAAGGCTGCGCATTTAAATTGATGGGAGAGGCCGTTGCGCGGTTTTCTTCCAATTTTTGCTGACGGAGAATCTCTTTATATTCTTCTAATTGCTGGTTTGCCGCCTGGTGCAATTTACGGGCCTGTGCTTTTGGAATGTATTCTGTAACAATATTTTCACCGCTCTGTGGTACACAGATAAATTTAGAGGTAAAAAAATCTTCTTTGAACGAAACTTCCTTAATGTTTTTCCATGAAATATCTTTAAAATTCATGGTTAGACCTAAATTACCCGGCTCGCAATAAAAAATGCGTTTATTAGAGATCGCGATGCTGTCCGGCATTAAATTTACTGCGGGTTTTTTCTGTACCGCTAAATATAAAAGTTCTTCGCCGGTAGTTAATAGGTCGTTTAATTTTCCAATAACTTTTTCAACCGCTTTAGGGTCTTGTTCGTCACTTAAAAATCTATCTATACTAATCATAATATTTTTAAAATTGATGTGTTTTTATGTTCAGATGCTATTCTTCATCATCCTCGTATTTGTTTTTGCTTTTAATGTTGGGTTTCCCCGCTATGCAAATTACAAATTCTCCTTTTAATGTATTGTTTTCAAAATGTGATTTTATTTCTACCAAAGTGCCTCTTACGGTTTCTTCGAACATCTTGGTGAGTTCTCTGCTTACCGATGCCTGCCTGTCTGCCCCCAAATACTGTGCAAATTCCTCTAAGGTTTTTAATAAACGGTGCGGACTTTCGTAAAGTATAATGGTGCGATCTTCTTCAGCTAACTTTTTAAACTTGGTTTGACGGCCCTTTTTAACGGGCAAAAAGCCTTCAAAGCAAAATGCATCTGCAGGCAGGCCCGAATTTACCAAAGCAGGTACAAAAGCCGTGGCTCCGGGTAAACATTCTACAGCAATATCATTTTTAATGGCCTCACGCACTAAAAAGAAACCTGGATCAGAAATAGCTGGTGTACCAGCATCAGAAATTAAAGCAATTTTCTGTCCTTCATGTAAAAATTTAATAATTTCTGAAGTTGCCTTATGTTCGTTGTGCTGATGGTGTGAGAAAACCCTTTTATCAATGCCAAAATGTTTTAGCATGGGGGCACTGGTACGGGTATCTTCGGCGAGGATTAAATCGCATTCTTTTAATATACGGATTGCCCTAAAGGTCATATCCTCCAAATTGCCTATGGGCGTTGGTACGAGAAATAGTTTGCCATCCATATTTCAGTTTGCAGTTTACAGTTAACGGTTTGCAGTTTTTTCCAAACTCCTTACCCCAAACTCCAAACTCTTGCTATCTTTGCTTAAAAAATTAAATAATGCTGCAAGTTAACTATATCCGCGAAAATAGAGAGAAAGTTTTAGAACGTTTAAGTATACGAAATTTTAAACAGCCAGAACTGGTAGACGAAATCATTAAAATTGATGAAGACCGCCGTTCCACTCAAACCTCGTTGGATAGTATTTCTGCTGAGGCGAATGCAGCTGCCAAACAAGTTGGCGATTTAATGCGTACAGGTAAAAAAGAAGAGGCAGAAGCGATTAAAGCGCAAACGGCTTCTCATAAAGAAAATATCAAAAACCTGAGCGATAAACTGAACGAGCTGGAAACTGCTCAGCACAACTTGATTGTTCAGTTGCCAAACCTGCCATACCATTTGGTAAAACAGGGTTCTACAGCAGAAGATAATGAGGTTGTTTTAACTCATGGTGAGCCTGCGCAACTACCAGCCAAGGCTTTGCCACATTGGGAACTGGCCGCGAAATATGATATTATCGATTTCGAACTGGGCGTAAAAATTACCGGTGCTGGTTTTCCTGTGTATAAAGGAAAAGGAGCAAGGTTACAACGTGCATTGATCAATTTCTTTTTAGATCATGCTACTGCTGCGGGTTATAAAGAAATGCAGGTGCCTCATTTGGTTAATGCAGCATCAGGTTTTGGTACCGGACAGTTACCAGATAAAGAAGGACAGATGTACCACTCGACGGTTGATGATTTGTATTTAATCCCAACGGCCGAAGTTCCGGTAACAAATTTATACCGCGACGTTATTGTTAAAGAAGAAGAATTACCGATTAAAAACACAGCTTATACGCCTTGTTTCCGAAGAGAGGCGGGTTCTTATGGCGCGCACGTACGTGGTTTAAACCGTTTGCATCAGTTTGATAAGGTTGAGGTGGTTCAGATCACCCATCCAGATAAATCTTATGAGACTTTGGAGGAAATGAGTCAATATGTTCAATCTCTTTTACAGGAACTCGGATTGCATTATCGTGTATTGCGCTTATGTGGTGGTGATATGGGCTTCACTTCTGCCATGACTTACGATATGGAAGTTTGGAGCGCTGCCCAAGAACGCTGGTTAGAAGTTTCTTCTGTATCAAACTTCGAAACTTACCAGAGTAACCGTTTAAAATTACGTTTTAAAGGAAAAGAAGGCAAGGCACAACTGGCGCATTCATTAAACGGAAGTGCATTGGCTTTACCTCGTATTGTGGCTTCAATTTTAGAAAATTACCAAACTGAGAATGGAATTAAAATTCCGGAAGCATTGGTGAAGTATACCGGGTTTGATATGATTGATTAACCTTACCCTGTTAAAGAAACTGCTGCTTTTCTGCCTTTGCATCCCTCTCCTGCAGGAGAGGGAAAGCACAGATACTACATATTCTCTACCCATTGAAAAGGGTGAGGCATAAAAAAAGCTTTGCAGTAATGCAAAGCTTTTTGTTTTTATAGATAGATGAGTTTTTTCTGATTATAAAATCAAAATCAATAATAAAATGATGATGATAATTGCACCAACTGAAAGGTAAACACCTCCAGAAACGGCACGGGCCTGACCTTTTAACTCTCTTAACTCGCTGCGTAAAGCTTTACGTTCAGCTCTTGTTAAGTTTGATTTGTCCATGTCTCTGATTTCTTCAACACGGGTTTTAATTTTTTCCAGTTTCACTGCCTGTTCTGCAGTTAATTCTGTAGGGTTTTTCGCAGGTTTATCAGCTGCCTGAGCTGAATTAAAACTAATGCCTAAAGAGAAGATTAAGGCTAACGTGTAGATGAATTTTTTCATAATATCTAATTTTTTAGTGTTCGACCTCTACGTAACAAAAAACCTACCAAAATGTTCTGGTAGGTTTTAAAAAGCCATAATTAAGTGTTAAAAATTTTTATTTGATCTCGAAAATGGCATTAACTGTAAAATTCAGCTTAATCTTTTTGAAATCAATCTCTGGGGCGCCGGCGGCATCGGCCATTTCAGCTTTCATTGCGAAATTTCTGTAAACCGGTTGTATTACATTGTCTCCACCATCCTGTATTTCAATTACACTACCCAATTTATCGCCTAAGGCCTCAACCATGTAAGCTGCTTTCTCTTTTGCAGCCAATAAAGCTTTAATTTTAAGATCTTTTTTCAAGCTCTCAATTTTAGAATAATCGTAGCTTTCGATATTGGTATTGGCAATTCCTTTAGCATCAATTGCTTCTAATATTGCATTGAATTTGTTCAGGTCGCTCACTTTTAAGCGGTATTGTTTACTTGCTAAAAAATCAGGGTTTTTCTTTTTCTCTGTTTCATAATTCCAGCTGCTTAAATTGCTGATGGTTAAGTTTTCCTTAGCAATGCCGGCTTTTTGTACTGCAGCAAATAGTTGTTTTTCCAGCTCGGTAATGTCTGTTTTTTTCTTTCCGTTTAAATACTCTTTAAGTGAAATGCCGATGTAGATAATATCGGGGGTAACTTCAGTTTCGGCGGTTCCGCTTACATTAATTTTTCTGCGTAAATCTACTTGTTGGGCCATCGCTGTTGATAATCCTAAAAATGCAACCAGTGCAAATGCTATTAACTTTTTCATAATGTATTTTTCTTTGTGTGTACTGTAATGATGTAAACGCAGTGCAAATTCCACACCGGGATTACATCTTTTTTATTTTTATAAACGATAGCCGCTTAATAAAAGCTACAATTTCGTTACATAATAATCCTATATGATTTACTTTCAGTAAGATAAATTAAGCATCGCCATCGTGAAGAAAAGTAGAAAAATAGGCCAAGGAAATATAAGTTACCCATTTTAAATTTTTCGGGCTACTGCATACGATAGAAATGGATGGAGATTATTTATTTTCTTAATAGAATTTTCAGAAAATAAGTATGATGAATAAAATTATGCGCAAGGTTTTATGCTTAATAGACGGAATTATATATGGTTATAAAACCTAGCGCAGCAGAATTTTCTGCAGAATTTTAATCATGCTTTGCAATTAGGAATTGCAAAAAGAATTGAATTGTGGTTGTTTAAACCTTTGATACTTTAACAGCAGTTGGACCTTTTTGACCCATTTCTACTTCGAACGTAACTTTATCACCTTCTTTAATCTGGGTGATTAGACCGTTTGCGTGAACGAAAATACTATCCTGGGTTTCGGTGTTTTTAATAAAACCGTAACCTTTGCTGTCGTTAAAGAAAGTAA
This sequence comes from Pedobacter roseus, assembly GCF_014395225.1. Classification (NCBI taxonomy): domain Bacteria; kingdom Pseudomonadati; phylum Bacteroidota; class Sphingobacteriia; order Sphingobacteriales; family Sphingobacteriaceae; genus Pedobacter; species Pedobacter roseus. Next base: position 6,035,401 of record NZ_CP060723.1, read on the forward strand.
CTGTTCCTTTTTTAACAGGATTTTCGTCGATGATGTCTTCTTGTCTTGAAATACCGATCTGAATATCTTCAGTGTTAATCACTTTCTTTTTCTTCGGATCTGGTGGAGTAGAGGAGATGTTTCCGTTTTCATCAACGTAAGCCATCATGTCTTCAAGAGATAAGCCTTTTTTAGCATTTGCCTGGCGCTCTTCTTTTTTCTCTTGTTTGTCGTTTTTCTTTTTTAATCGTTTTTTTTCGTTCTCTTTTTTACTGTATGTTGCCTGAGATTTAGCCATATTTTATTTAATTGTTTTGTTTTGAAGGGTGAGTGGAATGGAGAATTATACAAAGATAACAATACTAAAGCATAAACACGATTTTATTCGGTTATGCTCTTGTCATTATGTATAATGTTTGCCACGGCAAACACAGATGTATTTTTCGACTATGCTACCATTGATAGAATCCACTAGCACGGTCGTCATTCCCGCGCAGGCCTATCGTGTGGACACAATTAATTATAACATTCTTTTATCGCTCTATGCCGCGGGGCATGGTATTTTGGAGCGCCAAAGTACCCAAAGCGCTTTGTCAATCCAGCAATGAGCCTTTTGCGCAATCTCACGCGCATCAAAAAAACAGCGGCACTTCATTTTGTGTTCAATATTTTTTAGAATTAAATAATCGTTTATTAACACAAAACCACTGCGTTTCAGGCTTGTTAGTGCTATTTTTACTGTTGTGCACCTGTTTTTTTGATTTTCCCGGCTCTTGGGATTGACAGCGTCCTTGGTTAAAATCCTTGCTTTATTAAAGTTGGTTAGCAAAACGCCTGAAAATGCTTAAAAAAGATGTGTCCATACGATAGGCGCAGGCGGGAATCTTACAGCGCTTGCATTACGATTATTCATAAGTTTTTCTTTTTTCAGAGGCATTCATGAGCACTCCGTGGTTCCCAATCGAGTTGGGAATGACGATCTCGCGCAGCCTACCATTTGCCAAAAATATCTGTCTTTTTATTGATTATTATAAAATAAATTATCCCTCGGGATGACCTAAACAAATAGGACATAAGCGATACAATACTCCGTGTTTCTGTGTCTCCGCGGCAATTGTTTTTCTATTATTTTACCACAGATAAAAAGGATGAACACAGATAAGAGAATAAACATCTGTATTTATCTGTGCAAATCTGTGGTTAAAACTTTAAGCTGCATTCGTTTCCCGGTTTGTTCTTTGTAAAGGAACATTAGGGATAGATCCTTCGACTACGCTCAGGATGACAAAACGAATAATATGTGCCTTTAAAAGTGATAAGATCTGTGGTTAAACTTTAGGCTACCCAAGTCGCTTTACCGATCTGGTAAACAAAATTCCATTTTACCGGTTCGCCATAATAAGCTATTTCAATTTCGGAAATTTTAATGGCGCCCAGTTTTTCTGATGCTTTTTGCGAACGGAAATTCGTTGCGCCGATGTGCAAGATCACTTTATCTACAAATTGAAAGGCATAATCAAGCATTAATGTTTTTAAAGCCCTGTTATGTCCTTTGCCCCAAAACTCGCGTGCAATAAAGGTATAGCCAACCGCAACCGAACTGTCTCCCTCGTCTAGCTCATAATACCTGGAACTGCCTACAATGTTGTTGGTTTCTTTTTCATAAACAATAAAAGCTCCCTTCGATTCCATTGCGCCCTTAAAGAAATTTTCGAAAACTTCTCTTTGATAACGGTCTTTGTTGGGGTGCTGTTCCCAGATTAACGGATCGGAAGCTACTGCAAAAAGCACTTCGAAATCAGATTCTTTTAAAGGAACTACTTTAATTAAATCGTTTTCTAATGTAGGCTGTAAATCGAAATTCATTTTATTTGGGGTATAAAAACGGCCGGCTTTAAGGCCAGCCGTTTGTAATTAACTTATAGATTTCTCCATTCCGCTGCGCTACAGTCGAAATGACGACATCTCGTGGTAATGATGTTATTAATTTACCAAACCTTCAATTTCTACTACTTCCTGTGCATCTTTTTGATAATCTACTTTATCAATTTCGAAACCGAACAAGCTTAAGAAATCAGATCTGTAACCTGGCAAATCGCCTATTGCAGGTAAAGTTTCGGTTGTGGCTTCTTTCCAGAGTTCTGCAACTTTAGCCTGGATATCTTCACGCATTTCCCAATCGTCGATCCTTATTCTTCCTTTTTCGTCAACAGGAACAGGGTTGCCTGTATATAAACGATCTGCATATAAACGTTGGATCTGCTCAATGGTGCCTTCATGAATACCTTCTGCTTTCATTACTTTATACAATAATGAGATGTATAATGGAATTACCGGAATAGCCGAGCTCGCCTGAGTAACCAATGCTTTATTCACCGATACATAGGCTTTCCCATCAATATCTTTCAATTTATCGCTTATTGTGAACGCAGTTGCTTCTAAATCATCTTTTGCTCTTCCAATGGTTCCTTTGCGGTAAACCGGTTCGGTTAACGCTGGGCCGATATAAGAATAAGCTACCGTAGTTGCACCTTCGGCGAGTAAATTTTCAGCTTTAAGGGCATCAATCCACATCGACCAGTCTTCGCCACCCATTACCGCAACAGTATTGGCAATATCCTCTTCGGTTGCTGGTTCGATAGAAATTTCAGATACGTTACCGGTATGGAAATCGACAGTTTTGTTGGTATAGGTACCACCGATAGGTTTTAAAGTAGAGCGATGCAATACTTCGGTATCAGGATGTTTCCTTACCGGAGATGCCAGGCTATAGATCACTAAATCAACCTGACCAAGATCAGCTTTGATCAGTTCGATGGTTTTTTCTTTGATTTCTTTTGAGAAGGCATCACCGTTAATGCTTTTTGCATATAAACCGGCAGCGTGTGCTTCTTTTTCAAAAGCTGCACTATTGTACCAGCCTGGTGAAGCCGTTTTGCCTTCAGAAGGAGCTTTTTCGAAAAATACGCCAATGGTAGAAGCACCAGATCCATAAGCAGCAGCAATACGCGAAGCTAAACCGAAACCGGTTGAAGCACCAATTACCAATACTTTTTTAGGACCGTTTATAGCTCCTTTTGATTTTACATATTCAATTTGATTCTTTACGTTTTGTGCGCAACCATCAGGGTGTGCGGTTAAACAGATAAAGCCCCTCATTCTAGGTTCGATAATCATCTTATTCTTTTGATTTTACGTTTTGTAATGTTTAAAAATTAAAACTGTTTTTAAAAATTTCTGATTCTTAAAATGGTCAAATCTTTAACGAAGATAAATTTTTAATTGTTTATGACTAAATGAATTTTAAATAATAAGCTTTTACGTTTGTTTAATTCGTTTTAGATCTAAATTCTATATTTAGAATATTATCTCTTTTCATATCGGTATCCAGGTAAACTATCCGTGTTTTATCGCCATAGTAAATGCAAAGCACAGCTGTATTTGGTGGAACACTTCCTAAATTATCTGCCCGAAACAATAAAGTGTTTTTGCCTGGCTGCAAGGTTAAATAAAACCGCTTGGATGTTTTTTTAACAGCGATTTTTTGATGAATCCATTCGTCGTTAAGTTTTAAAGATACACTATCTCCATCTTCTACCTGGCCGTCCCAAATTTCAAGTTCTATCTGCTTGTTTTCAACCTGCATATTTGCAATAACATCGGTATTTCTGTCTATGGTTTTTTCCGGAGCAATTTTTTTCTTTTGTATTTCTACAGGTTTACTGCTTAAGGGGTTATTACCTGATGAGGGAGGTTTTGAATATGCGCTGTAAAACTTAGCCACCAGAAAAGTTGCAAAAGCGTTTGAGCGGTCTGAAAAATCAAAACTATACATATTTTCGCTTGTTTTAACAATCAAATTTCCAGTATTTGGCGGCTTTCGACCATAATTATCTGCGAAAAGTGCAAACGTATTCATTCCTGTATCCAAATGTAACTCATGGCTAAATTTTTTCTCATCAATGGCATGTTTGTTTAAAATTATCCTGCCATTTTGAATCAGTGTTATGGTGTCTGCATCGATAAGCTCTTCATCCTGTATAGCCAGGGTAACAACGCTGTCTTTTGTGGTAATTGGATCGTAAATGCCATAATAAATATTATTCTTCCCGGTAGGAGCCACTATCCTGGGGATATGAGGATCTGTCCAGGGTGTTGAATTTGTTTTTATTAAGGTAATCTTTTCGCGGTATAAAAGATCTCTCATATTTACCTTTGAGCTTTCGTAAATTTCATCACCCTCATCTAAACCCCGCATAAAAAGCCCAAAGTTATCGATCCACATCCGTTGCAAACTCAATTGTGCTTGTCCGGTTTTGGATTTACTCAGCGTAAGTACGCCATTTAGGTAGGGCATCCACTGTTTAATTTTGAAAGGGGTTTCTGTTATCGGATACTTATTTCGACCAATGCCCAGTTGGGTACTGTTTTTTTGAACAAGCAAGAGCTCATAACTAAATATAAAATCACCGTTTGTAATTTTTAAGTTGGCCGGATAAAGCATCTTTTCAGTTGCTTTGCCAATATTTAATTGCATATTAATTGGTAAAGCTGTGGGATAAGGACGATACTTAAAATCCCAGGTACCCGTAAAGTTCTGAGCTTTTGCTCCGGTCAAAATCATGAGTAAAAAAATTCCTAAAAGAAAACGCATACGATTTTCAATTGAATTAAAACTTAAAGATAGCCTACAACTTCTTTTTTTAAGGATTAATTTAAAGTTAAATTATCTGCTTTGTCCATTTTCTATTAATTTAGCGCCACACAGATAAAACCGGTTTATCTTTTTATGAAAAAAATATTATTATCTGCCGCGATGCTTCTCATCATGGCATCAGGAAAGCTATATGCACAAACCCAATACCAGAATTCGGGTTGGTTTATGTTTTTAAACAATACTAAATTTAACGATAAATGGGGATTACAGTTCGATCTTCAGGTCCGTTCTGCCGATGATTGGGGTTATGTGCGCAATACTTTGGTAAGGCCTGCGCTGCAATATTTTATTAATGATAAAAGTAATGTTGCTTTGGGTTATTTATGGCAAACCACGCAGCAAAGGTTAATCGGTTCGAATAATATTTCTTTAAATGAGCACCGCATTTTTGAGCAATATATCTACAACCATAAAATTAGTTCGGTATTTGCCAGTCACAGGTTTAGGCTGGAACAGCGTTTTATCGAAAGGTTAAATAATGAAAACCTTTTTTCGCAAAGGTTCCGCTATTTTTTCAGGTTGATCCAGCCGCTACAAAAAACACAGCCTGCTTTTACCAAAGGCGCGTTTGTGGCCTTGCAGAATGAGATTTTTTTAAATCTTCAGAACAAAAGCGAACTTAACAATAGTGTGTTTGACCAAAACAGAGCCTATCTTGCTGTGGGATACCGCTTTTCGAAAAAGTTTGATCTTGAAGCTGGCTATATGAACCAGGCTTCTCATGGAATAAGCAACAATACGATTAATAACATTATCCAATTGGCAGTTTATACGAGGTTTTAATGATTTAAAGTCATTTTTTGTATCATAAAGCCTGGCAAATGTTAAAGATGTTGTAAATGACTGGTCTTTTTGCTCAATTTGCCGCGTGAAAAAAATTACCATTCTATTTTTAGCACTCTTGTTTGGCAAGCGGATGCAGGCACAAGAGGTTCAAAGCTCAACAACAGACCATACACCAACTTCGAAAAGCTTATTTAACCCTGAGCAAAAAAGAAATTTTTCGCGTAAGGGCGATTTCTTTTTTCACTGGGGTTATAATAGCTCCTGGTATGGTAAAAGCGATATCAGGTTTCAGGGGCCGAATTATGATTTTACACTAAAAGACGTGGTTGCGCATGATAGGCAATCAAAATTAAGCTGGGATTATTTAAACCCGGGATTGATCACCGTGCCACAGTATAATATCCGTGTAGGATATTTTATCAAAGATAATTACAGTATCTCTATCGGTTGGGACCACATGAAATATGTGATGGATATTCCACAAACTGTTGCCATTACCGGACATATCGGGCCTAATATTACCCCTGAGAATAAGGCTACCGGAGCATTGGCAGGTGATTATAACGGTCAAAGTATAAATGTTAAAGAAAACATGCTTACTTACGAGCATACAGATGGCTTTAACTATGCGAATATTGAGGTGGAGCGTTATGATGATATCTGGGTAGCACCAAGTGGAAATACTTCGTTAACTTTAGAAACTGGTTTAGGCGGCGGAATTATGGTTCCACGTTCTGATGTACGTTTATTTGGCCTAGGCAGAAATAACCACTGGAACATTTCTGGTTATGGCGTTTCGGCTAAAATCGGACTTAAGTTTTATGTTTGGAAAAACGTGTACCTGCAAAATACCACTAAATTTGGTACAACCAATTTAACCAACGTACATACCACTGGCTGGGATGAATACGACAAAGCCAGCCAAAAAATTAACTACATTGAAAATATGTGGTTAATCGGGGTTCAGTTTTAAAAGGTATTGAAGGAGGCTTAAGCCTCCTTTTTTGTTTTGGGGATAATTGATTGCCACAGAAACATGGGAGACACAGAGAATGCTTTTTCAGCCAACAGCCGCCCCGATTTTTGTGGAAGCAATCTTTATAGCAAGGATCACTAATATGAAAGATTGCTTCACGCTAAACGCCTCACGCTAGTCCTTCTATTCCCTATCCAACAGCCTTCTGTGGTAATTAATCTGCCCCAAATGGTAGGTTAAATGTGTGGTGAGGTGAACGAGGAAAAATTCAGTAGAAGTTTTTTCTTCAAATACCAGTATTGGATACTCGCCATCCAGCTGTTCATCGCTTACCCGATTTAAACTATCGCTAACAACGGTTATGGTTTCTTCAATCATTTTGATCAGCTCTTGTTTCGAGATATCTTTTAAGGAAAATTCGAGTTCGCGGTTACGTATATAGTTTGTGCCGCCCAAAGTTGCACCAATGTAGGTATTCAAGTTCCCGATGAGGTGGAGGCAAAGGTTCCCGGCTGAATTTGCAATATCGCGATCTATCCGCCAAAGATTTGTCTCGTTTTGGTAAGCATCGATTTCGGATCTCAGCCTGTTGAGATCCCGGTTAAAAAGTTTTTTCAGTGTTTCGGTAAGCATCTGTTGCAACTAAGGAGCGATTTTTTTCGCAGGTTGTGATAATATTTCTTTTCCAGCTTTGCTGATCACCAATTGAGCTGTTGGCGTACCTTTTTCGCCCATTACGGTAATGAAACAGGTATATAAAAAATCGCCGCTTTTAAACTGGTAATTATGGTTTCCGCCACTACCATCAGGTGTAAATTTGCCATTTGTTAAAATTAATTTGGGCTTATCGCTCATTTTACTTTTTATCGGCCATGAGGCATAGCGGTAGTTGTTACTACCAAGGTCATCAATCCTGATCCGGTACTGGGCTGTTTCGAAAATAAGAACCGGTTGTGCAAAATTGCTGATTGAGGGGTGAAGGCTGCTTTTATCAACATTTATCAATCTGGCCTGTTCTTTGGCCTCCAACCTCGATTGATGGTTAACGGCGATTAATTTACCATCCGTATCAAGCCATAATTCGCCGTTTAATAACATAATGCCGCGCCAGCCAACATCATTCCAATCGGCTTCTACCTTAGAGCTAACAATCTTTTTGGTTAAATTATCATCAAAAACTTCTTTGTACCGCTTTACAAATTCCTGTTTATTTTTAATAGGTGGAATAGGGTAGGTCCGGTTTAAAGGGTACCTGATTTTGCTACTCAGCTTTTCTATGTTTCCACTTTTAACAGCATTGATAAAACCGGTAACCACGGGGCGGTATTTTTTATCGAGCGTTTGTTCCTGCGCATAGGCGAAGTTGATCATGCTGATCAATAAAACAGCTAGTATTATTTTTTTCATGGAGAAGGTATAGGTAAACGAAGATAATTGTTTCAAAGCAAAAACAGATCGATATGTTTTTTGTGTGCTAAAGAAAACATTTTTTTTGGAGCGCAGGGTTTGTGCATCACATAATGTTTCTTCCCGTTTTACGCTTGTACGCTTCGCTTCCTAGTTCCTCGGTCGCTGCAGGGTACCGCTTCAACCGGGGCTAGGTGGGCAAAGCAGTCATTCATTTTTAGGGTTTGCAGGGTTCAGAAACCATTGTTACTAAACCCGATAGGAATGGAAAGCCCGGAAGCCCGATTCTTCATCGGGATGAGGACTTGAAATGATAGCGGAACGGACATTAATAATTGCACTGAACCTACTTTTCAAATCACGCTTATAAGCTAAAGGGATATTAAAAAAAAGAACGCCCCGAATTTCTCCGGGGCGTTCTTTTTATGATGATGAATCTGATTTTACATTTTTCTTACGCCACCCGAACCGATCACGGTTTTATCAACAGTTGGGTTGCCAGAATAATTTACGTTACCTGATCCGCTGATTACAGCCCTGATACTTTCGCTAACGGCAATATTTACGGTTCCTGATCCACTAATGGTACTGGTTAATGTTTTTGTTGAAAAAGATTTACCAGAAAATGTACCTGAACTGCTGATGACCACTTTGGCACGATCGGCACCGCCAGTGATGTTTATGGCACCTGAACCACTAATTACACCATTATAATCGTCTACATCGGCTGTTAATTTAATATTACCAGAACCGCTTATGGTTGTAGTTAGGCTACCTGTACTGATTTTTCCGTTAACTGTTAAGTTACCAGATCCACTTACGGTTAAGCTGGCTAATTCTTTTGCCGTTACGTAAGCTGTAATTTTTTTGCCTTCGTATTTTCTAGACCAGCTGGTGATGCTGTTTTGCGGACGGATGACCAAAACATTGCCTTTTACTTCAGTAACGATTGAAGCTATTGCCTCTGCATCGCCTTCTAAACGGCAACTCTCGGTATTACCCAAGGTTACAATTACATTAATAGGCCCTGCTGAAGCAACACCGTTGAAATTTTTTACATTACGTTCGTCGTTCTTTTTGCTTGCAGCGTGGATAGTAGTGCCGTCTTTTGCAATTGCCTTAATGCCAGCGGTAAGTGTTAATGATGCTAATAATATTGCAAATACTTTTTTCATGGTGATAGATTTTATTTTTTAGATGAATAATGAGCTTTTCTTATAAGACGGTTGTTTTTCGGAAAAGTTGCACAAGTTGAAAATTATCGTTGCTGGCCGACTTACGAAGTTAGCCGAGCTATGGGCCCTAGGGAACTTCGTAAGTCTGGACAGAGATTACCCTTTCTTTAGGTTAATATAAAAAAGCGGATCATGTTTAAAATTATCAGCATTTACAGTGGCATCAACTTTAATAGTTTTCCAATCGTTTGTTGGCTTTATTAAAGTATAGGCGCCGGTTTTTAGGGTTACGCGTACTGGCATATCGAAACCTTTAACATCGGTTACCCAACGGTAAGATAAGCTGCCTTTATCGATTTTATATTCCAGAACCGGTATTTTGGTATAACGTAAATACTGATCAAAAATCTTATCTAATTTTAAGCCACTCTGTTTGGCAATGTAATTTTCGATCTGTGCGGTGGTTACCGTTTGGTGATAAAAAGTTTTATTCAATCCGCGAAGGATCTGCCTGAATTTCTCGTCGTTATTAATGAGCTGACGGATGATGCTGATCAGATTTGCGCCTTTAGGGTACATATCGCCTGAACCTTCTTTGTTTACACCATAAGGACCAATTACAGGGATATCATTGCGGATGATTTTCTGTAATCCGATTACATACTCATCAGCAGCTGCTTTGTTCTCGGTGCATTCGGTAAATAATACTTCAGAGTAATTGGTAAAACCTTCATGCACCCACATATCGCCAATATCTTTTGAAGTGATGTTATTGCCAAACCATTCGTGTCCACTTTCGTGGATGGTAATGAAATCCCATTTTAAACCATGGCCGGTGCCGCTTAAATCCCTGCCTAAATAACCTTGTTTAAACTGGTTACCATAAGCAACGGCACTTTGATGCTCCATTCCTAAATGCGGCGCTTCAACCAGTTTGTAGCCATCTTTATACCAGGGGTAAGGACCGAACCAATACTCGAAACATTTTAGCATGGGTTTAACATCGGCATCCCAATGCGGGCGGGCTTTGGCACTATCGGTTTGTAAAGCCCAGTAATCGATGCTGAGTTTGCCGTTTTCGCCGTCATAACTATCCTGCCAATGGGCATATTTACCGATGTAAAAAGTTACATCGTAGTTATTGATGGGGTTGCTCACAAACCAGTTATATTGTTTGTAACCACCGGCCTGATCAACAGTGTTTCTTAATCTTCCGTTTGATATTTCCTGCAAAGTATTTGGTATGCTGATGCTGATCAACATGCTGTCTACCTCATCGCTCTGGTGATCTTTATTCGGCCACCATACACTAGCGCCAAGCCCCTGACAGGCTACAGAAACAAACGGATTGCCAGCAGCATCTTTTTTGAAAATAAAGCCACCATCCCAGGGGGAGTTTTAGCCACGGTCGGGTTACCTGAGTAAAAAACTGTGAATTTATCTTTACTTCCTTTTTTAACTGCTTTAGGGAAAGTTACAAAAACAGCATTATATTCCCTTGTGAAAGGTAAATCAATGCCCTTGTACACTACTTTTTCTACTTTGAGGTTATCGAAAAGATCGAACTGTAGTTTATTAAAATCCTGTGTAGCTGTAAAAGCAAATTCGTTGCTTCCGGCGATGGATTTCTGATCGATATCGATTTTTACGTCTAAATGGTAATAGTTAATGTCGTAGCAGGTACGCAAAGGGCTAAGTGTTCCACGGAGGCTATCGGCCCTGTAGTTTACCTGGTTTTTGCCCAGCATCTGCGCCTGTGCAGCAGGAATACTGAAAGCAAGCGCGAAAAGGATAAATAGTTTTTTCATTTGTTTATTGGTTGACTAAGGCTTTCGGTTCGTGGAGACACGAACCGAGGCTTTGGGTTTTTTTTTGGATCGTTAAAAACGATTGGCTATTACGCGCTCGTTTGAAACGAGCGTAGGCGATTAAATTTATTTTATCACATCAACTTCGATAAAGCTATCGTTAAATACCGTTTGTGTGGCTTTAATGTAGTCTGCTTCTGTTGCTTTATAAGGATTTTCAACAAATTTTTGTGGGTTGCGCGCAAATAACGGGAATGCTGTACTCTGTACCTGGATCATAATCCTGTGTCCTTTTTTAAAGGTATGCAATACGTCCTGCAGTTGAAAGTTTACATCGGTTTTTTGATTGGCTACCAAAGCTTCTGGTTTTTCAAAGCTGTTACGGAAACGGGCCGGCATTACTTCAGAACGCACCATTTGCCAGTAATTGCTCAGGGTAATGTTCTTGTTTGGCATATAAGGATTGTTCGGCTCATCGGCTGGATATACATCGATCAGTTTTACAATAAAATCGGCATCGGTACCGGTAGTGGCAATTTTAAGGTGCGACATGATTTCGCCACCCAAAGTAATGTCGTTGTCCAATACATCGGTTTGGTACACCAATACATCAGGTCTTCTGCCAGCAAAACGCTGATCTTCGCTCATGTAATTGTGCGGGGTAAAACCTAAGGTAGTGGTTAAATCTTCTGTATAGGGAACCGGCTTTAAAGGATCGCTGATGTAATTTACTGAGCCTGCAGCTGATGGGGCAGTCATGCTCAGTTTACCATCGGCACCCAGATATAATTTTTGTTTGCTGGCTTTTTCTGTTGGCCATTTTGTAAAGGTTTCCCATTGTTTTTTACCAGTATCGAACATGTAAGCTTCTGGCAGGCCAGAGTTTTTATCTCCATTCCCCTTTAAGAAATGGTTAAAGAATTTAGCTTCGATTTCTTTTTGGTAAAAAGTGGCAATGCTATCGCCGAAATAAACATTGCTATGCATGGTGTGGCCAGTTTCGCGGCTCCATCTGCCATGTCCGAATGGCCCCATAACGATGGTGTTATAAGCATTAGGGTTTTTCTTTTCGATGGTTTTGTAAATGTTTAATGGTCCTGATAAATCTTCCGCATCGTACCAGCCCCCCACCAACATTACTGCTGGTTTAACGGTGTTGTAGTGTTTTAATAGTCCTCGTTTTTGCCAAAACTCATCATAGTTTGGATGGTTAACGGTTTCCTGCCAGAAGAAATTATTTTTATAATATTTATCGGCATTGGTTAAAGGGCCAAGGTCTAAAGCAAACTGATAGCCATCTTTTGTTTTTGGCAAAATCATTTGATTATTGTACCAGGCTTTTGAAGTGGTGTCGGTTTTCTGCACACCAAATACCGGGAAGGTAAAAAAGTAGCTTTGTAGAAATGATCCATTGTGGTGGAAATCATCAAAAAAGAAATCCGAAATCGGGGCCTGTGGCGACGATGCTTTTAGTGCAGGGTGATTGCTTAAAATTCCGGCTGCGGTGTAAAATCCGGGATAAGAAATACCCCACTGACCCACTTTACCATTATTATTGGTTACATTTTTAACCAGCCAATCGATGGTGTCATACGTGTCAGAACCTTCATCAACATCCTTCTTCGATTTTTTATTGTCGATTACGGGTGTCATATTGGTCCAGGTACCTTCGCTTTTCCAGCGGCCGCGTACATCCTGCATCACCACGATATAACCTTCTTTCATCATCAGTTCGGATGGGCCTAAACGTGCCGGAAATTTATCTTCGCCATAAGGGGCTACACTATAACAGGTACGTTGCATAATTATCGGATATTTTTTATCCTTTGAGGCATCTTTTGGGGTATAAATTGCCGTAAAAAGTTTGGTGCCATCACGCATGGGGATGTACACTTCTTTTTTGGTGTAATTTGTTTTTGGATATCCTGCATCGCTTTGCGCAAAAGCCGAAGAGGCGGAAAGCAGGATGATGATGAGTTTAAAGTATTTCATTTTTTAAGAATAATAAGCTAAGAATTTGTTTTTAATGTTAGGCGTCATTCCCAATCAAGTTGGGAATGACGAACCGCATAACGACGCTGAACATTTTATTTTAACACCGAAACGGTAATGAACGAGCTGTTGTGCACATCGTGATAGATCTTGTGTGTTGCTTTTTGAAAATCCTGCGGTTCTGCCTGATAAATATCCATAAATTTCTGCGGATTACGATCGGCTAATGGGAACCATGAATTTTGAATCTGAATCATAATCTTATGTCCTTTTTTAAAGGTATGCGCAACATCTGGCAAAGGATAATTTACTTTGGTAATGGCTCCGGGAACAAAAGCCTCGGGTTTTTCGAAACTGTTGCGGTATTTGCCACGCATGATTTCTCCACGTACCAGCATCTCATAACCGCCCATGATTAAGTTTTTTGGATTCGGTATCGGGTTTGGTGCATCTTCGGGATAAACATCGATCAGTTTTACCACGTAATCGGCATCTGTTCCGGTGGTAGAAACCACAAGGTTGGCTAGCACTGGTCCGGTTAGGGTAATATCTTCTGTTAAAGCATCAGTCTGATAAGTTTTAACATCCGGACGGCGGGCGGCAAAACGCTGATCGTCGATCATATATTCGCGGGTACGTTTGGCCTGGATAACATCCTGATAAGGAACGGGATTGTTGGGATCGCTAACATATTCGTCCCAGCTATCGGTTCTGCCCACTTTTTCGAAAGCCAGCTTTCCGTTGGGTTGTAAATACAGGTTTTTGGTTTCTACATCTTGTGGCGGCCAGGTATTAAATTTTTTCCATTCGTTACTGCCGGTAACAAAAATATTGGCTTCTGATGCATTAAAATCGCCATCGCCTTTTAAATAATGTTTAAAGAAAGGCAGTTCGTACTCTTGCTGATAATCGATACTGGTGGTTTTGCCAAAGTTGATGTCGCCCAGAAAAGAACCATCACTGCGTACCCAGCCACCATGAAACCATGGACCAGCCACGAGGATATTATTAGCGCCAGGGTTTTTTTTCTCAATGGCTTTATAGGTAGCAAAAGTACCATAAGCATCTTCTGCATCAAAAAAACCTCCTACCACCATTACCGCTGGTTTTACATTGGTTAAATGCGGGGTAATTAAACGCGATTTCCAGAAGGTGTCTAAATTTGGATGTTTAAATAAATCGTTCCAGAATTTAATGCTGTCTGCAAAATAACGGTCTTTTAAGTTTTTAACTGAGCCTGCTTCTAAATAGAAACGGTAATTATCCTGAATAGGGAACTGAAAACCTTTGGGGCCTTTATCAGGTGTAATGGGTTTAGGACGCGGAACGCCAAAACTGCCCATAAAACTGAATGCGTCCATTAAAAATAAAGTGCCACGGTGGTGAAAATCGTCACCTAAATACCAATCGGTAACTGGTGCCTGTGGCGATACAGCTTTTAAAGCGGGGTGCGCATTAGGCAATGAAGTGGTAGAATAAAAACCCGGGTACGAAATGCCATAAATGCCGGCGTTCCCGTTATTGCCTTTTACATTTTTAACCAGCCAGTCAATGGTGTCGTAAGTGTCAGTGCTTTCGTCGATGGCTGTTTTGCCTTTTTTGCCAACTACCTGAGGACGGATATCGGCAAAGGTGCCCTCGCTCATCCAGCGGCCACGTACATCCTGGTAAACAAAAATAAATCCTTCGCGCATCATTGCCGGGAAATTACCCAGACTCAGTTTGTATTTATCTTCGCCATAAGGGGCCACGGTGTAAGGGGTACGGTTTATTAAAAAAGGGTATTTTTTGGATTGATTTTTGGGTATGTAAATGGAAGTGAATAACTTAACCCCATCACGCATGGGGATCTGGCGTTCTATTTTGGTGTAATTTTCTCTCACGTAAGCCGAATCTGTTTGCTGCGCAAGTAATTCATTTGAAATAAACAGACAAAACAGAAGACCGAAAATTCTTTGAAGATTCATTTATTTTAGTTTTTAGGAATAAAATTTAAATATAGGTGATTAGAGATTGATTAGAAAAAATAGCCCGTAAAAGGTTTGTTAAACATGTATAATGGAAGATGTTTGATGGATAATGGAGTAGTCCGAAAGTCGGAAGACTGAGGTCAGAAGCCTGGGGTGCAAAAAAGTGCTAGTTATAACCCTTTCTTCGTCATTACTTTATCAAAATTTAGTTAAATCTTGTTAAGGGATAATCTTTTAAGAATTTTAACCGTCATATAGATAATCGAATTAAACACAAAAAAATGAATAGGTTATTAAATAAAGGATTGGTTGTTTTCGCTGCAGCAGCGATGATAGCAACCTTGAGTATTGAAAGCGTTTCTGCACAAAGACCAAGCAGGAGCGGAGGAGGTGGTGGTTCTTTCGGCGGAGGCAGATCGGGCTCAATTGGCTCTTCAAGAGGTGGCGGTTCCATTTCCCGTCAGCCATCTATGCGTTCGCCAGGCAGGGGTAATTTTTCTTCAGGTATCCGTTCAGGAAGACCAGGTTATGGTTATAACAGGCCAGGTTACCGTCCGGGATATGGCAAACCGGGTTATGGCAGACCTAGTTATGGTTACAGACCTGGTTTCGGAAGGCCTTATTACAGACCATACTACAGCTACTATAATTTTTACAGGCCGTTTTTAGGTTTCAGGATAGGTGTATTACCTTATGGCTACTATCCATTTTATTATGGTCCGAACCAGTTTTATTATTCTGGTGGATTGTTCTATCAACAAAACAATGAGCAATACGAAGTGGTAACCCCGCCAGTAGGTGCTGAAGTTCCGAACTTACCATCAGATGCAAATCAGGTGACCATTAACGGGGTTGATTATTACGAATATAAAGGTGTTTATTACACCCAAAAAGAGAATGCCGATGGTAAAACGGTATATGTTGTTGCTGGAAAAGATGGAGTTTTAAATACGACTGATGGTCCGGTTGACACGCATAATATAGGTGATATTATTAACCAGTTGCCAGAAGGATGCAGAGAGGTGACGATTAAAAATGAAAAATATTTTGTTTCGCCTGATGATGTGTACTATGAAGAAATAGTAGATGGAACGAACATTACTTACCGCGTAATTGGTAAGTTGTTTTAGAGCTATTTAATATTATAAATTAAATGCTGGTCATTGTTAAAATGTGATCAGCATTTTTTTATTTCTTAATGGTGATTTTGTTTTTATCATTAAGGAGTTAAGATGATTAAGGTTATAAGATATAAATGTGCAGTCGGATGTTGCCATCCGACTTTTTTTAGCCACGGATACACGGATGGGCACAGAGATATTTTTTGTAGCCATTACGTTATCCAGGACTATACTGCTATTCCGTGCTAATATGAGCTTCGGTGGCAAAAACTATAAATGTGCAGTTGGATGTTGCCATCCGACTTTTTTTTAGCCACGGATACACGGATGGGCAAGGAGATATTTTTGTAGTCAATTCCTTATCCAGAAATAGATTACTCCGTGCTAATCTGAGCCTCCGTGGCAAAACTATGAATCATTACCATCAAAAAAACATATTTTTGCAACCTAAACATTTCGATTTGAAACCCATACGCCAATTCTTCTTTGTTTATGCTCTTTTTGC
This sequence comes from Pedobacter roseus, assembly GCF_014395225.1. Classification (NCBI taxonomy): domain Bacteria; kingdom Pseudomonadati; phylum Bacteroidota; class Sphingobacteriia; order Sphingobacteriales; family Sphingobacteriaceae; genus Pedobacter; species Pedobacter roseus. The sequence goes on from NZ_CP060723.1 coordinate 6,051,837, forward strand.
TATTGTACTCTCCTCCTGCTCGGTAACAAAATATGCTGCGGTTAAGCAAATAGAAACCAGTATTTCGTCGGTTAAATTTCTGGATGAATACGTGATGTCCTTAAACTTAAATTTTCAAAATACGGTTGTAGGCGGTTTATCAGGGATTGATTACGATGCAGCACAAAATCAATATTACCTCATTAGTGATGATCCTTCGCAGTTAAGTCCTGCAAGGATTTACACTGCACAGATTGATCTTAAAGCAGATAAAATCGATACCGTCCGGATCACAGGAGTCAAGTATCTCCTACAGGAAAACGGAAAACAATACCCCAAATATGGCACGGATAAAAGTGTAAAACCCGATGGTGAATCGGTCCGTTATAATCCGGTTACCAAACAATTAATCTGGAGCAGCGAAGGTGAAAGATTGTTCAAAAATGGGGATACCACAATCGTTCAACCCAGTTTAACTTTTATTTCAACAGCAGGAAAATTTTTAGATACCATTCCGCTGCCGAAAGGTTTTCATTTTACTAAAACGGAGAGCGGTCCACGTAAAAATGCATTGTTTGAAGGTTTAACCTATGCCGATCATTATAAAACATTATATGCCAGTTTAGAAGAGCCCTTGTATCAGGATGGCCCGCAATCTTCTTTTGGCTATGATAAGGCTTTAACGCGGATTTTAAAGTTCGACGTGGCGACTAAAAAGAATGTGGCACAATATGCCTATAACCTTGGTGCTTTACCTGTTAAACCCAGTGTAGAAAACGACTGGAATGTAAATGGTATTTCAGAAATATTGGCACTTAACAATCACACACTTTTGGTTATGGAAAGGGCCTGGGCAAAAGGGCATGATGACCATACTTTTTTAAAACTTTACCAGGTTGATCTAAATGGTGCCGAAAATGAGATTGATAATGCATCGTTCCTCAAAAATCCGCCGAAGCCTTTAACCAAAAAACTACTTTTCGATTTCGATACTTTAAACAGGCATATCGATAATTTTGAAGGGGTAACTTTTGGTCCAAAACTTGCAAACGGACACCACTCTTTGATATTTTGTGTAGATAATAATTTTGGAAAATCGCAGGTGCAGCAGTTTTTTCTTTTCGAGATAATCCCATAAGCTAATTTCAGTTAAAAATATATAATGAGTAAGATAAAAGCCCTGCTTTTCGATTTAGACGGTACATTAATTGATTCGGAGAAATTTCATTTCGATTGTTGGAATACATTTTTATGCCCCTATAATGTGAACATCGAATTTAAAGATTGGCTAAGCAATTATGCGGGGATTCCGCTGCCGAAAAATGCAAAAACCATTATAGATCGCTATAAAATTAATGAAGATTTAGACAGCTTTATTGATAGAAGAGAAAAAATAACCTTTGATGGTTTTAGAACAACTGATATTGAGTTAATGCCTTACGCCTTAGAATTTGTGCAGTTTGTTTATGAAAAAGGACTTATACTTGCGGTGGTTACAGCCAGTCCGAAAATTGATGTTGAAGCTGTATTTGAGCGAAATGGTTTGGCCAGGTATTTCAGTTTGTTTATTACGAGAACTGATGTAAGCAAATCAAAACCCGATCCCGAAAGTTACAACCTCTGCGTGGAACGCTTAGGTGTAGCGAAAGAGGAATGCATTGTTTTTGAAGATACCATAAATGGTGTTAAATCGGCCCTTGCTGCTGGCATTACTTGTTACGCTATACAGAATAATGTGCGTGCACATCAAAAACTAAAAATCGCTGATGAGCTGTTCCTCAGTTTTGCCAATGCCAAAGAGTTTATGCTGCAAAAGGAATTGATTTAGTTCTTGAAAATTAACTAGATTAGTGGAAAGCAATCAAACTTATCATGGTGAAAAAAGGATTATGGATTTTATTTGCAACTTTCGCATTGCTGATCGGACTTTATCCAATGATTTACTTTTTGATCGATAGAAAATTTGGATTGTTAAATTCAAAATCAGTTGAGTTGTTAAGCAATACTTTCTGGAACATTGGTTTTTATACGCATATCATTTTTGGTGGTATCGCTTTATTTATCGGTTGGACACAATTTAGTCCGAAAATGAGAAACAGGCGTATGGCATTACACCGAAAACTCGGTAAATTTTATGTCGTTGCGGTACTGCTTAGCGCATTAGCGGGTATTTATATTGGCTTTTTTGCAACAGGTGGATGGGTTTCTTCCGCTGGATTTATTTGTTTAGGCCTCATTTGGTTTTACACTACCCTAAAAGCTTATATATATATTAAAAATGCCGAAATTGAAAAACATCAAAAAATGATGGTTTATAGTTATGCGGCTTGTTTTGCTGCGGTAACATTAAGAATTTGGCTACCAATTTTGACTATAGTTTACGGCGATTTTTCAAAAGCCTACCTGGTTGTTGCCTGGTTATGCTGGATTCCAAATTTGATTGTTGCCTATTTAATCACCAGAAAAATCGCTAATCAATAAGTTGTTTTGATGGCCCATACGCTGAAATAATTGAATTTTGTATGATGTCAGCTCAGGAAATTTTAGCCAGTGTCGGATCATTTTCAGCCCATGATCTGCTTCTTTTTGAAGAAAAAACCTGCCGAAAAATATTTAAGAAAAATGATTTGTTATTGCGTCAAGGTGAGGTTTGTCAATCTGTTTATTTCATCTTATCGGGATCTTTCTTTCAGTTTCAATCTGATGGTATAGTTGAAACAATCATCGATCTGCACCTGCCCGAAGAATGGATGTACAATCACCCAAGTTTGATAGATCAAAAACCATCGGACACAACAATTAAGGCATTTGAGGATGCGGAGGTTATCGAATTGAGTTTGTACCAGCTGCATGAGCTCATTGCCAGGTCGCAATCTTTTTTACATCTCAGTAAGATTTTTGACCAAACTAATCACCGGACCTATCTTTTCGACAATGCATTAAGTCCTGCCCAAAAATATGATTATATTAAAAAAGCCAAACCATTCATTGTACAGGTTTTTCCGGTTAAAATGATTGCTTCCTATCTTAAAATAGCGCCCGAAACGCTAAGCAGGGTTAGGGCAAACTATTGAATTTCCTGATTTCGATCAAGTGCTGCTTTTGAAAAAAATCCTCACTTTTGAAATAAAAAAATATGCTTACAGAAATCAATCCAAAACTGCCCATGCGGAATAAAGCAGTTACCAGAAATTTTTATGTCAATCAGTTGGGTTTTAAGGACATCGGGAGCGCCGATTTTAAGGAATATCTGATGGTACAAAAAGACCAGGTACAGATTCACTTTTTTTTAGTCGAAGCACTCGATCCCAAAGAAAACTACGGACAGGTTTACATTCGTACCAATGATATAGACGGGCTGTACCAATCGATGTTGGATACAAAACAAAGCATCCACCCTAATGGAAGTTTGCAAACCAAACCCTGGGGACAGAAAGAATTTGCCATGCTTGATCCGGATAGTAATTTGCTTACTTTCGGGCAAGAGGTATATTAGTTCAGTTGTTCATTGGTTAATAGGTTCATTTGTAGATAGCTGATTTTATATTCGGTTAATTAACGCCAGGCGCCCGGCTCCAAACGCTTACCATCAACTCCGGGCTTCCAACTGAAGACTCCAGACTAATTTATACGCTGAAAGTAAAATGTTTTGTACGCTCATCAAACCAATGGACTTTTGGGCTTTAATAAGCCATTTTATTGATCTTCAGCCATTGATTATGAAATACCGAACCATTTCAATTAGCCATTCGCTTTCAGCTTTCCGCCTTTTTTCCCTACATTTGGCTAATTAAAATTATCAAGAAATTATGCAATACGATGTCGTTGTTATCGGTTCAGGGCCGGGCGGTTATGTAGGCGCAATCCGTTGTGCTCAGTTAGGTTTAAAAACTGCAGTAGTAGAAAAATATAAAACTTTTGGAGGTACTTGCCTAAATGTGGGCTGTATTCCATCTAAGGCTTTGTTAGATTCTTCAGAGCATTTCCACAACGCTGCCCATACATTTACCACTCACGGTATCAACTTAAAAGATTTAAAAGTTGATATGAAACAAATGATCGCCCGTAAAGACGATGTTGTTGCTCAAAATACAGCTGGTATCACTTATTTGTTCAAGAAAAACAAAATCGATTCTTTCGAAGGTGTGGGTTCTTTTGTAGATAAAAATACTATCCTGGTAACCAAAGCTGATGGTTCTACCGAAACTTTGTCTGCTAAAAACGTAATCATTGCTACAGGTTCTAAACCAACAGCTTTACCATTTTTACCAATCGATAAAAAACGCATCATTACCTCAACCGAAGCTTTAAATATTAAAGAAGTACCAAAAACGATGGTGGTTATCGGTGGTGGTGTAATCGGCCTGGAATTAGGTTCGGTTTATGCCCGTTTAGGTACAAAAGTTTCTGTTGTAGAATTTTTACCATCTATCATCGGCACCATGGATGCTGGTTTGGGTAAAGAACTTCAACGTGTTTTAAAGAAAACGTTAGGCATGGAGTTTTACATGGGCCATAAAGTTACCGGCGCTACCACGAAAGGTAAAACCGTAACCGTTACTGCTGAAACACCAAAAGGCGAAACCATTTCTTTAGAAGCTGATTACTGTATCGTAGCTGTTGGCCGTACCGCATATAGCGAAGGTTTAGGTTTAGATAAAATCGGAATCACCGTAGAAGAAAGAGGTAAAAAAATTCCGGTTAACGAGCATTTAGAAACTTCGGTTAAAGGTGTTTATGCCATTGGTGATGTTATCACAGGAGCCATGTTGGCGCACAAAGCAGAAGATGAAGGTACTTACGTTGCCGAAACCATAGCCGGCCAAAAACCACATATCAATTATAACTTAATCCCTGGTGTGGTTTATACCTGGCCAGAAGTTGCTTCTGTAGGTTTAACCGAAGAGCAATTGAAGGAAAAAGGCGTAAAATATAAAGCAGGTTCGTTCCCGTTCAAAGCCAGCGGACGTGCGAAAGCGAGTATGGATACAGATGGTTTCATTAAAGTTTTGGCTGATGCTGCTACTGATGAAGTTTTAGGCGTACACATGATTGGTCCACGTGCTGCTGATATGATAGCTGAAGCCGTTATTGCAATGGAATTCCGTGCATCTGCTGAAGATATTGCACGTACCTGCCACGCTCACCCAACGTATACCGAAGCGTTAAAAGAAGCAGCTCTTGCTGCAACTGATAACAGGGCGATTCATATTTAATAAAATAGTTGCTGAAACAAGTTCAGCAAAACGAAAAAAAATCCCGGTATTTATATCGGGATTTTTTTGTTTTAGCCACTTTCTTCATGTCGGACTGATAGCTATCGAATCGAGAGGACGGCGGATTCTACTTTAGTCTTCCAGCTTTGGTCTTTCTTCACAATTCCTTAACCAAATGATAATGTTTACAGACTGAAAAATAGCGTTTTGCCCTTATATTTTTGCGCTTCAGATATTAAACAAACCATGAACTGTAAAAAACTATTTGGTGCAATCCTTATTGCGTCGTTGGCATTTGCTGCCTGCAAAAAAGATTCAACTGATGATCCTATTGTAGATCCCCCTGTTGAAGCTGTTGTTCCTGAAAAAATCGATAGTTTTAAAGAAACGGCATTTATTGATTTAGGTGGAGAATTTGCTTCAGAAATTTCTGCTTACGATCCTTTAACCAAAAGATTGTTTGTAGTGAGCAATGATGGAGGGACGAAGGTTGATATTGTAGACATGAGTAAATACCCAACTATTACAAAATTGCAAACCTTAACTTTTGCAGTTAACGCTGGTATCAATAGTGTGGCGGTTAATAACGGTTTATTGGCAATAGCTTTAAATGGTGCAAATCCGCAGGGAAATGGTGATGTTGTGGTACTCAAAACTTCAACGTTGGAAGAAGTTAAAAAAATCACCGTAGGTGCCATGCCTGATATGGTTACTTTTAGTCCGGATGGAAATTACATTTTATCAGCTAATGAAGGCGAACCGAATGACGCTTATACCGTTGACCCAAAGGGAACCGTTTCAATTATCAACATCAAGGATAACTACTCGGTAAAAACATTGGATTTTTCTGCTTTCGAATCGCAGAAAGCCACTTTGATCGCAGGTGGTTTCAGGATTTATGGTTTAAATGCCAGTTTTACGCAGGATATCGAGCCTGAATATATTGCGGTAAGTTCAGATTCTAAAAAAGCTTATGTAACCTTACAGGAAAATAATGGTGTTGCGGAGGTTGATATTGTTGCAGGAAGCATTACTAAAATCAATCCATTGGGCACTAGAGATATCAGCCAGGCCGAAAATGCATTCGATGTAAGCGACAAAGACAGTAAAAAAGTTTTGGGCACTTGGCCAATTAAGGCTTTTTATCTGCCGGATGCCATTTCATACTTCACCACAGGTGGCAATGCTTATTTGGCTTTAGCCAATGAGGGCGATACCAGGGCATGGAAAGGTTATGACGAAGAAGTACGCGTGAAAAGTTTAACACTCGATCCTGTTAAATTCCCTAATGCTGCATCACTAAAATTAGATGAAAACCTGGGCAGATTAACTATAAGTAAAGCTTTTGGCGATACTGATGGCGATGGTGATTATGATGAATTATATGCAACAGGTGGAAGAAGTCTGAGCATTATTAACGCCAATACAGGTGCTTTGGTTGCCAATATTGGTAAAGATTTAGAGCAAAGGGTAATTGATGCAGGCAAATACGATGACGATCGTTCAGACAATAAAGGTGTAGAAGTAGAAGGTGTTACCGTTGCGCAGGTTAACGGACAAACACTGGCTTTTATCGGTATGGAGCGCGTAGATATGATTGCTGTTTACGATGTGACCACACCTGGTTCTCCTAAATTTGTGCAATTGTTCTCTACAGGTGATGCACCTGAAGGTTTACTCTTTGTAAAACCAAAAGACAGTCCTAACGGAAGAAGTTTATTAATCGTTTCAAATGAAGCTGATGGCACTGTTCGGTTCTATCAACCCGATAAAATATAGTCGCTATCCCTACATTAATTATTATTATGTTTTAATCCCGGTATTTATATCGGGATTTTTTTTTGATTTCAGAGTTGTCAACTTTAATAGCAGGTATGCTAATAAGTTGACAACTCTTTAATTTTTCTATTCCCTACAATCGTGTAATCAAAGTTTAAGCCCTATATTGCGCTACAAAATAAAACTTTAGGGGTGCCTTCAAATCGTTGGCTGAGAATATACCCATTTTGAGGTTAAACGGAGAAGGTAAAAAAGTAAGGGTAATGCCCTTTAGCCTTAAAACCCTCCTGCCATCAACCTCAAATGAACCTGATCCGGATAATGCCGGCGTAGGAAAATTAGTTTGTCTGCACATTTGCATATCATGCATTCTGCATTTGAAGACTCCTGAAGTTATATCACAAAACGTAGTCTTTTTTATGAATTATATTAATGTATTAACCATAGCTGGTTCCGATAGTGGGGGTGGGGCTGGTATCCAGGCCGATTTAAAAACCTTTTCTGCTCTGGGCTGCTTTGGTACTTCTGTCATTACCGCGGTAACTGCCCAAAATACAATGGGAGTGAGGTCGGTACATGGTATTCCTGCAGAAATGATTAAAGATCAGCTGCAGGCCGTACTCGAAGATATATTGCCAGTAGCCATTAAAATCGGAATGATCAACCGTGCCGAAGTGGTACAGGTAATTGAAAAAGAGCTAAAAGCTTACAATCAATCCGTTCCTGTTATTTTAGATCCGGTAATGGTTGCTACCAGCGGTCACCGCTTAATCGAACCCGATACCGTTAACCAATTGGTGGAAAAATTGTTCCCCATCGTTAGGTTGGTTACACCAAATATAGATGAGGCCATAATTCTTTCGGGGCAAGAAATCCATAACCTCGATGATATGATTGCGGCAGGGAAGAAAATTGTGGAAAAAGGTGCAAAAGCAGTTTTGGTTAAAGGAGGTCATTTGGCTGGGCCGATTATTTACGATGTGCTCATTTCTGGTTCTGAAACTCCGGTGGTTTTAGAAAGTGCCTTTATTTCTTCTAAAAACCTGCATGGAACAGGCTGTACTTTATCATCAGCAATAGCTGCCGAAATGGCGAAAGGCAACAATTTGTTATCTGCAATTGAAATCGCAAAAAAATACATCAGCAATGCGTTAAAAGCTGGTAGCGAAGTAAAAACAGGGCAAGGCAACGGACCTTTAAATCATTTTTTTTACCCCCTAAAATTAATTGTACAATGAAGTGGAGCGAACAGGCCTGGGAAAGCGTTAAACCCATCTATAACAAAATTTTAACCATGCCATTTAATACCGAGCTGAGCAATGGCACCCTGCCCAAAGAAAAATTTATCTTCTATTTGGCGCAGGATGCCTATTACCTTTTAGAGTTTGGGCGGACATTAAGTACCATTAGTGGGCGTATGCAAGATGCAGAACTGGTTATGGCTTTCGCCGGGTTTTCTACAGGGGCAATTTTTGCCGAGCGGAGTTTACACGAAAGTTATTTTGTAGAATTTGGTTTACCAAATAAAGTAGAGCCTTCACCTGCTACACTTTTATATACCAATTATATCCTCAGTGAGGCAGCTTATGCCAGTGTAGAAGTGGCTGCTGCAGCCGTTCTTCCTTGTTTCTGGATTTATAAAGCAGTAGGCGATCATATTTTCGCACAACAAAATGGTGATCAAAATCCCTATAAAAGATGGATCGATATGTATGCCGGGCTAGAATTTGCTGCTGCAGTAGAAAAAGCTATTACCATTACCGATCAATTGGCAGAAGGGGCCAACGCTGCAACCCAGCAGAAAATGCTAAGCGCATTCGAAATGGCAACCAGGCTCGAATGGATGTTTTGGGATAGTGCTTACGAACTGGAAAAATGGAAAATCTAACATTTTAACCCTATTCTCTGCAATTATTTTGATATAAAATCAAAAAATAGTCGGTATTTCCAATAGATTTAAGGAACTTTGCAGCTTAATCTATTATTTAAAACATCAATTTTGGAAGAAAGTACGCAAGGCAAGGAAATTTTAGTTAACCAAGAAAATACACCTGTATTTGCACAAAGCTCTCCAAAACAAGTCCGTTTAGCCATATCAGCCTTTTATTTTATGCAAGGGGTCTGTTTTGCAAGTTGGGCCAGTAGAATACCCACTTTTAAAGCTTCGATGGGTTTAAATGATGCAGAATTAGGCTCTATTCTATTTGCATTGCCAGCAGGACAGATCATTACCATGTTTTTTTCTGCAAAACTCACCACACATTTCGGTAGTAAAAAAATGCTCAGGGCAACTGCGCCACTATATGCAATTGCCTTAACTTTTTTGGCCCTGGCAAGTACCGGTTGGCAGTTGGCCGCTTTTTTGGTGTTATTTGGCATTACCGGTAACCTTTGCAACATTGCCTTAAATACGCAGGGTGTTGCAGGCGAAAATTATTATGGCAAGCCGATTATGAGTTCTTTCCACGGTGCCTGGAGCATTGGGAACTTAACCGGAGCGCTAATTGCACTTGGTTTGGTGAATTTAAAATTAGGGATGTATACCCATTTTTGGATTATTGCCTTAATATCTTTAACCAATGTGGTGTTTAGCTCAAAAAAATTATTGAACTATAACAAACCTGATGTACCTGTAGAGAAAACAAAATTCTTTACCATGCCACAAGGTATCTTAGTGTTATTAGGGGTTATCGCTTTTTGCAGTATGGCCACCGAAGGTACAATGTTCGATTGGAGTGCCATTTACTTTGAAGATGTAGTGAAATTGCCCCATAATAGAGCTATTATCGGTTACGCTTCGTTTATGTTTATGATGGCCAGCGGAAGGTTTTTAGGCGTTTATCTGATCAGTAAATTCGGACGTAAAAACCTGTTGCAAATTAGCGGTGCCATTATATCAATTGGTATGGCCCTGGCCGTAATATTTCCCAATATTATTGTCGCTATTTTTGGTTTTATGCTTATCGGTCTGGGTGTTTCCAGTATCGTGCCCATGGTGTACAGTATAGCTGGTAATAACAAAAAAGTGCCTGCTGGTAAGGCCATTACCATGGTTTCGAGTATCGGGTATTTTGCTTTCCTGTTTGGTCCGCCTTTAATTGGTTATGTTTCGCAATTATCGAGTTTACGTTATTCTTTCGGGATTATTTCCGTTTTTGGCCTGCTGATTACTTTTTTGGTCACAAAAATAAAAGCTATAAACTAAGATTTCATTCCTTAAAGAACATATCAATTATTTGAAGCGCAAGGTCAGTACAAAAAAATAAATTTTTTCCCGTTTTACGCTTGTACGCTTTGCTTCCTCGTACCTCGTTGCTTCAGGGTACCGCTTCAACCGGGGCTAGGTGGCCAAAACAGTGTTTCATTTTCGGGGTTGCAGGGTGCAGAACCCCTGTCTCTAAACCCGATTGTAGCGGGCATCCCGATTTAAGCATTGTTGTTTTTTATTTTTTGGTATGCTTGCTTGTTTCACAGGTTTTATCGGGATAAAGCGCAAAGCGGGGCTACAAACCTCCATGAGCCACTATATGCTCATTTCCAAATCTTCAGATGCTAAATATGTCTTAATTTATTTTGGTGTTTAAAACACCAACCGATAAAATAATAAGCTTAAATTTTCTTCAATGTCTTATCTATTCTTTCCTGATTATTCCATGTTCTTTCAGCGTAGCAACTGCAAGTTCGATCAACCTGAAATTTTCTTCCTGATGCCCGTGCTGTACCTCTACATTAATATAGGGAATATTATTTTGCATGGCATAAACCGACAGTGAACCATCATTGGTTGCGAATTTAGATTGCAGGATGACGTTAACATTTGCTTTTTTTAAACTGCTGAATAATCTTGGTTCGGTTACATAAATCAGGTCATCGCCATCCATCTGGAAGTTAATGTAAACAGAATCCGCAGTGCTGGCCAGATCGTACCCCGGCAAATAAGATGAAATACCAAAACCACCATCAGCATTATTATGTAAGGTTAAAAAATACCCTGTAGCTTTCGGGTCGTAAAAATCAACAATTTGTTTGCCTGCGTTCAATATGGCTTTTTCAACTTCGTTAGAGCTGAACCGATCTTTCTTTAACCTGGTATTTACCCCCACTTCGGTGTAAATCGCATTGGGGTCAATACGATACTGATCGTCCATATAACTGAAATAGTAATCCCGAACGGCTCCATACTGACTGTCGATCAATTCGCCACCGTACCAACGGATATAATCAAAACCAGCTTTTACGCCGGTATCTTCATTATCATGTACCACCAAAAACTTTACGCCGTTAGGTTTGTAGCTGTATTTTACTAAGGTGATATCCAAATTGCAAAGTTTAATAAAGCTCGAATCGGTAGTCATCGCTGCAAAAACAGGAGGGTGTTGAGCTTTTACAAGGAGTGTAGAACAAATTAGGAACAGGCTAAGAATGATTTTGAACATAATCCCTAATATACAATGTGAGCACATAATTTGTTTGGATACAGCATTGTAGAATTATCCGCGCATGGTTGAGAACAAGTAATTTAAATGTACTTTTCGGCTTTCCCGTAAAAAAAAAATAATCAGGTCCGACTATTTCAGAAAATAGCTTATTGAAATAAAATTTATTATTTGCAGCCAAAACTATATATTTTACGCCTGTTTTGGCTGCAGATATTTTTTTATCAACAGCCAAAACTATATATTTGATGCGTGTTTTGGCTGCGGATAAAATTGTTTTTCATCCTTAACATTAAAAAAAAATGGAATTACTTATTGGAAGAATAGCGGAGAAAAAAATATTATCAGAGGCGCTTGCCTCGTCCTCATCAGAGCTATTGGCGGTATTTGGCAGGAGAAGGGTCGGAAAAACTTTCCTGATCCGCTCAGTCTTCCGGAAACAGCTCATTTTTGAGCTTTCGGGAGTTCATGATGCTAATGCTGCCGAACAACTACTTAATTTTAGCAAGGCCATTGCAGATGCATTAGGTTCACCATTAACTCCTGCAGCTCCCAAGAACTGGGCAGAAGCTTTTTGGCAACTCAGAGAATTTGCAGCCCCTATACTTAAGAAAAGAAAAGCTGTAATTTTCTTTGACGAGTTCCCTTGGCTAAGTTCACATAAATCAGGCTTTCTTTCTGCATTTGAATATTTTTGGAACCAATGGGCCTCACAACAGCCGAATCTGATTGTTGCGATATGTGGATCTGCTGCCACCTGGATGATTAAAAAAGTTGTAAACAATAAAGGAGGCCTGCACAATCGGTTGACACGAAAAATACGCCTGTTACCTTTCACTTTGCATGAGACAGAACAGTACCTAAAAAGCAATAATATCCATATTGACCGTTACCAGATACTGACCATTTTTATGGCAATGGGCGGGGTGCCACATTATTTGAAAGAAATCAAAAAAGGGGAAAGTGCTACTCAGGCCATCGACAGGCTTTGCTTCACTAAGGATGGCCTCCTTTCAACAGAATTCGCAAACCTTTACCGCTCGCTGTTCGAAAACGCAGACAGGCACATTTCGGTAGTTAAAGCACTTGCAGAAAAACCATCAGGATTAACAAGAAACGAAATCATTGCGGTATGTAACCTGCAGAGTGGGGGGACTACCAGTCTTTTACTCGAGGAACTTGTGGAGTCTGGTTTCATTACTCCGCACCTGCCTTTTCAAAAGAATGCTAATCAGAGCATTTACAAACTCAGCGACGAATACAGCCTTTTCTATCTTAAATTTATCGAACATTCCCGTGCCACCGGTGCAGGCACATGGCTAAAAAAATCATCAACGTCTTCCTGGAGGAGCTGGAGTGGCTATGCCTTTGAAGGGATTTGCATGAAACATACCGACAAGATTAAGCAGGCACTGGGTATTTCCGGAGTATTTACTGAAACATCAGCCTGGCGACATGCTCCAAAAGATGGAAATGGTGCACAAGTCGATCTGTTGTTAGACAGACAAGATAATGTGATCAGCGTATGTGAAATGAAATTTTCAAATACTGAGTTCGCAATAGATAAAGCTTACGCTGCAGAGTTACAATACAAACTTGAGATATTCCGTCGGCAAAGCAAAACCAAAAAAGCATTATTTCTAGCCATGGTTACAACCTATGGTGTTAAAAATAATATGTATTCTATTGGCCTGGTGCAGAATGAAGTTACCATGAATGATTTGTTTTTGCCTTAGTATAATATATCAAGAGTTAAATGTGCTGCTTAAACTCCACAAAAAAGCCCCGATTTTGGGTCGGGGCTATTGATTGTTAATATGGATGTTGATTAATGTCCGTGATCTAAATCGTATTCATTTACATCTTTATGATCGTATGGTTCTTCCATCAGTTCATCAATGGTTTTTCCTTTTTTGTTGAACCCAAAGCGCTCTAACATTCTGTCGAATATTAAATATACCACCGGTACCACAATTAAGGTTAAGAATAGCGAACTGGTTAAACCACCTACGATAACCCATGCCAAACCATTTTTCCACTCAGCACCGGCACCACTTGCCAATGCAATTGGAAGCATACCGAACACCATGGCGATGGTTGTCATTAAAATTGGTCTCAAACGTGCATGGTTGGCCAATACAAGCGCTTCTTTGGTCTCTTTACCTTCAGCCTTTAAATGGTTGGTAAAATCGACCAGGATAATCGCGTTTTTCGCTACCAGACCCATTAACATAATTAAACCTAAAATGGTGAAGATACCGATTGAGTTGTTGGTTAAAGCCAGTGCTAATAATGCCCCGATTACCGCTAACGGAAGAGAGAACATCACCACCAGTGGATAAATAAAACTATCGTAAAGGGCAACCATGATTAAGTACACCAAAATGATAGAGGCCAGTAAGGCAATACCCAAAGTACCAAAACCTTCGCTCTGGTTCTCCTGATCACCCGCCCAGCTGTAACTTACGCCAACTGGTGCTTTTAGCTTACCATTTTTTTGCATCTCTTCCAGTTTTGCCTGGAACTCAGCAACCACGGTTCCTGTTGGTCTACCGATTGACTGTGCCTTAACCGATACCGACGTAGACTTATTTAAACGCTCTAACTGACTTGGTCCTGAACCTTCTGTAATGGTAGCAAACTGTGATAATTTAATCTGTTTGCCATCAGCGTTTACAAAAATGAGGTTACGTACGTCGTCAATGTTCTGGCGGTTAAAGTTTTGATACTGGATATTGATATCATACTCGTATTCGCCTTTTCTATATTTACCGTCCGTATTACCGGCAAAAGCGGTCTGCATGGTAGAACCTACAGTTTGTAGCGTTAAGCCAACTGCCGACATCTTATCTCGATCTACCTGAACATTAATCTCAGGTGTACCTTTCTCTACCGATAATTTAATCTCCGTAGCACCAGGAATAGAAGCAAGTACTTTTTGAGCACCTTCAGCATATTTCAACGCACTATCTAAATCAGATCCCATTACCACCAACTGGATCGGTGCATTTTCTGCAATACCCAGGATACTGATTGGAACCGTTTTTACTTTTGCACCAACCAATTCTTTTGCCAGTGCACGGCTCATTTTAGTGGCGAAAATATCTGAAGAAACACCCTTACGCTCATCACGCTCAACAAGTTTTACGTTGATCTCCGATTTGTAGGCTGTTGCCTGCGTACCACCGAAATCACCTGTTGATTGACCAACAGTAGTAATTAACTGGGTAATTTCTGGTTGTTTATCTAAATAAGCTTCTGCTTTTTGTGTTAAGAAGTTGGTTTGTTCTAGTGAAGCATCTTTAGGTAACTCCAACTGTACTAAGAACTCACCTTTATCTGATTTAGGGAAGAACTCAGAACCTATAAAACCACCCACCAATAATCCGCATGAACTTAAGAACATCACCACAACAGCAACCAATGTAAGTGCTTTATGGTTTAAAGACCATGTTAAAATGCTGGTGATCCAAAGGGTAAATTTCTTTAACTGTTTTTCGAACCAAAGGATAAAACGGCCAAATATATTTTTGCCTTCGATGTGTTCTAACTTACCAAAACGTGAGAAGATAAGCGGTACAATGGTAAACGACGCCACTAATGAAAGTAGTGTTGCAATAATTACCACAATACAGAACTGACGAAGGATGTTTGAAACCAAACCGGTACTTACCGCAATAGGGAAGAACACCACCACAATTACGAAAGTAATGGATACAACCGTAAAACCGATTTCTCTTGTCGCATCAGATGCTGCCCTTACTTTGTTTTTACCCATCTCCATGTGCCGCTGGATATTCTCCAGTACCACAATCGCATCATCCACCAGGATACCTACCACGAGTGATAGACCCAACAGCGACATTAAGTTTAAAGTAAAACCGAACAAGCTGATCCCGATAAACGTAGCAATTAAAGAAACCGGAATTGATACCATAACAATTAACGCATTACGTAAACTGTGTAAGAAGAAAAGCATTACGAAGGCCACCAAAATAACCGCCAGGATTAAATCGTGGATTACCGCATCAGCAGATTCTAAGGTAAAAATTGAACTATCGTTAACAATTCTGATATCAAGCTTATTCGCTGCATATTCATTTTTAAGTTTAGCGATGATGGCGTGTACACCTTTACTTACCTCTACAGCGTTTGCATCACTTTGTTTAATGATCTGAATAGCGATAGATGCTTTACGATCGATACGAGCCAGTTTCTCGGTTTCTTTTTGCGAATCCTGAACATCGGCTACATCACCTAAGCGAATCTGTGCTCCATCTTTTGTAGTGGTTAAAACCAGGTTTCTCAACTCTTCCATACTTCTGTATTTACCCGATAAACGGATCAATACATCCTGGTTTTGAGTTTTAACACTTCCTGTAGGGAAATCAAGGTTAGAAGAGAGGATCAATTGCTGAACCTGAGGAACCGAAAGGTTATAACCTTGTAGTTTATCAGCATTTAATGAAACCTGTATCTCACGTTCCGAACCACCTACCAGGTTAACCTGTGCAATACCGCTTACCCTCGAAATTACCGGGGCAATACGTTTGTCGATCAGGTCATAAAAGGTAATATCATCCATATTTGCCGATGCAGACATGGTGATTACCGGTAAATCGTCCAGTGAGAATTTACTTAACGATGGTGTTTTAACATCCTCCGGCAAGTCTGAAAGAATGGCATTTACCTTTCTTTGTGCATCATTTAAGGAGATATCGATGTTAGCTGCATCAGTTAGAGTGATGGTAACGGTTGATAAACTCTCAAACGATACAGAGTTGATCTTTTTGATGTTTTCCATCGATGATACCGCATCCTCAATCTTTTTGGTTACGGTATTTTCAACCTCGTTTGGTGAAGCACCAGGGTAGATGGTCGAAATAGATACTACGTTGTTAGAGAATTTTGGAAGTAATTCATAACCCAACGAAAAGTAACTTAGTAGCCCAAGCAAAGTAAGTGCGGTAAACACCACAATCACCAGCGAAGGCCTTTTTATAGATATATCTGTTATCTTCATTTTAATTAGTATTGCGTTTTGCGATTGGCGCATCGCGTTTTTAAAAGCCGACTAAATTTCCTTTAACTTATTTTACGATACTCACCGGAGTACCTTCAGTTAAGTTAATCTGTCCACTGGTGATTACTGTTTCACCTTCTTTTAATCCATCAAGAATTTCAACATTATCGCCCAAAATACGACCGGCCACAACATTGCGGATTTTAGAAGTATTGTTAGCTTTATCCAACACAAAAACCTGGTTACTACTTACACTACCCACAAAAGAAGTACGTGGAATAATGATGCTTGGTACCTGTTTAGGAAACTTGAATATGGCCGTTCCGTACATACCTGCTTTTAAGGTGTTTTTGTGGCTGTTGTCTACTTCAATTTCGATTGGGAAGTTTAAAGTTCCATCAGCTTTGGCAGCGATGAAAGTTACCTTTCCTGAGAAATTATCAGTTGGAAAAACCGAAGATTTAATTTCGATCTGATCTCCGATTTTAAGGTTGGCAACCTGCGATTCGTTTACGTTAACTTTCAGTTTTAGTTTAGAAACGTCAACCAATTCAAATAACTGGGTACCCTGAGCAGTTACAAATGCACCAACCTCAATGTATCTTTTGTTTACAATACCGTTAATTGGCGATTTAATGTTGGCATCACTCAATTTTCTTTGTGAAGCCTGTAAACGCAATTTTGCATTTTTGGTAGCCAGTTTAGCCTGATCTAACTGTTGTTGCGTAACACCGCCAGTTTGGAATGAGCTTTGGTACCTGGCCTCGTCTCTTACCGCATTCTGGTAAGTAGCTTCAGCAGTTTCTCTGTCGGTATTGATAATTTCTGCATCAACACGTGCCAAAACCTGACCTTTGCTCACGCGGTCACCTTCATCAACATTGATGGCAGTAACACGACCTGCATTTTCTGATAAGAAATTTAGTTCCTGCTTTGGAACAAAGTTTCCGTTAGCCGCAAAATCTAAATTCACAGCTTTTCTCTCTACTTCAGCAACACGAACGGCAACAGCACCACCACCTTTAGCAATGAAAGCAGTTTTCTCTTCATTCTTCTTTTTATTGTTGCTTAAAACATAAGCTATTGCACCAAGGGCAACAACAACTACGATAATTATGGTAATTACTCTTTTCATTTCTATTGTACTAGCGATTTAATATTTCCGTTTGATTTTATTAATTGTATTTCGGCTATTTTGTAATTCAATAAAGCCTGCGTATAGCTGTTCTGTGCCGATGTAAGTGCATTTTCTGTATCCAGAAGATCGGTTAAAGAAGCTAAGCCATTGTTATAGTTGTTCTGTGTGCTTTTGTAAATTTCCTGAGCTAAATCAGCATTTTTACGTTGCGATTTAATGGTGTTAAGGTTATTGCGTAACTGTATTTTAGCATTCTCGTAAGCCAGGTTTAAAGAGTTTACAGATTCTTTCCTGCTTTCCTGCGCTTTTTTGATGTTTACATCTGCCTGACGGATTTTTGAACGTGTTAAAAATCCATTAAAAATTGGCACTTTTAAAGTTAGGCCAACTGCTGATGCGCCATACCCAATTGCAGCAGCATTTGATTTTAAGAAATCGAAGCTATCACTTTGGCTTGAATACGTATAATTACCCGTTAAAGCCAGTGATGGATAGTATTCAGCAACGTAAGCTTTTCTTTGCAGCGATAAAAGTTTATCCTGATTGTTCAAAAGCTTAACCTCTGTTCTGTTGGCCAGGTCGATAGAATCTGTAAATACAGGCAAAGTAGTTACCTCTGTTAATTCGGTAGCAGGCAGGTTAATTGGTGTAGAAACCGGCATCCCCATCGAAAACTTCAATTGGTTTTCTAATTGTGTAATCGCATTGATGGTTTGCTCTCGTTGTGTAGTGAGGTTAGTTAAATTAACATTGATACGGTCAACGTCGATTTTTCTTGCCAAACCATTTTTAAACTGGTTCGAAACAATTTTCTCTACAATCTTCACATTTTTAATGTTAGTGTCGATTACGTTGAGCTGTTGTCTGTTTACCAAAACCTGATAGTAATTGTTGGCAACCAGTTCAATAATCTGCTCTTCCGTTAATTGCGAAGTAAGGTTATAATATTCCTCGCTCGATCTTGCAGCCTGTAAACCAGTAAAAACCTGTTGATTAAACAACTGTTGCGAAAGTTGAACACCTGCAGTTGAATTCCAGTTCTGGCCTAATTTAATCGCCTGTGTTTGTCCACCGAAATTGGCAACCAATTGACCGATAATCGGGTTGTAAGTTAAGCCCACGTTTCCTGTAAGCTGAGGTAAGGCCTGCGCCCTTACTTCCTCTACCTTATATCTTCCGCCTTCAATGTCCAGTTTCGCATTCCGGACTTTAGTATTGTTTTGGAGCGCATAGGTTAGCGCATCTTTTAAGGTAACCTGCTGCTGTGCAACTACCAGCTGTGGTAAAACCGAGCCGATAAGCAGTATGAGCATTAACTTTACCATTTTTACTCTAAGCATAATGTATTGTTTTTTGTTTTTGGGTTTTATCTATTTAATTTATCCGAGGCATTTAAAGGTAATTTGATGCCTTTCGCCGCGGTATTATTCTGCGCACCTTAAACCCCTCACAAATATGGTTGTGAGGTTTTTTTGCTTCAGTGTCATTTTGTTAAATGCTTTTTTATCCGGGAAAAGGTCCTTGCCAGTTTCCATAATGCACATGGTACAAAGACCCATCAAGCTTTCTAAATAAAGTTCGGCTACATGGAAAGTATCCTCATGTTCTATTTCTTTTTTTTCTTTTGCACGACTAAAAATTTCTGCAAAGAATTCTTTTTCAGAGCTTTTAAGTGCATGAAGTTTACCTTTTATCACATCATCGTTTAATAAATCAGGAATACCTTCGGTGATCCTTAACATGTAATATTTTTGGAAAAAGGTATTTCTAACGTCTATTGTGTTAAAAAGGATCTCTTCTAAAGGCTGATCAGGATTGTATTTCTTTTTGATCAATTCAAAGAAATCGTGAAATACCCTTTCAATTACACCTATAATCAAATGTTTTTTATCCGGGAAATAATAATAAAGCGATGGTTTGGAAACGGATAGATCTTCTGCAATATCGTTCATCGTGGTTTTACCAATACCAAAATGGATAAAGCGTTTTATCGCACCATCAATAATCTGCTCTCTCTTTTTATCGGCTACAATCATTTTACTTTTCTACTTTCTGACTTTTTTAATATTTTAGTCAAAAATAGTGCTAAAAAATGATTTGTCATGAAAGGTTTGTTGAAATTGCGTTAAGCTTACAATTCTATGACTCATTTTTGGTTCTTCGGCTGTTTATATATCTTTACAAACCAATCATTTAGAAATCTTGTCATTATTCTTTAACGTTTTAACTGTATTATTTACCATCGTTGTGATGGAGTGTTTGTCGTGGTTTATACACAAGTATTTATTCCATGGTCCGCTATGGTTTCTGCATAAAAGCCATCACCAAAAAGCAAAATCATTTTTCGAGTGGAATGATCTGTTTGCACTGCTCTTTGCTGCGCTCTCTTTGTATTTAATGTACATCGATCGCAATGGTTTGGGTTACCGGTTTTTTATTGGTTTGGGCATTTCCCTATATGGTATGGTTTATTTTGTGGTGCACGATTGGTTTGTACACCGCAGGTTTAAAACCTTTAAAAGCAATAATACTTATTTGCAGGCGGTGCGGAAAGCGCATAAAATTCACCATAAAAACAGGGGGAAGGAAAAAGGGAAGGCTTTTGGGTTACTATTTGTAAAGAAAAACTTAATAAAAAATGATTAATGTATTTTAAACTAACTAATTAGTTTTATATTTATATTGTAAATATAAACTATGAGAAAACTTATCTTTTGCTTCGTAATGCTTTTTGTAGGCTCATTACAGGCACAAACCATCAAATTTACGGTTGAAGGGCTGGTTCAAAAGCCCAAAAACGCAAAATTTGCTTATCTGGTAAGTGAAACGCCAGTTATAGGAAAACCCGATCTGTTTTTGGTCATGCCAATGGAAGTTAATCAGTTTAAAATTCCGGCAACATGCAACTTAGAAGGAGGGCTCTTAAGAAAAGGTTTCATTTTTCTTGACGAACGTGGAGACATTACCCTGAATGACGTGAAATTAAAAATTAAACAAAAGGTGTGGTTTGTGGGGGGGAGTGCAAATCTGAAGTCGATTTATCTTGAAGATGTCAAACTGGATATCGAAAATCCTTATAATCTGCAGTCGGCAAAAATAATAGGTGGCGGAATTTATCTTCAGCAATCAAAAGATGCCACGCAGGCCCTTAGAGATAAAAAGTTTTTAAGCTTTATTAAAAAAAATGCTGATTCACCTGTAGCACTTTCCGAATTGGATAACTTTATACTTTTTGCCAATATCCCTGGTTTTATAAAGGAGTTTGATTTCAGTTCACCAATGCAATTATACGGGGCACTCTCAAGTCGTTTAAAAAACAGTAAAGAAGGAAAAGCAGTTAAGAAAAAAATCGATGAGGGAAAAAAATAGCGATTGAGATGATGACGAGTTAATCAGTAGTTATTCTTGGCAAGGTGCTTGTGCTCGTATATGAAACTTTTGTCATGAAAAAAATCTATTACTGCTATTTTCTTTTATTATTTGTTGTTATTATATCGTGCCGTAGGACGCCAAAAACAGATCAGGACCGTGCCATTGCCCTGGTAGAATCCAGGTATAAAGACAGCGATCAAAAACTCAATTTCGACAGTGCAAAGCTCGATAGCCTCTATAATATTTCACCTGCGGCTTATGCTGATAGTATTAAAAAAGGAAATGAGCTTGATGCAACTTTGGCTCAATTAGAGAGTGAGATCGAACATTTAAGTCAGGCAGAATCCGATAGCGTAGGCTTAATCAGTGCCCGGTTAACTAAAGAGAGGTACCATTTACTGGAGCTGGCCAAAACCAAACCCACATTTACCGGCTGGACACTTACCGGCGTTAACATAGAAGGGCCACAACCCGCAGTTAAAAACTTCAATTTTGATAAAGAAATTACAAAAATTGTAGAATAATTTCCCCTTAAATTAATTGAGCAGCAAACGCTGCATCTTTAAAATTACACTATCTATTTATTTCTTACTTTTGCAGCATAATACAAAATCAACATGCTTCAAATTCAGGAAAATATTTCGTTAAAACCATACAATTCATTTGGCATCGATGTTAAGGCCACTTACTTTGCCGAAATATTTTCTGAGGATGATTTAAAGGAACTTTTTCAGCATGACCTGGTAAACTCGCAAAAACTGTTCATTATAGGCGGTGGGAGTAATGTGTTGTTCACTCAAGACTACAATGGTCTGATCATCAAGATCAGTATTAAAGGCATCAAATCTGAAATTACAAACGATAATATATTCGTTACTGCTGGTGCAGGAGAAGTTTGGAATGATTTTGTAAATTATTGTGTGGAGCATCATTTTGCAGGTGTAGAAAATTTAAGTCTTATTCCGGGTACGGTGGGTGCATCGCCTATACAGAATATTGGTGCTTATGGTGTAGAGTTAAAAGATGTTTTTGAAAGTTGTACCGCATTTGAAATCAAAACCAGAGAAGTTAAAATGTTTACTTATGCCGATTGTCATTTTGGTTACCGCGAAAGTATATTTAAAGGAGCATTAAAAGGGCAGTACATTATTACTTCTGTTACTTTCCGTTTATCTTCTGAAGCAAAAATTAATACTTCTTATGGGGCTATCGAAGCAGAACTTCACTCAAGGGGAATAGAAAACCCTAACATTGCCGATGTTTCTTCTGCGGTATCGCATATCCGGGTAAGTAAATTACCCGATCCATCAACCATTGGCAATGCCGGAAGTTTTTTTAAAAATCCGGTGATCGAAAAATACGAATTTGCCGATGTGGTGGCCAAACACCCAGATGTGGTGCACTATCCTACAGCTGATGATAAAATTAAACTGGCAGCAGGCTGGCTCATTGAACAATGTGGATGGAAAGGTAAAATTGTAGGCCATACCGGTACATGGAAAAACCAGGCTTTGGTTTTAGTTAACCATGGCGGTGCAACTGGCACGGAAGTTTTTAGTTTTTCTGAACAGATTATAGACAGTGTAAAGTCTACTTTTGGAGTCACTTTAGAGCGAGAAGTAAATATTCTGTGACGAAAAGTTGCTGTGGCATAGTTTTACGCTTTTGGCACCGTGCCAGAAATTTTTGGTACTAAGTTTGTTTAGGTTTAGTAGAATAAGCAATAATTTGTTTTAATCTACCTAAAGCTAAAAATCATGACAAAATTTGAATTCAATCATCTGGTTAATCATCACTCGGTATCACTTAGATCTTATGCTTTAAATTTCACAAAAGACGCAGAAGACGCAAATGATTTGGTTCAAGACACCATGCTTAAAGCAATCACTTATTACAATAAGTTTAAAGAAGGTACGAACCTGAAAGGCTGGTTGTTTACCATTATGAAAAACACTTTCATTAACAACTACCGCCGTTTGGTAAAAACCAATACTTTGATTACACAGAGCGAAGATATTTCTTCTGCAAACCTTTCATATAGTGCGACTAAAAATCAGGCAGAAAGTAAATTTGTACTGGGCGATATCGATAAAGCCTTATCACAATTGCCGGAAGAATATTATGTTCCATTTATCCGCTATTTTGAAGGATATAAATACCATGAAATTGCTGATATGTTAGAAATTCCAATCGGAACGGTTAAAACACGTATCCACGTAGCCAGAGGGATTTTGAAAAAATACTTAAAAACATATTCGAAAGAAATTGCCAGTACCGAAATGGCTTAAGATACATCAATCGAAAAACTAAGGGCTCAGATTTTTATCTGGGCCTTTTTTGTTTGGTCTTATTTCTTTAAGAGCTTTTCATTTCGGATGAAAATTTATATGAATGGCCAGAGGAATTAAGAAGGTTAATAGTCTTGAAATATCTTCATTTCGATCCCGAAGATTCCGGGAAGAAATCTTTTAAATTTGAGCCTTGAACTCTTAGTTCAAAGATCTCTCCATTTCGCTGCGCTTCAATCGAGATGGTGCTTGAACTTTTAACAAAGCATTTCCAAAACACTGTAAAAAGCAAAAGGCCTGAAACTTCAGGCCTTTTTGCTTATCATATATTTGGTTAGTTGATTCTTATTTTTTCTTTCAACAATTCGCCTTCTCTCTTATTTCGAAACAAATGCAAACCTCGAACGATTATGTGTTTTGAAGCTTTATTGCAGTGTTTTTGTTTTGTGGTTATAAAGATAAGGGAAATTTTAAATTTGTCAAGCTTTTTTTAACTTTTTTTTTATTTCTTTTGCTACCACTTGCCCGGATATGATTGCAGGTGGCACTCCGGGGCCTGGAACGGTTAATTGTCCGGTATATAAAAAATTTGTTACTTTGCTTTTCATCTTCGGTTTTAAAAAGGCCGTCTGTTTCAAAGTGTTTGCTAATCCATACGCATTTCCTTTAAAAGCATGATAATCTTCAACAAAATCATTCATGGCGTAACTCCGTTTAAACAGAATGTGATCACTAATGTCGTTTCCTGTTAAATTTTTGAAGCGTTGCACCAATAAATTAAAGTATTCTTCCCTTTTGCTTTCGCTATCTTTTAAATCAGGCGCAAGCGGAACCAAAAAGAAAAGGTTTTCGCAACCCTCTGGTGCCACGCCCGGATCCGTAACCGACGGACAGCAGGCATAAAATAATGGTTTTGTTGGCCATTGCGGATCGGTGTAAATTTCTTCAGCATGCTGGTCAAAATTCTCGTCGAAGAAAAGATTGTGGTGTAAAATATTGTCAAGCTTCTTATTTATGCCGATATAAAACAACAGGCAGGAAGGGGCCATGGTTCTGGTGTCCCAGTATTTTTCGCTGTAATTGCGGTATGGCGCATCAAAGAGGTGTTGGTCGATATGGTGATAATCGGCATTTCCCACCACAAAATTACTTTTAAAATTTCCCTTATTGGTAATTATTTCTTCAGCGATATCGTTTTTAACCACTATTTTGGTTACTTCGGTATTGAAGATAAACTTTACGCCCTGCTCTTCTGCTATTTTTTGCATGGCGTTCACAATTTTGTGCATACCACCCATAGGGTACCAGGTACCTAAAACAAGATCTGCATAGTTCATTAAACTATACAAGGCAGGAGTGTTCTGCGGTGTGGCACCTAAAAATAAAACGGGGAATTCTAACAATTTCCTTAAACGTTCATTTTTGAACAACTGGTGCACATGCTTGCGCATATTGCCCAAAAGTTGCAGCTTGATTCCGCTTATAGCCAAACGGGGGTCGAAATACTCCATTACACTGTGCGAGGGCTTGAAAACATATTCGTTCATGCCTACATCGTACTTGTACTTCGCCTGATCGAGAAAAGATTGCAGGTTTTTACTGCTGCCAGGTTCCAGCTGTTCGAATAAAGCATATAAATCAGCAAGTGTTGCGGGTACATCTATCGCATCATCTTTACCAAAGTAAATGCGGTAAGAAGGACTTAGTCTTTTAAGCTCATAAAAATCGGACGCTGTTTTATTGAAGATTTGGTAGTAGTTTTCGAAAACATCTGGCATCCAATACCAGCTTGGGCCCATATCGAATAGAAAGCCATCTTTTTCCCATGTTCTGGCACGGCCGCCAGCCATTTCGTTTTTTTCGATAACGGTAACTTCGCAACCATCTTTGGCCAACAAAGCTGCTGCGGCCAGGCCCGCAAAACCGGCGCCAATAATGGTTACCTTAGGTTTTTTATCCATGGTGTAAATAAAGGAAATTTATAGCGATTTGTTTTTGTTTTTTGTCATTCAATGGGCTTTGTCATTCTGATCTCAATGAAGGATCTTTAAGGCATAGGGTATGTAATTGGTTAAAAAGATATAATTTACCATTAAGAAGTTAAGAAAGTTAAGCCGGATGAGCTTAATGATCTTAATTCCTTAATGATGAACAGTGAATATATGCCAATTGAACTCTTGATAGATTTCTTACCTTTGTGCCTAACTCATGATTAAACTACGCATTATATTTTTTCTGCTGTTTGCAGCAAGTAATATTACTTACGCCCAGCTCTCTAACCAGGAAATTGCGGTACTGAAAACCAACATGGTTAAAGCGGTAGAAAACTCGAAACTAACCGATTCTTTATTTACCAAGTTGACTAAACTACCCAATAAAACCGCGTTAATTACCGGCTATACGGGTACTTTAGAGGCCCTGAAAGCTAAACACTCCTGGAATCCATACAACAAGATCAAATATGTAAGCCGGTCGCTTAAAACGATGGAAAAGGCCATAGGTATGGATAAAGAAAACATGGAAATCCGGTTTATGCGCTTTTCAATCGAATTTTATACCCCTGCTTTTTTAGGGTTTAGTAAAGATCTGGCAACGGATAAAAAGGAAATTATTAAACATTATCAAAATGAAAATTTTGGTCTCGCCGACGATGAACTGGTTAAAAATGTAGCCAAATTTATGATCGATAGTAAAAAATGTACCCCATCAGAAATTAAAATTTTAAAGAAACACCTCTAAAATGCACTATACCTATTTACTCATTAACCTTGGCGTAATTTTTTTTCCATTAGTTTTATCGTTCGATAAAAAGGTACATTTCTTTAGCAAATGGAAATTTATATTTCCAGCGATATTAATTACTGGTGTGGTGTTTTTAATCTGGGATATTTTGTTTACCAAACTCAATGTGTGGTCGTTTAATCCTGATTATTTGGTAGGTATTAACCTGATGGGGCTGCCTTTAGAAGAAATTCTGTTCTTTTTAACCGTTCCTTACGCGTGTGTGTTTATTTACGAATGTTTAAATGTTTATTTTCCAAAAAACAACCTTCAAAAATATAGTCTGGCATTGAGTAATTTATTCCTCGGCCTATGTGTAGCCATGCTGTTTTTTGGTTATAACCATTGGTATACGCTCATCAATTTTGGCTTTTTGCTCATCGTGCTGGCTTATGTAGAATATGTAAATGTAGAATTCAGGTTTATGTACAAATTTTACAGGGCTTATTTAGTTTCGCTTATTCCTTTTTATATCGTTAATGGTTTTTTAACTGCTATTCCTGTTGTGTTATATAACAATAAAGAAAACCTGGGCTTTAGGGTAGGTACGATACCTTTCGAAGATCATTTTTATTTAATGGGTTTGTTGTTGATGAATGTTTTTCTTTACGAGGTTTTTAAGGCTAAAGGCAGTAAGAGCGTAGCTTAATTTGCATTGTTATTTTTTTTGAAAATGAACATTCAATGGTTCTTGGAGGTTTGCAGTCCCGCTTTACGCTTTATCCCGATGAAACCTGTGAAATAAGCAAGCACACCAAAAAATAAAAAACAACAATGCTTAAATCGGGATGCCCGCTACAATCGGGTTTATTAACAGTGGTTTCTGCACCCTGCAACCCCGAAAATGAAATGCTGTTTTGGCCCCTGGCCCCGGGTGAAGCGGTACCCTGAAGCAACGAGGTACGAGGAAGCGAAGCGTACAAGCGCAAAACGGGAAGAAACGTATTGTTATGCAGAGGTTGCGTGCTCCAAAAAAATCAGCTCATTTTACACCATATATGCCATTGTAGAAAACATGAGCTTATATTTCTTACAGGGTTAAAAAGCTTTTCTTTATCTTCAACGCGAAATTAACTCAATGGATTTACCCGCTTATACCAAACAGCAACTCGCTTTACGCAACGGACAAGACAAACCCCAGATCTGGGTGGCTTACAAAGGGCTGATTTACGACATGACCGATAGCAGGTTATGGCGCAATGGTAAACACTATGAACATTGGGCGGGGCAGGACCTTACCGACGAATTGCCCGATGCGCCGCATACCGAAGCGGTTTTTGAGAAATTTACTCCAGTTGCCGTATTGATTAAACCAGGTTCATTTTAGTAAGGGTGGCTTGTTTCAACTCCTTAAATTCTGACGGTCTTTTGCCCACCATTTTATAAAAAGTATTACTGAAGGAAGAAATGCTGTTGTAGCCCACCTGGTAGGCCACTTCGCTAATGGTAGCATCGCTTTCCAGCAATTTTTCCATCGCTTTAATCATCCGGGCCAGTTTCAGGTACTGGAAAAAAGAGGTATCTAACGCAGATTGAAATAATCTCGAGAGTGTACGTTCACTAAAGCCCATGGCCTTGCCCACACTTTCCAGACTCATACGATCATCGGCTAATCCATCTACAATATGTCGCAGTACTGGCCTTAACCGTAAGTTCTCAGTGGTTGGGAGCGCAATGGGTAAGGGGTGTTCACTTACCACCGGTAAAATATTTTTAAGGGTATTTAAAAAATCGTATTCGTGCGTTTTGGGTGTAATATTTCCGTTCCAGCGCTCCGAGAAGAGGAACATTTCGAGCAATAGGCTATTTACCGGATAAATACCAATCTGTTTGTAAAACGGGTTTTCATCATCGGTAGTGGTATCAAAATAAATATTCCGCACAATGGCGGCATGGTAGCGGTGCTGCAAATGATGCTCAACCCCGGCCGGGATCCAAACATAATGCCGTGCAGGCAGAAAATAAGATTTCTCTTTGGTGTATAGAAAAATAATGCCACCCTCTACATAGGTAAGCTGTCCTTTTAAATGCTTATGGTCTTGAAATCGGTCTTCAAACCTGCTGTGCCAAACATACATGGTTTCTGGTTTTTCGTCGATTGCAAATAAAAGGTCTTCGTTGCTAACTTTTATCATTTGGCTGGTTTGAACAAATATATGTCAGTTTAGATAAAACAAAGTAACAAATCTGTAACGAAATTTGCATCATTAATTAACAGATATGATTTTTTTAAAGCGTAAAAGGATGTCTTGGGTGTGCATGCCCTTTCTTTTATCATCAATTTTTGTACATGCACAAGCTGTTTCAGATCAAAGCAATTTTACCATTAACCAGGTTTGGGCAATGGCTGATAGCAACAACAAAAAGATTTTGATGCAGGGTTTGAACGTGCAGGCTGCAGATGCTCATGTAAAAGTGAGTAAAGCTGAACGATTGCCTGAAGTTGCTGCTGAAGGGATTTACGCACATGTTTTGCCTTTGCCAATTTACGAAAATGGATTGTTTCATACCCCAGGTCAGTTTCCGGTTGCACCTACTTATTATAAAGCCAGTGCTGATGCTTATTTCAACATTTATAATGGCGGAAAAACCAACACTGAAGTTAATGCTTCGAAAGTAGAAAGCGAACTGAGCAGGATACAAGTAGGACAAAGCAAACAGGAAATCCATTATGTGGCGGCAGTTTATTTTTATGATGTATTCCGCAATATTTCTTACCGCGGTTTGCTGGAACAGGATATCCGCGACCGCGAAAAGCAACTGGCCGAAATTAACCAGCTGTATAAAAACGGTACGATATTAAAAAGCGATGTGCTGAGGGCTGAATTACGCCTGTCTAAACAGCGAATGCTACTTACCGAAATCGAAAACAGCATTAAAATAGCCAAGCAGAAGTTGAATATTTTAATTGGCAGAACAGATGATGCACCTTTAAATCCTCAGATTTTGGATCAGGAAACGGATGCCATTGCATTGAAACAGGTTAATGAATATTTTAACGATGCCAAAACATCTTCTTACAAAATCCAGATTTCGGAAAAAGAACAGGCACTCACTAAATTGAAACTCGAAAATGTAAAATCGAACGTGATGCCTTCTCTGGGTTTCTTCGGTGAATATGCATTTGCCTATCCGCAGATCCAGTTTTATCCTTATGCACTTTCGCTCTACAGCACAGGTATGTTTGGATTAAAGCTTAAAATCCCGATTTCTTCCTGGTATACCAATCAGCACAAAGTGAAAGAAGCTGAACTTAAGGTAAAGCAGCAGGAAGTAGAAGACGAAGATGTAAAGGATCATATCCGCCAGGAGGTTCAGGAAAATTATATCCGCTACAAAGAATCGGTGCAGCGCATTACATTGGCTGAAGAAAACATTAAACAGGCCACTGAAAGTTATCGAATTGTGCAGAATACTTATTTTAATCAACTGTCGCTTTTAACCGACCTGCTGGATGCCGAAACACAATTACTGCAATCGAAATTCGAACTGACCACCGCAAAAGTGAATGCGAAAATACAATATTATCAATTACAAAAAGCCGTAGGAAATTTATAAAATGAACACACAGAAACAAAGTAAGGCCGATAAAATCATCAGCAGGATTACCACCATCATAGCGCTCATCGTTTTAGTGGTACTGATGATATGGGGTGGAAAAACCCTTTTTGGCTATATGAAATACGAAGAAACCAACGATGCGCAGGTAGATGAATACATTAACCCGGTAACAGCTAGGGTAAGCGGTTATATTAAAACCGTAAAGTTTGAAGAAAACCAGGAAGTGAAAAAGGGCGATACGCTGGTGCTGATCGATGATGATGACTATACCGTTCAACAGGATGAAGCTTCGGCTTCGTTGTTAAATGCCAAAGCGCAGGTTTCGGTACAACAAAGCAATATTAAAACAGCACAAAGCACTGCTTTAGTTGCCGAAGCTAAAATTGCAGCGGCAAAAGCGAAACTCTGGAAACAACAAACGGAATATAACCGCTATAAAAAACTGTTCGATGCAGAATCGGCTACCCGCCAGCAATTGGAAACAATTGAAAGTTTATTGCAGGTGGCGCAGGCGGAGTACCAGGCCGCCAAAGAAGACTATGTAGCAGCTATTTCGCGAACGAACGATATTAAAGTGCAAAGTAATGTGCTTGAATCTGAAATAAAAAGGAGAGAAGCCGTGGTAAAAAGAAATAATCTGAATACCTCTTATACAGTTATTGTGGCACCGTACGATGGCAAAATGGGTAGAAGAACGATACAAGTAGGACAATTGGTTCAAACCGGCCAAACGATCGCTTATTTGGTTGACCGCAGCGCGGGAAAATGGGTGATGGCTAATTTTAAAGAAACGCAAATTGCCAAAATGCATGTTGGCGAGAAGGTTAATGTTGAGGTGGATGCTTTCCCCGGACAATCGTTTACGGGTGAAATCGAATCGTTATCCGGCGCAACTGGTTCGAGGTTTTCATTATTGCCACCCGATAATTCGACAGGGAATTTTGTGAAAATTGCGCAACGCATCCCGGTTCGTATCCGATTGGATAAGCAGGAAAAAGGAATCGATGCCTTAAGTGCCGGAATGAGTGCCGTTGTTAAAGTGAAAAAAAATGACTGATCAATTGCCCATATTTAAAGCAAGGATACCCGAGTGGCTGGTAATGCTGAGCATTTTTGCAGTGCTTTTATCATCGGTATTGCTTTTTGCATTATCAACAGCCGATGGCACAGCTGCGGCAGGTTATTATGGAGCAAGCGCATCTGATGTTCAGTTTTCTTTACTGATGTTTTATGCCGCGGTGGCCAGTTTTGCAGTGGTGGAGCGACGTTTTTTCGCCAGGGTAGTGACCAAAGATTACCTGTTGATTTGCATTATTCTCGAAATTCTGATTGCTTATTGGTGTTATCATACCCGAGAAATCTGGTTGATTTTTACACTACGTTTTTTGCAAGGCATTGTAAACTGCGGATTAACCAGTATTTCGCTCAACCTGCTCTTTAGCCGTTTAAAATCGGAGCATGCAAAAGAAACGGGTTACACCATATTTTATGGGATGATCCTTTGCGTATCGCCCATTACGGCATTGTTTTCGGTCCCATTGTAGAAAATTATGAATATAATGTCTTGTACAAAGCCATCATATTTTGTTTTTTGCCAAGCGCCATTTTACTCTTCAGTGTAATGAACAGGATACATCTTTTGCGAAAAACACCACTGTATAAAATAGATTGGATGAGTTTTGTACTTTTCTCCACCATGTTGGTGCTCATTGCTTATGTGTTGGTTTATGGGCAGGAATACGATTGGCTGGATGATAAGCGTATTGTGTATTCCATTTGTGCCATTTTATTTCTCTTTCTGGTTTCGATCGCGAGGCAAAAAACCTTAAAAAGGCCTGCTGTTGATCTGAGCGTATTTAAATCGAGAAATTTTGCCATCGGAATTGTCTTTTTGGTGATTCTATATGTAATCCGCGGTGCTTTTAGCTTAACTTCTTCTTACTTTATTATGGTTTTGGGTATGGATTCACTTCATGCCAACGAAATCATGATTTTTAATATCGGTGGAGTGGTTGTTGGTTCTGTGGTTGCAATCCGTTTCCTTATTAACCAGAAACATTTAAGGGTATTGTGGGTAACAGGTTTCGGGTTTCTTTTTGTGTTTTTCTTGTGGATGTGTCAGTTATTCGCCAGTGAAGCCGGAACAGAAAATTTTTACCTGCCTTTGTTTATGCAGGGGGTAGGCGCTGGAATGGTGATGTCGCCGATTGTGATGTTTATTATGTCATCTGTTCCGGAGAAACTGAGTCAATCAGCATCTTCTGTTGGGATTTTTGTTCGTTTTTCGACCTTTAGTTTAAGTTTAGCCCTTATTAATTTTTACCAGTTATACTTTAAAGGCAAACATAATGATGATTTACGGAGCAGCCTGACTTTGCTCGATTTTAACCTGCCGGATAGATTAAAAATGTATCAGGCAGCATTAAGTAGTAGAGGAATGCCCCGCGATGAGGCAGGGAAAGCGGCCATAGGTCTGTTAAACAAAGCGGTACAAAAACAAACCTTTTCGCAGTTCTGTGTAAGTTATTATGAATGGATTGCGGTGTTATGTTTATTATCGATTATTCTGATTGCTTTGCAGCCTGTAATTAGCAGAACGGTGATTAATTTAAGGAATAAACAGCCTGCTGCGGTAGGGTTTTAATAGATAAGTCGTTATGAAAAGGTCGTCATTGCAATGACGAGCCTAGAAAACAAAAAACCGCAGGTTGATAAGAAATTCATCTCTAAACCTGCGGTTTATTTATCTGCTACTAAACTGCAAAACTTCTACTGAAAATTGCCTGCTTACTAAGCTTCTATGGTAAACGCACTTAAGTTTACAAACTGCTGGATCCTTGCGGCAACTTCTTCTTCAGTTAAGTTTAATAACTTTTCTGTTCCGAATTTTTCTACACAGAACGATGCCAATGCAGAACCATAAATGATTGCATTTTTCATGTTATTGAAGTTAATGGTACCTACTTTAGCCATATAACCGATAAAACCACCTGCAAAGGTATCGCCGGCGCCGGTTGGATCGAATACTTCAGCTAAAGGTAATGCCGGAGCAGAGAAAATCTGATCTTCGTGGAACAACAATGCACCATGCTCACCTTTTTTAATGATCAAATATTTTGGTCCCATGGCAAGGATTTTTTTAGCCGCTTTAACTAATGAATATTCGCCTGATAACTGACGGGCTTCTGCATCGTTAATGGTTAATACATCCACCATTTTAATGGTTTCCAGTAAATCGTCCATCATAATGTCCATCCAGAAGTTCATGGTATCCATTACGATCAATTTCGGACGGTTTTTAAGGCGTTTAATCACGGTTT
The DNA here is from genome assembly GCF_014395225.1 of Pedobacter roseus. NCBI lineage: Bacteria > Pseudomonadati > Bacteroidota > Sphingobacteriia > Sphingobacteriales > Sphingobacteriaceae > Pedobacter > Pedobacter roseus. The sequence goes on from NZ_CP060723.1 coordinate 6,084,730, forward strand.
GCTGTACCTGTGGGGTTAAGTTGCCCAACATCAGGTATTCGCAGTCCTGATAACTTTCCGGGATAATCGGGTCGAAGTTTTCCAAAACGTTTAATTCCGTGATTAAAGTATCACGGCTATTCATGTCGTTATGGTATTTTCCCGACCAGAAAAAAGATTTTTCACCTGCTTTAATCTGTAATCCTTCGGTGTCGATTCCGTGGTTGGTGAAGGTATCGATGTCTGACTGATGAAAGTCATCACCTACAACTGCTACAATTTTTGCTTTATTATAAAAGTAAGATGCGGCTAAACTGGCGTATGTTGCTGCCCCACCTACAATTTTATCTGTTTTTCCGAAAGGAGTTTCAATAGCATCAAAAGCTACAGTACCTATGATTATCAGGCTCATATCTTTGTATTAATTTTTTTTCTAAATTTTTTCACTGCAAATATTGCATAAATAATTTAAAAGCCCTAATATTGCATTCCCAAAACGAACAAGGGTAAAGCTACTTTAAGTATCGTAAGCCCCGTTTTAGGAAATGATCAAAGGACTTTGATCACCACTATTGATTAACACAACCAGAATAAATAAATATTCCTTCTTAGCTCAGCTGGTTAGAGCATCTGACTGTTAATCAGAGGGTCGCTGGTTCGAGCCCAGCAGAGGGAGCTTCAAAAACCACAACGAAAGTTGTGGTTTTTTGCGTTTAGAGAAGTTACGCTGAGCGAGAAGTTTATCTCGGCATGACGTAAGGAGCAAAGGGGTTATATAATAAATACAGAATCATTATCCTGAGCTTCTGAATGAATCAGGATAAGTAGTCCAGGCGCCTTATTAGATATAATTAATTTTTTTCGACAGGCCTACATGGCAGCATCTAAACGGATTTCTTTAGGATGCCACTTCTTAGTGTATATATATGCCTTTTTTATGTTTAATAAAAATATCAATTAAAAACCCTAAAAGTGTTACCGAAAGAACAAATGTGATCATCCCTAAGCAAGACCTAATCCATCTCATGAATATTAATTGAAAATCCTAGTATTCAAAAAAGATTTATACAACTGTTGTTATTAAATCAGTATGAATTAATCTGGAAATTTCTTAATTAGAGCGCAAACGTTTTTTTAGTTTAGACCTCACAGGTTTTAAAACCTGCGAGGTCTGGAAACAACACATCAATTAAATGTGTCCACGTTACTTAGGTAATTAATGTTATTTGGAAATGAGGGTTCAGTTTTTCATCGGATCTTCAGCCCCGCTTTCCGTTTTATTCCGATGGAAAAATCGGAATGTTCACTTCAATCGGGTTTATTTGCAATGGGTAGTAGCACAGAGGTTGACACCCGCGCCATGGTTCGTGTCGCCACGAACCATTTTTTTTTAAACCTCGCAGGTTTTCAAAACCTGCGAGGTCTGCTGCAATTTGAATTCACATTCAATAAGTTAACTCATGTAACATTATTAATAGTTAGTCTATGGATTTTGTAGATTAAATATTTATCAATATCTTTGCGCTGATCATGAATGCAACAACAATACCCCAAACATCCTCTATCTCTGATATTAATCTTAAACGCTCTGTTTTAAATAGCTATTTCCATGAGAATATGTGCTGTTGTTGATTTTGATTTCCCCAAAAAGTTATAGGTGAAACTATAAACACTTTAAAGCCTGACCACCAATCCCCCTTAAATATGTGTTGAAATTATTGCCCAAAAAAGAACCGGCAAGGAAGCCTCGCCGGTTATCACGGAATATCAGTTCTGTAACGCCAATCACGCACTGATACCCATCCAGCTTTATCCAATGAATTGAATCATTAACATAAAACCCGTTAAATATGGAAATATTTCTCCATAAGAAAAAACCATTCTTATTGGCCAGCCTTATTTTGCTCTTTACTGTGCTGGTCGTGCCACTTAAAATTTTTGCTCAGATTGAGCCGCCGCCACTCATCAATTCGAAGCTGGCAGGTACAGTAATCGATTCGCTAACCAAAGAGCCATTACCCGGTGTTGTAGTCCGCATTAAAGGCGTTACACACGTAGTTTCGACCGATGGAGACGGGAAATTTGTTTTTGTAACCGGCCAGAAATTACCCTATACCTTAATATTAAGTTCAGTTGGTTACGAAACCAAAGAAATTGTGATAAGTACAAGCCCTACTACTATTCGATTGAAAGAAGTAAACAGCCAGCTAAATGATGTTGTGGTAGTGGGTTATGGCACGCAGACCAGAAAATCTTTAACCGGTTCGGTTTCTACCATCGCCGTTGATGAAGTAAGGGCTAAACCAACCGCTACCTTTGCCGAGCAGCTACAGGGTAAAGCCCCGGGTTTGCAGGTAAGTACTTCTACAGGTGTTCCGGGCGATGGCATGTTTATCCGGATCCGTGGTACAACCTCGATCAACGCCAGTAACGATCCTTTATATGTAATTGATGGTGTTTATGTAAACAGCGGATCTTTACAAAAAATTACCACCCAGGGGCAGGCGAATAACCCACTGTCGGATATCAGTCCGGACGATATAGAGAGTGTTACCGTTTTAAAAGATGCTGATGCAACGGCCATTTACGGTGCTCGTGCAGCCAATGGGGTAATCCTGATTACCACCAAACGTGGCAAATACAATACAGCGCCAAAAGTAAGTTTAAGTACTTATGTGGGTTGGGCAAAAGCACCAAAATTGTGGGATCTGGTTACCGGACCACAACATGCCGAACTAATTAACGAATTTTACCGCAATTCAAACGCCGATGCCATCTCAATTGCTGCTGCAAATGGAACAGCTCCGGCTACTACTTACAGGTTCCAGCCTTTTAGGGCATTAACCGATAACCCTACTGCTTCGCCGGCGCCACGTGGTTTGCCACAGGATCAAAATACCTACGATCGTTTAAATAAAGCCTTCCGCACCGGACTGTTGCAAAACTATGATGTTTCTGTTTCAGGCGGTAACGATAAAACCACTTATTATATTGGTGGTGGTTTAAATAAACAGGAAGCTACCCTTAAAACAAACGATTTTAGAAGAGGAAGTTTCAAGGTAAATATTGATCAGAAAATCAACGATTATGTAAAAATTGGAACCAGTAATATCCTTACCCAAACCTACCGTACCAATGCACGTGTAGGGGATGGCCCACAGGGTGGGATTTTACAATCGGCTTTGCATACCCCAACTTATCTGCCAGAATTTAATGCTGATGGAACACCTGGTAAATGGGCCGGTTTTGATAACCTTGATGTGCTGCTGAACAATACGAATATGAACAGCACCAGTAACCGGTTGATCAGCAATTTGTATGGTGAAGTGAATATTACCAAAGATTTAACCTTTAAAACCAGCTGGAGTGTTGATTATAACCAGTATAACGAGTTTCAGTACTGGAACAGTTTAACCAACCTGGGTATTGCTAATAAAAATCTTGGTACTTCAAGTGTAAGCAATAACACCATCTGGACGAACGAGCAAACCTTAAATTATAACCATGTTACTGGTAAACATACTTTTGGTGCTTTAATCGGTAATTCGTTACAGGGATCGGTATCTAACCAAACCCTGGCGCAGGGTACCAATTTCCCGAACGATTCATTCCAGCAGATTGCTTCTGCCGCTAACACCACTTCATCTGCGTCTGAATCTAAATATACACTGTCGTCATTTTTTGCTCGTTTAAATTATAACTATGGTGGAAAATACTATGCGGTATTCAGTATTCGAGCCGATGGTTCTTCGCGTTTTGGTGCTAACCACCAGTGGGGATATTTCCCTTCTGCAGGTTTGGCCTGGCGTGTTAAACAGGAAAATTTCCTGAAAGATGTTGCCGTGATTTCGGATTTAAAACTCCGCGGAAGTATTGGCGTAACCGGAAACCAGAATGGGATCAACGATTTTGCCTCACGTGGTTTATGGGGCGCTGGTGCCAACTATCAGAACAATCCGGGTACGGTGCCATCGCAATTGGCCAATCCCGATCTGAAATGGGAAAGCACCCGTCAGGCCAATATTGGTTTTGATTTAAGTTTCTTTAAAGACCGGTTGACCTTAAGCGGTGATGTTTATGATAAATATACCAGCAACCTGTTGCTTAACCTGCCATTGGCCTCAAGTAAAGGATTTTCATCTATCCTGACCAATGCCGGTGAAATGACTAATAAAGGATTGGAGCTGAACATCAGCAGCATTAACCTGGATGGAGCGTTTAAATGGAGTACCAATTTCAATATTTCGCGTAACATCAATAAAATAGAGAAACTGCCTACACCAGTGGTTGCCACTTATGCTGCCGAACGCATGGTTCAGGGTTTATCGATGTACACTTTTTATGTATATAATCAGCTTTACGTTGATCCACAGACCGGAAATGCTGTTTACGAAGATGCCGATCATAATGGCGTAATCAACGCAAACGATATAGTTCCGGTAGGCAATGCATTGCCGAAATTTAATGGTGGTTTAACCAATAACCTCAGCTATAAAGGCTTCGATTTATCGGTGTTCTTCAATTTTGTGTATGGCAACAAGGTTTACAATAACAACAACTATTTTCTTGAAGGTGGCGGTACCCGCGATGCCAACAGGGCAATGGATGTATACCAGTTAGACCGCTGGCAGAAACCGGGCGATATTACCAATATGCCAAGACTAACCGCTTATGGACAAAACTATACACTGAGCCCAACCAGCCGTAACATAGAAGATGGATCTTTCCTTCGCCTGAGCAATGTAACCCTTGGTTATAACCTGCCGAAAGACTTTATCAAAAAAGCGGGAATAAATTCGGTAAGGATCTATGCAAGTGGCTCAAATCTTTGGTTGTGGACTAAATACAAAGGTCCGGATCCGGAAATCAATGTGTCTTCGTCGGCTACCGTACTCGGTTACGATTTAGGTACGCCACCTGTGCCACGTACTTTCCAGATAGGTGCAAACATTACTTTTTAAACCGAATAATCAATCATGAAAAAAGTTATATACATATTCGCAGTCATCATTCTGTTCACTTCCTGCAAAAAGTTTCTGGAGGTACAACCCCAGTTGCAGGTAGATCAGGATCAGGCAATCATTAATGCAGGTACTGCGGCTACTGCCGTAAATGGTTTATTTAACCTTTTGGCGGCCAACAGTTATTATGGCTCAAACTTCCCGGCGCTTTCTTATTTATCTGCCGGAGATATCCAGTGGTCGGGTTCGCAGTCTGATCCCAACGAGATTACCAAACACCTTACCTCTGCTACCAACGGTTATGTGCAATCGGCATGGACGGCTATTTACAAAACCATATCACAGGCCAATTATATTATTGATAAAGTACCAACTGTTAGCGATCCTTTATTGACCACCACACTAAAAAACCAATATCTGGGCGAAGCATATTTCGTGCGTGCTTTGGCTTATTTCGACCTGGCTCGTGGCTGGGGTGGTGTGCAGCTGATCTTAAAACCGACCAATAATTCATCAGATAACAGCGATGTTCCACGCAGTAGCCAGGCAGATACCTATGCACAGGTGCTAAAAGATTTAAACGCTGCCGAAACTTTGGTGCCAACAGCCGTAAGCCGTAACCGGGTAAGTTTACGTACAGTGCAGGCACTTAAAGCCAGGTTTTACCTTTACCAGAAAAACTGGGCACTGGCCGAGCAATTTGCCACATCGGTAATCAACGATAACACAAATTATTCGCTTGTGGCACCTTATAGCGCATTTTTTGCCAATAATGCCGTAACCACTAACGAATCGGTACTCGAACTGGCTTATACCACCTCAAATACCAACGGACACAGCAACTGGTGGTTGCCACCGGCTTTGGGCGGACGTAGAGAATGGTCGCCAAATGATGCTTTAGTTGCTTTGTTAAATAACCCGGCCATTGGTGGTAACCGCAATACCTTAATTGCACAGACCGCGCCTCCGGGTAATTTATGGTATGGCAAATTGTATTACCGCAATCCACTGGGCACAGATCCGGCTTACGTCATCCGCATTGCGGAATTATACCTGATCCGTTCAGAAGCGAGGGCACAACAAGGGAACCTGATTGGTGCAAACAGCGCACAAACAGATTTGAATTCGGTGCGTAGTCGAGCAGGCCTTGGTGTAACTACTGCGGTTACTTTAATTGAGATTTTATTGGCACTTGAAAAAGAACGTCAGGTAGAGTTTCCTTTCGAAGCCGACCGCTGGTTTAACCTGGTGCGTACAGACCGTGCGCAAACTGTGCTGGCCCTACCTGATAAACACCTTTATCTTTTCCCGATTCCTTATAACGAAACATTGGTTGATCCACAATTGGCAGGAGCAAACCGTAACCCTGGTTATTAAAAATATTGATCATGAAAAAACTAAGCATTTTTCTTTTGGCCCTAACCGCATTCGGTTATTCGGCCTTTGCCCAATCATCGCCCATTACCGTAAAAAAATCTAATACCAGGCATGGACCCGAAAAAGGGAGTCTATTGATCATCGGTGGTAATGTGGGTTCGCAACGCGATATCTGGGAAAAGTTTACCGAACTGGCCGGAGGTAAAGATAAAGCCGTACTGGTGGTGGTTACTACCGCATCTGGCGATTCGGCGGCTTATGATAAAAAAGGGGTTGAAGAGGTAAAACGTCAAACAGGAATTAAAAACGTAACCCTTTTCCATACCAGCGATTTTAAGGAAGCCAACAGCGAGAAATTTATTGCCCCGTTAAAAAATGCAACCGCAGTTTACTTTGAAGGTGGCCGCCAGTGGCGCATCGCCGATTCTTACCTCAACACCCTTACCCATCAGGCTTTTATTGATGTGTTGAACAGGGGAGGTGTAATTGCAGGCAGTTCGGCCGGGGCAAGTATTATTGGTTCTTTTCTGTGGAGAGGTGATACCAAAGGCGCACAGATCTTAGTCGGCGACCATACACAGGGCTTGGGTTTTCTTAAAAATTCTGCCATTGATCAGCATTTATTGGTGCGTAACCGCCAGTTCGATCTGGTCGATTTTATCCGTAAGGCACCAGATTTAATCGGTATTGGCTTAAATGAAGCTACAGCCGTTCTGGTACAGCGCGATACCCTTCAGGTGCTCGGACATTCTTTTGTAGCCATTTACGATTACAACACCATTATAAACAGTGGCGAAAAACACGTGGTAAACGACCGGGAAGATTTTACGGCTTCAAACGGACCGTTTTTCTTCCTCAGTGCAGGTCAGAAATACGATTTGGCCAAAAGACAAGTCATTAAGGAGCCACGCAAACCGGGCAAGGCAGATGACGATCAATAACCTTAAAAAATAAAGCAATGAGTAATACGAACATATCATCGCCACCTGTATGGACGGATAGAGAAAAGCTGATATTCAGGTTCTTTTTTCTCTTTTTTATCCTTCAGGCCATTCCTTTAAGTGTTGATTTTTTTAAAACTGTTTTTGGCTTTAACTGGCTGCATATCAGTTATGGCGATATTTTTAACCTTACCCGTTTATCTGCAAAATTTCTGCCCGGTGCCGATAGTTTTATCAATTGGATCATCGTAGCGATAATTGCATTGATTGGTGCAATGGTTTGGGATAAATCAAAATATAAAAATATAAATTACGACCGGTTTTATTACTGGTTAAGGGTAGTGGTGCGTTACCGTTTGGCCATTGGCATCATCGGTTACGGCTTTATCAAATTTTTTCCTTTGCAGGCCCCTTTTCCTTCCATCAGTAATTTAAATACCAGTTATGGCGATTTTACCGACTGGAAAATATTTTCGATGAGTTTGGGCATTGTACCTTCTTACGAAACATTTTTAGGCGCTATCGAAATTCTCGCAGGCTTATTCTTGTTCTTCCGTAAAACAGCTACCATCGGTGCAGCCATTATCCTGGTATTTACCGGAAATGTATTTATATCCAATCTGGCTTACGAAGGCGGCGAATTTGTGTATGCCACTTACCTGATCACTTTTGCACTTTTTGTATTGTGGTTCGATGCACAGCGGATTTATAACCTGGTATCGCTCGAGCGGCCAACAGCACCTAACAGTTTTAAACCCCTTTTTGTGGGTAAAACCAAAACCCTGCGTTTGGTACTTAAAACACTCGTTATTTTCTTTTTTGTTTTCCTCTATGGTTTTAAAACCTATTCCGGTTTCCATCACGACCCTTATCAGTTTCCACGTACCAAAGGTTTAGCAAGAGCAGCAGGGATTTACAATGTAAGCGAGTTCAAAATCAATGGACGTGTATTGCCTTATGCTGCTGCAGATTCTATCCGCTGGAAAGATGTGGTATTTGAGAAATGGGCCACCATCAGCGTGCGTTCCGATCGGAAAGTAATTATTGATTCGGCAAATTACGAACAGGTATTTAAAAATGATAAAGACCGCGATTATGAACTGGCCGGTACCGCAGGAAGGCATTATTACAGTTATACTGTCGATTCTGTGAACCATGTATTGTTATTGGATAACAAGAATCCTCATTACAAAGGCGAACAGTTGCGGTTAAATTATAGCCACCCCGATAGCGCTACGGTGATCCTTTCGGGTACCAATCAGCACCGCGATTCGATTTACGTGGTACTGAACAAAATCGATAAAAAATATCCGTTAAAGCTTAGCCGCCGCAAAGCACTTAAACTATAAAAAAGCTTAATGTTATGTCTGAAATAAAACAACGTGATATAGAAAACGAAGTAACAGCGCAACAGGCGGCAGCCAAAAAACCATGGTCGTGGCAAAAAAAGTTTGGCTTCCGCGTGCTGTTTATTTTCTTCCTGGCCATGTCTATCCCTTTTTCGGCCAATTGGTATAAAAATGTTTTTACCTTGGATTGGTCGCGACCGCATTACCGCGATTTATACGATATCGCCCGTTTCCAGCCCAGCTTTTTATCACTTTTTGGCGGACAGCGTTCACGCGATATTACCGATTCTCCATCAGGTGATGAATCAGCTAAAAAAGATGGTGTCAAAAAGAATAAGATAGAAAAAGTTGGTGCCAAAAAAGCTGAATCGAAAAACGAAACTGGTGCAGCTTTACCGCCAAAAAGAAGTTTTCTGGCCGATTATGTAGATTGGGGCATCGCATTGGTGTTTGCGCTTGTAGGCGCACTAATCTGGACGGCATTTGACCGCAAAAGTAAATCTTACCACATCCTTTATTACTGGATCAGGGTGGTGGTGCGTTACCGCGCCGGGATCGGGATTATTGGCTTCGGTTTTACCAAACTTTTCCCTACACAGATGCCTTATCCGTCACTGGGTTTGCTCAACAGTAATTTTGGCGATTTTACCGCTCAAAAAATATACTGGCTTTCGGTAGGTGTGGTGCCCTGGTACCAGGTTTTTGGTGGCGTGGTCGAAATTGTTGCCGGTGCGATGCTTTTCTTCCGGAAAACCAGCACATTTGGAGCTATACTTTTAGCGGCTGCACTAGGCGATATCACTTTTGTAAATTACGCTTACGATGGTGGTGTGCACGTTTATGCATTTTATTTCGTGCTGTTAGGGTTGTTTATTGCCGCCGATGATTTCCCTAAATTATACAACCTGCTCATTCTGGAGCGTTACACCGTTCCGTTTAGAATTTACCCCGATTTTAGAAAGCCATGGCTTAGATACACCCGCATCACGCTGAAAGTGCTCACTTTCGTGATCTTTTTTGGCGTACTTACCTATACCGAGGTGATCAATTTTAAATATGATCCTTACAAACAGCCGGCAACGGCTGGCGTTAAAAAGTTAAGGGGAAATTACCGTGTAAGTGAATTTAAAATCAACGGCGAAGTAGTTCCGTTTAATCCGCTTGATTCGACCAGGTGGCAGGAAGCTACTTTTGAAAACTGGACAACTTTAACCTTCAAAATCAATCGACCGGTACTCATCGATCCATCAAATGGTGGCGGTAGCCCAATGCGCGATATCCAGCGCACTTTCGAAATCAGTGGCGTTGCCGGAGGCCAAAGGGCATTTCATTATTACGCCGATACTGTAGATAAAGTGCTTTACCTGCAGGATAAAAATGTGATGGCTTTAAGGGGCGGACGAAAAGGTGCCGACAAAGCCAAAGATGCCAAACCAAAAGAAGACAACTGGATCAGTAAAACCGCATGGCAACACATCGGCGATGAAAATAAAATGATCGATAAAGCCGCATGGTCTACCCGCAGGGACCGCGAATTTGCGGAGAAACCAAGGGAAGTAAAACGCCATCGCATGGTATTGAAATACGATACCACAGATGGATCGAGGGTTATCCTTTCGGGCATCAATGAGCGTAAAGATTCCATTTATGTGGTGCTCGATCGTTACGACCGGCAATATGTATTGCCAGAAAGTACTTTGAGCGCAGGTAAATATTAATGCGATGAACAAAAAAACAGTACTCCTACTCGCATGCCCTGTAATGTTGTTATTGATGTCGCTAAAAATGGTATTTATACCTTCACAAGGGAAAAAGCCATTAACTGATAGCTTAAAGCGGCCGGCTAAATTTGGTTTTGGCCGACCAGCTACCGCTCAGGAAATTGCAGCATGGGATATCGACGTTCGCCCCGACGGGAAAGGCTTGCCGGCAGGGCAGGGTGATGTGAAAAAAGGCAGGGTACTTTACGCTCAAAAATGTGCGATGTGCCATGGTGTTGATGGTACCGAAAAACCGGGTATCAAACTTCCTGGAAATGCTTTGGTTGGCGATACGTCGGCCACCAGCAAGCCCAAAACCATTGGCAATTACTGGCCTTATGCCACTACCTTGTTCGATTATATGCGCCGTGCCATGCCCTATAATCTTCCCGGCTCGTTAAGCAACGATGAAGTATACAGCATAACCGCTTATCTGCTCAATGCCAACAAAATTATCAAAGCAGATGTGGTACTCGATGCTAAAAACCTATATAAAGTGGTAATGCCAGCGAAAAAACTATTTATTATGGACGATCGTAAAGGAGGCCCTGAAATAAAATAATGGAAAAGCGCGATAACAAAGATCAGAAAAGAGCCACAGGCAAAATCAGCCGCCGAACTTTATTGGGAGGGGTAATTGCTGCTGCAGTTTTACCTGTACAATCTTTATTTGCTGATGAAATACAGCCAAAAACGCCGGTTCTTCCTGAAATTACAGATGATCCAACCAAAATCGTCGGTCCAGGGCCAAGCCCGTTGGGTAAACGTTCAACATTTGAGCAACCGGTACGCAAACCTTCTGATATTTCCTCCCGTACTCCTTTACAGGATATGCACAGCACCATTACGCCTGCCGATCTTCATTTCGAGCGTCATCATGCGGGTATTCCAACCATCGATCCTGCAAAACACGAACTACTCATTCACGGTTTGGTCGATAACCCGATGAAATTTACCTTGGCTGATATCAAAAGATTCCCATCCGTTACCCGTACCTGTTTTATCGAATGTGCAGGTAATTTTCGCACGGGTAAAGCCGAAATGACGCCCCAGGATATTCTTGGACTGACTAGTCAGAGCGAGTGGACGGGTGTAATGCTCTCTACCCTATTCAAAGAAGTAGGCATCAGCGATAAAGCCAAATGGTTTTTAGCCGAAGGTTCGGATGCTGCCGTAATGACCCGTACCATCCCCATTGCAAAAGCCTGGGATGATGCCATGATTGTTTATGCACAGAACGGTGAAGCCATACGGCCCGAACAGGGTTATCCCATCAGGTTACTTTTGCCAGGTTTTGAAGGCAATATGAATATCAAATGGCTCAGGCGTATTGAACTTTCGGAAGAACCTTACATGACCAGAGAAGAAACGTCAAAATATACTTACCCTGTAAAAGATAAAATCAGAATGTTTAGCTTTGAGTTGGATGCGCGTTCCATCATCACCTATCCTTCTTATCCCCAAAAGGTAAATAAAGGCTGGGTAGAAATACGTGGAATTGCCTGGAGCGGGAGGGGGGAAGGTAGAAAAAGTAGAAGTAAGTACCGATGCCGGCAAAACCTGGCAACTGGCTAATTTACAGGAGCCTGTTTTGAGTAAAGCACATACTTATTTCAGGTATCTGTGGGATTGGAAGGGTGAAGCTACTGAAATATTGAGCCGCGTTACCGACGAAACAGGCTATTTACAACCAACTTTGGCACAATTGGTAGAAGCGCGTGGTGTAAACTTAGGCGGGTACCACATGAACCCCATCACTGCATGGCAGATTAAAAATGACGGAACCGTTTTATTTAAACCGGAAACCATAAAATAACCAGATGAAACTAGAAAAACGGGATTATGATGCAATTGTAGTAGGATCGGGGCCAAATGGACTGGCTGCTGCCATTCTTTTGCAGCAACAGGGACTTTCCGTTTTAATTATAGAAGGTAAAAACGTAATTGGAGGGGGATTGAGTTCTGCCGAACTTACTTTGCCCGGCTTTACGCACGATGTATGTTCGGCGATCCACCCGATGGCGCTGGCTTCGCCGTTTTTTAAAACTTTGCCCCTGGCAGATTTTGGATTGGAATATCTGCAGCCCGTTTTGGCTGCGGCACATCCTTTTGATGATGGTAGCGCTGCCATACTGGATCACTCTATCCAAAAAACCGCTGAATACTTAGGTGGCGATGCCAAAACTTATACTTCATTGATGGAGAGCGTCACGGAAACATGGCCACTGATCGATGAAGATGCGTTAGGACCATTACGTTTCCCCAAACATCCATTGGCGATGGCAGGTTTTGGCCTGAAAGCATTGAGCAGTGCAACAGGTTTTGTTAAACGTTTTAAAGAACAACACGCCCGGGGCCTTTTTGCCGGAATGGCTGCACATGCCATACAACCTTTAGGCAATTTAAGCACTACAGCCATTGGTTTGGTATTATTGGCTGGCGGACACCTTAAAGGGTGGCCGATACCTAAAGGCGGATCAAAATTTATTGCAGAGGCATTGGCAGGTTATTTTAAATCGCTTGGAGGAAAAATTGAAACCGGAACTTTTGTTAACGCTTTGGATCAATTGCCTTCTGCCGATGCCGTGCTTTTTGATGTGACCCCGAAACAGTTACTGCAAATTGCAGGGCATAAATTCTCCAATATTTACAAATGGCAACTCGAACGTTACCGTTATGGTATGGGCGTATTCAAGGTAGATTGGGCATTGGATGGTGCGATTCCGTTTACTGCCGAAGAATGTCGTGGTGCAGGTACCATACATTTGGGCAATACTTTCGAAGAGATTGCAGCAGGCGAACTGATGACCAGTAAAGGTCAACAGGCAGAAAAACCTTATGTGCTTTTGGCACAGCAGAGTTTATTCGATCCTTCGCGTGCACCTGAAGGAAAACAAACAGCCTGGGCCTATTGCCACGTTCCCAATGGATCAAAACAGGATCTGACCAGCATTATCGAAAATCAGGTGGAAAGATTTGCTCCTGGCTTTAAAGATCGGATCATTGCCAAACATACCATGAATACCGAACAGATGGAAGCGCATAACCGCAACTACATTGGCGGGGATATTAACGGAGGGATATTAGACCTCGGACAATTATTTACACGTCCGGCTTTAAGGTGGTCGCCATATAGAACATCAGCCAAAGGATTGTACATCTGCTCGTCATCAACTCCGCCAGGAGGTGGTGTGCACGGAATGTGCGGCTACAATGCCGGAAAAAGAGTATTAAAAGATATTTTCAACATAAAAATCAGATAACCACAAAGAAACACTATGTCAACACAGAACAATGCTTCGGGAACTACGGGAGCTTTAACAGATGCGGGGATTACACCCGACAAAAAAACATTTTTACAATCGCTTACCGAAGATTGGTGGGCGGTAATTTTAGGAACAATTATTATTGCTACCGTACTTTATTTAACCAATAGCGGCACAACGATCACTTTACCCGCTTATAAATGGGCCACTTCTGAAGATCTTTTTGGTAAAATCCTTTCAGGCCAGAATTTATTACTCATTTTAGAAACTGGTGCGATTTTTCTGGCGCTTGCATCCATAGCCATCGGCCTTTCTGGTGGTAACGTAGCCAGGTTTGCCGCAGGTTTTTCGCTGATCTACTTTCTTGCGATTATCTCTTTCATTATTGGCGGCAACAAAAACGTTTCTTATTTCGGACTGGAATATGTGGTTTTTGCTTTGCTGATTGGTATCCTGTTGGGTAACGTAATAAAACTACCCGATTGGCTAAAAGAAGCCGTACGCTCCGAATTTTACATTAAAACCGGTCTGGTAATTTTAGGAACAACCATTTTATCTGCTGATTTAATTAAAGCTGGCTTGCCCGGAATTGTACAGGCGGTTATCGTGGTAACGGCAGTTTGGTTTTTCTCTTTATGGTTAAGCCGCAGGCTGAAAGTAGATGATGAATTCGGTGTGATTTTAGCCTCTGCCGTATCCATTTGTGGTGTTTCTGCTGCGATAGTTGCGGCGGGAGCGATTAACGGCGACAAACGCAAACTCTCTTACGTAACCACATTGGTATTGATTATGGCTATCCCGATGATGATCATCCAGCCATGGGCCGTGAGGTATTTTCATATCCCCGAAGTAATTGGCGGTGCATGGTTGGGTGGAACGTTAGATACTACCGCAACGGTTACTGCGGCAGGCGATTTAGTTGGTCCGATTGCCGTTAAAGCCGGGGTGATTGCAAAATTCTCGCAGAATGTATTTATCGGTGTGGCGGCGTTTTTTATCGCCATCTGGTGGGCCTATAAAAAACCAAAAGGCGAAGCTGGTGAAGTTTTGCCTAAAGCTAAAAGCCCCGGACTTAAAATTGTATGGGAGCGTTTCCCGAAATTTGTATTGGGCTTTGTTGCTGCATCATTGGTGTTTTCTTTCTTATTATCGCCGGCAACTGCAAAAAGTGTTGCGCCAACATTAAATGGCTTGCGTACCGTGTGGTTCGCCATTGCCTTTATCTCAATTGGTATGGAGGCTAAGTTTTCGTCACTGGTTAAACTGCAAGGTGGCCGACCAGCATTTACGTTTGTAACCGCTCAGATTTTCAACATCTTCTGGACGCTGTTGTGGTCGTATATACTGTTTGGTGGGTATTTGTTCCCTGTACCAGATTTTAAATAATGAAGGCATCTGATGTAATTTAATTAAAACAGCGCTTCGGGACATCCGGAGCGCTATCTTTTTATCCCATCCGATAAAAGAACTCGTCGGCAACGATTTTACCGTCTTTTACTTCGTAAACGCAGATCTCGCTCATTTTCATTCTTCCATGCTCCTTATAAGTGGCATCAATATCCATTACTAGAGAAAAATGATGCTCGGCAACAATCGGGTCTGAAAGGGTTGCACTATGGATCTCCTGCACGCTTTCTTCCCACTGTAACGTTTTGTTTTTAACTGCGGTTTTACCTTCAGTCAGTTCCATGTCAGATCCCTTCGGCTCCCTGCTCACCACGTTATCTGCATAAAGTTCTTCAATCGCCTGATCATTTTTGCCTTCACGGCACAGCTGTACCAATTGGTCAGCAACTTCTTGTGTGGTCATATCATTATATTTTAGTTATCATAATATAGACGTTTACGGCAAGCAAATTGTTTAATGCAGATTATCAATTTGTTAACAAAGCAAAAGAATGAACACCATAAAAAAGACATGCGAAATGCACGGCCATTATTTTTAATTAAAAAGAGTTAGAAAACCATTAATACCTGTAGCTGATTAAGCATCTGGTATTTCAGGTTCTACCAATTTGATCAGTTTTTCGATGGATTCCTGCCAGCCCAGGTAACACATTTCGGCCGGTATTACCGCAGGTATATTTTCCTGTAATACCTTTAATTCTGTGCCTACTATGGTTTTCTTAAACCATACTGAGGTGATCATCCCGCCAGGAAGATTTGGGTCATCAAATTTGTCAGTATACTTTAAAAATTCGTTAGGCTTTATTTCCAGAAACGCTCCGGTCCAGCTGTGGCTGTTTCCGGTAGTAAAATTCTGGAACGACATTTTATAAGTAAGTCCTTCTTCTACCTTGCGTTCGTGAACAGTGCAAAGAAAACCATAAGGTGGTAACCATGCCGCAATTGCGGTGTTATCGGTAAAGGCACGATATAATTTTTCTGGTGATGCCTTTATAATCCTGTGTAATGAAACTTTATTGTCTGACATAAAATAGATTTTTATTATTCCTACTCTTATGGCTTTTCGGTTCTCCCGTTTTTTAAGTGTTTGCTGCTCCACTGTTGCTTAAAACAAATATGGCGGTAAAAAAGTGAAATTAACGGGGATGAAAATGACTTTCTGACGGTGTGTTTGCGACATATTGCGCGGGCTGATTGAACTTGTATTAATCTTTTGCTCGGTCTGTGTCCTCACAGATCGAAATAAAACCTTGCTTTCAAAGGTAGGTTGTCGTCTCCACTGCATCCGATGGCTATCGGATCCGCTCGAAATGAGGATAATCCGAAATAATGCATCTATAAAACAACCACTAAAAAAAAACATCCTAAAAATTTGCGTAGTTAAATGGCTACATTTATATTTGTAGCCAAATAGCTACATAATGAATTTAAGAAGAGATGTATTTCAGGCCATTGCCGACCCAACACGTAGAGCCATATTGCTGTTGGTGGCTACACAATCGATGACGGCGGGTGCTATTGCGGCCAATTTCGATACCGCCAGGCCAACAGTTTCCAAACACCTGCAGATCCTTACCGAGTGCGAATTACTGGAGCAGAAACAGAACGGGAGGGAAGTGCATTACCATACAAATGCCAAAAAAATGAAAGAAATAGCTGATTTTATCGAACCTTTCCGTCAGATGTGGGATGATAGGTTTAACAAACTGGAAGATATTATGAAAAATTATAAACCGACCAAATAGAACCAAATGGAGCAGAAAACAAAAATTGATGCAGAAAATGGAAAACAGGAAATCGTAATTACGAGGGAGTTTGATCTTCCGGTTGAATTGCTTTTTAAAGCTTACATAGAGCCCGAAATTGTAGCACAATGGATGGGTACCAAGGTACTTAAACTCGAAAATAAAAAACATGGCAGTTATGTTTTCGAAACTTCAGATCAAAAAGGGAACGTAGCTTTTGTAGCCAGTGGTGTAATCCACGAATTTGTGCCTGAAGAGAAAATCACCCGGACATTCGAAATGGAAAATACGCCTTTTGCCGCGCAGCTTGAATTTTTAACCTTTGAAAAACTGACGGATGATAGGAGCAAACTTACCATGCACGTGATATACAAGTCGGTTGGTGTAAGAGATCAGATCCTGGCTTTACCTTTTGCCCAGGGCATTAATATGGCGCATAACCGTTTGCAGAATATCGTAGATCAATTAAAATAAAAAATTATGACAAAGAGAAACAAAATTATCTATTGGATCGCCACAGTTTGGCTTTCCCTGGGCATGTTATCAACCGGCGTTGTACAGTTATTAAAAACGAAAGAAGAAGTAGCCCTTTTTACCCAATTGGGCTATCCCGTTTATTTCCTCACTTTATTGGGTATCTGGAAAATTTTGGGTGTTATAGCCGTGCTTATTCCTAAATTTACTTTACTAAAAGAATGGGCCTATGCAGGTTTTTTCTTTGCGATGTCTGGCGCCGTTTTTTCGCATATCTCGGTGGCTGATCATAGCTTTTCGGCATATTTCGGGCCTATGTTATTGTTGGTATTAACCGTACTTTCATGGTATTTCAGGCCTGCAGAAAGAAAAATCGTTTCAACTAATCTATAATATGATGAACCCAAAAGCTGATTTTTATTTCAATAAAGCCAAAAAATGGCAGGAAGCAGTAAATTTATTGAGAACAATTGTGCTCGACTGCGGCCTTACAGAAGAGTTAAAATGGGGTTGCCCGTGTTATACATTAGATGGAAACAATATTGTTTTAATCCACGATTTTAAAGAGTATTGTGCTTTTTTGTTCTTTAAAGGTGCAATATTAAAGGATAAGGAAGGCATATTGATCCAGCAGACCGAAAACGTGCAATCGGCAAGGCAGATCCGCTTTACCAATGCATTACAGATTGTAGAAATGAAAGCAACCTTAAAGTCCTTCATTTTGCAAGCCATCGAGGTAGAAAAGGCAGGTTTAAAAGTAGAACTGAAAAAAACGACCGAATACAGTATTCCTGCTGAGTTCCAAAATAAACTGGATCATATTCCAGATCTAAAAGCAGCTTTCGAAGCCTTAACCCCTGGAAGGCAAAGGGGATACCTTTTACATTTTTCGGCACCGAAACAATCGAAAACCCGCGAAGCAAGGGTAGAGAAATATATGCCAAAGATTTTGAGTGGTAAAGGATTGGATGATTAGTGTTTGGGCGGTTTGTAATCCTGAGCGTAGTCGAAGGTTTTTTGCCCTACTCCCAGTCTTGCCTCGGCTCACCGCCGCCGAGGGGCTCTTTCTTTATCCTTGATGATAAAGAAACAAACAATCAAGGCTTGCATCTTTTATTGAACTAAGCTATCGAAATTCTTATTGCGGCAATATGGAGGCCCCGATGAAAAATCGGGACTTTATATTGCCTTGTGTTGTGGATTGTTGAGGGTTTGTGCCTGAATTTCAATGCTTATTCCGGCGAAAATCCGCTATGTCGGATATCAGGGCGCAGATAAAACCCAATGAAAAATCTATTCCTTTTCACTACATTTAATTCCAAAACCGCAATATGGATACTGCATTTTACTTAGATAAATTTCAAAAAGCAGCCGATCAGCTGGATCAAAAAGTGCTCCGTGAAAAAGAAATTGAAGTGGCTGTTGGAGAGGTTATGGATTCAGTATTTTTAAAACTCTATAAAAAATCCTGGGCAAGTCCCGGGGAAGATCCCTTAACCGCAGCATCGAGGATTTTCTTTTCCATTTGGGTAAATGATGACATAATTGAAGAACAAAAGATTTATTATAATATTCATGCATTTAAACTTCGGCACCTTAAAGGTTATGCAATACAAAGCAGGCAATTTGCCGATGTATTCAGAAGCCGTTTTAAGCTTTTCGAAAACCAATGGTCAAATGTGAGTGTAAAATTTGGTCCGCTAACTTTAATGGAAGGTTGGGTGAAGCTTAATCAGAGCAATTTTCAGCATGACGTTTTATCGTTGGCTAATAGTTTTTTATCAATAGCGCATTTGGTTGATGAAACGCTTTTGAAATTTAAAAAATAAAGTCATAGGAAATGAGTGTTTTTTATTTGGAAATGAGCGTACAGTAATTCTTGGTGGTCTTCAGCCCCGCCATTCGCTGTAGCTCCGATAGAAAAAATCGGAGGCTGCCGCTGCTGTCGGGTTTAGTTACAAGGGGTTATATGCCCTGCAACTTCAAAAATGAAAAGCTGTTTTAGCCATTTAGCCCCGGTTGAAGCGATATCCCGAAGTTTTCGGGACAGCAACGAGGTACGAGTAAGCGAAGCGTAAAAGCGGAAAACGGGAAGACATTTAATGTGTTGAACAGGCATTGCGCTCCAAATAAAAATTGATATTTTTCAAAAACGTGGCAATAAATTTAATACCAATATGAGCAAAACAAATAAAAAAGAACTATCCGCAGTACAAACATCAGATCTGCTCCATATTTTAAAACTCCGTTTCGAGCAAAACATAAACCGGCACAAAACTTTAGAATGGAATAAAGTACAGGAAAGGTTAACAGCCAAACCAGAAAAATTGTGGGTGCTTGATGAAATGGAAATTAGCGGCGGCGAACCTGATGTGGTGGAGTATGATGAAGCTACCGGCGAATATATTTTTTACGATTGCTCGGCTGAAAGTCCGAAAGGCCGGAGAAGTATTTGTTACGATCTTGAAGGGCTTGAATCGAGAAAAGAACACCAGCCCGAAAATAATGCGGTTGATATGGCCGCTGCAATGGGGATCGAACTGTTAACAGAAGAACAATACCGTTATTTACAACAACTCGGGAAATTCGATACTAAAACTTCAAGCTGGATTGTTACCCCTTCTGCAATCAGAAAACTTGGCGGTGCCCTATTTGGCGATCGCCGTTATGATCACGTATTTGTTTACCATAATGGTGCGCAATCGTATTATGCGGCAAGGGCTTTCCGCGGTTCGCTTCGAGTATGATTTTATAATAGTTTTTCGTAGCAGAAAAACCGCAACCCAGGACGTTTGGCCAAACCAATTTCACCACTAAAAGTATAACCTAATTTAGGAAACAATGCCTGCGTGGCCTTATTCTCGCTATTGGTATCTACCCTCAAAATGTTGATGCCATTTGCTTTGGCAACCTCCTCTGCCTGTTGCATTAAGGCTTTGGCAATGCCTTTGCCCTGGCAATCGGGATCTACAGCCAAACGGTGTGTAACAATCGCTTTTTCAGTAATGTCCCAACCGGCATCGGTATATTCAGGATCCTGATCGTTGGTAATGGCCGAAACCCCGACAACCTGCTCTTCTAATTCTGCTACCCATAACTGATCAATAGTAATATCCTTGGCAAATACTTCAGGATTTGGGTAATCATCTCCCCACTGGAAATTTCCGGCAGCACGCATTAAGGGTACAACTTTCTTTACGAGCTGCATAATTTGCTGGATATCTTCTGTAACGGCTAATCTTATTGTCATGGATGCAAAGATAATAGATAGGTTTATTGGTTCAGTTGTTCGTCGGTCATTTGTTTGTTGGTTCATTGGTTCAATAGTCATTTGTTTGTTGGTTCATCGGTTCAATAGTCATTTGTTTATTGGTTAGCATGAGGCAGAAACTGGATAACTGCCAACTGAGAACTGCCGACTGTTCAATCGACTCCAAACTAGTTTATGTTTAATCGACTTAGGACTAACCGATCTTCATCAAATCTTCATCTTTCAGTTTGATATTTGAGCATATTACTCTCCATCATATTCCGGCTTCTAAAGGCCTGTTAAGGAATTGTTTTGCCATTATTTAATTCCCATTTTCATAGTGTTAATTCAAAGTTAAACTTAATCTGATCTTAATATTGAATTAACATTAAGGCTGTTGTTTTGTACCAAAATAAAATAACAGAAAATGAAATCACGTATACTATCCCTGGTAAGTATTCTGGTACTCCTGGTCACATTTGCTCAGGCACAGGTTACAACATCTAGCATTAATGGAAAGATTAAGGATAACAAAGGTATCATCCCAGGGGCAACCATCGTTATGGTGCACGTTCCTACAGGTACAGTTTCTAAAGGTTCGTCAAACGAAAACGGCCTTTACCGCATTGGTAACTTAAATCCGGGCGGACCATACAAAATCACCGTAACCTTTGTTGGTTATAGTCCGGTAGTAAAAGAAAATATTTATTTAACCCTTGGTAACGACGTAAAACTCGATATCGATCTTCAGGAGCAGGGTAACCAGTTGGCTGAAGTAAGTGTTAAAGGGCAAAAAGGTGGAACAAAATCTGGTGCAGGTACCAGTATCGGCGAAGGTCAGATTAAAACCTTACCAACCATGAACCGCAGTTTACAGGATGTTACCCGTGTAACCCCTCAGGGCAGTAAAGACAATACCTTTGGCGGTACCAACTTCAGGTACAATAACGTAACTATCGATGGTGCGATTAATAACGATGCCATTGGTTTTAGTCCTTCGTTAGGTGGTCAGAGCGGAAGCTCGGGCATGCCGGGAAGCAGTACACGTACCAATCCGGTTTCGCTTGATGCGATCCAGGATGTTACCGTTCTACTTTCTCCTTACGATGTTAAAGTGGGTAACTTTTTAGGTGGTAGCATCAACGCGGTTACACGTGGTGGTACCAACGAAGTGGTAGGATCGGTTTATGGTTATGGCCGTAACGCTTCGCTAATCGGTAGAAACAAAATTGGCGATAACAGCAAAGAGCCTTCTGCTTTTCACGATTATCAAACCGGTTTCCGCGTAGGTTTCCCGATCATTAAAGATAAATTGTTCTTCTTTACCAATGAAGAGATTACCCGCCGTCAGGATCCGGTAATTTTGGGTGCAGGATCATCAGATATGAAATTGCTTACTTTGGCAGAAGCACAACAGATTTCAGACCGCATGAAAAATGCTTATGGTGTTGATGCAGGTTCGTTCGGTGATTACAATATCTATTCACAATCTAACAAGTTCTTTAACCGTTTAGATTGGAACATCAGCGAAAGCACCCAGTTAACCATCAGGAATAACACCATTATTTCGAAAGCAACAAACTTAGAAAGAGATCAGTCTAACTTCAGGTTTGGCGGTATCGATTTTAAACAGAACAACAACCAAACTTCAACCGTTGCTGATCTGAAAACCCGTTTTGGTAATTCAGCTACCAATAACTTAATAGTAGGTTATTCTACTGTCCACGATTTCCGTGATCCGCTTTCTAATCCGGCTTTGCCACAGATCGAGATTGCTTCAAACGGTGGAACATTGTTTTTAGGTACCGACCGTGAGGCCAGTATCTTCAACATGAAACAGAACACTTTCGAATTTACCGATAACTTTACTTACAGCACCGGTAACCATACTTTTACCGTTGGTACACACAACGAATTTTATAAAATCAACTACGGTTTTGTAAACTCATGGAATGGTCGTGTGGCTTATAGTAGCGTTGCCGATTTCCTGGCTAACCAGCCAAACAGGGTACGTACCAGTTATAACTATGATGATAACAGCCGCGATAATATTATTGCCAACCCAACTGCAGAATTTAATGTGAACATGTACAGTGTTTACGGTCAGGACGAAATCCGCATTGGCGACCGTTTTAAATTAACCCCGGGTTTACGTTTTGATATGGCAAACTTGCCAGATATGCCATCATTGAGTTCAAAAACAACCAACTCTCCTGTTGATCCCAACTATGGTACAACTTATACTTACACGCAGCCATCATCAATTACCGGAAAATTCCTGAACAAAATCCAGATTTCTCCTCGTGTTGGTTTTAACTTCGATGTATTGGGTAACCAAAGTTTGGTTATGCGTGGTGGTACCGGTTTATTTACCAGCCGTGTTCCTTTTGCATGGATCGGTTATGCTTATTACAACAACGGTGTAAACTACGGTGCTTTTGATAAATCGTATGTTTATACAAGTACAGATCCGACTAAAATCGTGAAACCGGCTGCGGGTTCCGATCCGATTAAAGATGCTTTAACTGGTAATGGCGAAGCAGGTTATGTAACTAACCAGGGCATAAATGTTAAAGATGCAAGTGGCGCTACGCAGGTAGATTTAGTTGACAATAACTTTAAAATGCCAAAAGCATGGAGAAGTAATTTAGCTTTCGATTATAAAACTGATGACCAGTGGAAATTTACATTGGAGGGAATTTTTAGCCAGGTAATTAAAGATGTGCAGTTTCAACAGATCAACTATGTAGATAATCCAAAATACATGGTTTATGATACACAGAAACAGATGCCAATTTATTCAGGTACCAAAATTAATCCTTTATATACCAATGCCTACCTTTTATCAAATACAGATAAAGGATACAAATACAGTTTAACAGCACAGGTAAGTAAATCACTTCCTATGGGCTTAGATATGATGGTGGCTTATACCTACGGAAGATCGAAAGATATTGCCAATGGTATCCGTAACTCGATGGAGTCTAACTGGCAGTTAAACCAGGCGCTTAATCCAAATAATCCAGGTTTGGCTTATTCTAACTTCGATATCCGCAACAGGATTATCTCGACCATCAATTACAGGTTAGATTGGTTTAAAAACAATAAATATGTATCTAACTTCTCGTTGTTCTTCAGCGGTCAGTCGGGTTCGCCATACTCATTGGGCTTAGTGAACACAAGGATCAATGGAACGGGACAAACCGTAAGTTTAATGTATGTGCCGGCTGTAGGCGAAACACAGAAATTCTTTGCCAATACACCAGATGGAATTGCACAGGCTGCAGCATTTGATAATTACATTAATGGTGATAAATACCTAAGTACCCGTCGTGGCGATTTTACAGAGCGTAACGGTGCACGTACCCCTTGGAATGTTCAGGCTGATTTCCGTTTCTCGCAGGATATTCAGGTGGCAAAAGGAAAACACCCGCATGTACTTACTTTAACTTACGATATTGTTAACCTAACTAATTTGTTGAATAAAGATTGGGGAATCCAGTATTTTTCTCCTAACACTTATAACTCTATGGCCAGTATGGGTATCAAAGTTCAAACTGCAGGCACACCAACAGCCTATCCGGTTTATACCTTTGCTCAAAAAGATGTAACTTCTTACTCAAAAGATTTCTTTGCATCACGTTACCAGATGCAATTGGGATTGAGGTATAGCTTCTAATCTTTTTAAAGAAATAGATATAACGGTCTGGCCTGATAAAGGTCAGGCCGTTTTTTGTTTAACATACGACGACTATTATTGCATTTTGTCATCCTGAGCGGAGTCGAAGGATCATTCGTTCTGCTTAATTGGCCACGGATGCACGGAAAACACGGAGATGTTTTAATTGAAATTATTATTGTAACAATTAAACAATTAAACTTTTTTATTACGCACCTGTCCAAATTATACACACAGCGTAAAGCTTGATTTATTTTTTTACTTAAAAGGTTAGGTTATGAAAAAGATTGTAAATGCGTTGCTCTTATTGGTTTTGGCGTTAAATTTTAGTGCATGCGTAGTGAGTGCACGAGCGCCACGTGCCCACTGGGTACCCGGTTACTATGTTGTTGGCCCTCATGGCGGTCGCCATTGGGTACACGGCCATTACCGCTAGTTTATCCTTACCAATTTTCTTTAACTCATGCTAATCAGCCGGGTTAAAAGCAAAGTCTGTGCTTTCCTTCTCCATTTGGAGAGGGATGCACTATTTTAGGTAAATCCACTTCCTTAAACATGGTGAGGTGTAACTATTGTAATGTTTCATTTAGAATACAGGAATAAAATAATACATTAGCGCTATTAATCTCTATTTTAACCATGCAGGAAGAAATTCTTTTACAGATAAGCGGAAAAATCAAAGAAAGACGTAAAGAACTTGGCATTACCGTTCAGGAACTTGCAGATAAGGCAGAAGTAAGTAAAGGCCTTATTTCCCAGATCGAAAACAGCAGGACCATCCCATCGCTTATGGTATTGATGGACATTATTAAGAGTCTGGAGATTGATTTAAACAGCTTTTTTAAAGATATCAATTTTCATAAAAAAGATGCCCCTGTGCTGGTAAAACGGAAGGATAATTACCAGAAATTCGAAAAAGAACAGGCTGTTGGCTTTAACTACTCGCGTATTTTAACCAAGAACATCAAATTTTCTACCGCCGATTTTGTGCTGCTCGAGCTTGAAGTAAATTCACACCGTCCGATGGTAAAAACTGAAGCTTTTGAGTTTAAATACATGATTGAAGGCAAGGTAGAATACCAGTTTGCAAAAAAGAAAGTGATACTCGAAAAAGGCGACTCCATGCTTTTCGACGGAAGGCTTTCGCATACGCCTGTTAACATTGGCGATACCAAGGCATTGATGCTGGTAATTTATTTCTTCGAGTAACAATTTAGTAAACAAAGTTTATTTATACTTAACAAATTTTTATCTTCATCTTTATAAACCAAGCCTATATTAGCAGGCAAATTATAAATATGAAAAAATTTCTTAAAAGCACTATTCTGCTGCTTTGCATTGCTGTGTGTGCACAGGCACAGCCAAAAAAAATTAAACATGTCATCCTCATCGGTTGCGATGGCTTTGGAGGTTATGCCCTGCAGGAAGCCAATATGCCTAATCTTAAAGCTTTAATGGCCAATGGCTCGTGGACCGATAAGGCGCGTTGTGTGCTGCCATCATCCAGTGCGGTTAACTGGGCTTCGTTGTTGATGGGAGCAGGGCCAACCGAACATGGTTACACCGAGTGGGACAGCAAGGTACCCGAAATCCCTTCAGTAACCAAAACTTCTTATGGCATATTCCCCACGATATTCAGCGTGATCAGGGATCAGAAAAAAACCGCTAAAACTGCTATTGTTTATAGCTGGAACGGTATCGGTTATTTGTTCGAAAAAGAAGCTGTAAATATAGTAGTGAACGGTAAAGAAAAAGATGATTTTTGTGCCGATACTGCTGCCGCGATTATTAAAAAAGAAAAACCTTATTTTACTTTTCTGCATTTAGACGAACCTGACAATACAGGACATGCCATCGGTCACCGTACACCCGCCTATTACAAACAACTGGAGCTGGTAGATCAGCGCATTGGTAAAATTGTAAAAGCAGTTAAAGATGCAGGTATTGCCGATGAAACCATTATTTTAGTAACTGCTGATCACGGGGGAACGGGTAAAGGCCATGGCGGTAAATCGCTTGATGAAGTGCAGATTCCATGGATTATTTCTGGTCCTGGTGTACGAAAAAACCACGAAATAAGAGATGTTATCATTACTTACGATACTGCAGCTACACTTGCCTGGTTGATGGGCTTGCAACAACCGCAAAGCTGGCGGGGAAAGCCTGTGTTAGAGCCGTTTGGCAAATAAGCTTCCCAGGCCAGGCAGATTTAACAATTTGATAACTTAACATTTGTTTACAAATAATAAACATTGTTTACTATTGTGTTTTAATGTTAATAATTATGGAAATTAGATTAATCTTGTTAGATAGGTTGGCATCCAATGATACCGTAGCCGGGATATTAAATTTATAATGCAATGAGCTTGCTTCATATTGCCCGTAAAAAAGCACAACACTGGCCCTATTGGCTGGTTACTGTGATTGGTGGTGTAGCAGCCTTTGGTTGTTACACCAGTATGTATGCGTTTAGGAAAGCCTTTGCTTCGGCCACTTTCGAGCATCAGGAATTTCTGCACATTGATTATAAGGTTTGGCTTGTGATTGCACAGATGGTAGGGTATACCCTTAGTAAGTTTTATGGTATCCGTTTTATTTCCGAATCGGGAAAAAGTAACCGCGCCAGGAGCATTATTTTTCTGATCCTTTTTTCGTGGCTTGCCCTGCTTGGTTTTGCGCTGGTACCTGCTCCTTACAATATTATATTTCTCTTTCTTAACGGTTTTCCGCTGGGCATGATCTGGGGTTTGGTGTTCAGTTACCTCGAAGGCAGAAAAACAACTGAGTTTATGGGCGCTTTAATGTCTATCAGTTTAATTTTTGCTTCAGGTTTTGTGAAAACCGTGGCCCGCTCTCTGATGTCCTTTGCTTCAGTAAGCGATTATTGGATGCCTTTTTTAACGGGTCTGGTATTTTTACCTGCCCTGCTGCTGTTCGTTTTCTGTTTGGAAGTAATTCCACCACCTTCAAAAGAAGATCAGGAGTTGCGTACCAAGCGGGTACCGATGGATGGGAACCAACGGAAGGCCTTTATCACCACATTTTTGCCAGGTATTATCTTAACCATCATCATTTATGTATTGCTAACCTGTATCCGCGATATGCGCGATAATTTTGAGGTAGAAATCTGGAATGGCCTTGGTATCCATAACAACCATATTTATACCCAGATTGATACGCTCATTTCGGTGGTGGTGCTGGTGATGATGGGGCTTTTGATCCTGATTAAAGATAATCTCAAAGCCTTTACCGTGATCCATATCATGATTATTGCCGGTTGTTTATTGATCGGCGTAAGTACCTTCTTTTTCGATCGTGGATATATGGGACCGGTTACCTGGATGGCTTTACTGGGAATGGGACTATACATGGCCTATATTCCGTATAATGCGATTTTCTTTGAACGGATGATTGCCAATTTTCACTATAAAAGTAATATCGGTTTTATTATGTATGTGGCTGATTCTATTGGTTATGTAGGTAGTTTTTCGGTATTGATGTTGCACGAGTTTGGAGAAACCAACATCAGCTGGATGCACTTTTTTAAAGAGTGTTTGTTTGCCGTTCCGCTGATTGGTGGCGTGTGCAGCATACTCTCATTAATTTATTTCAGAAGGAAAACATTGGCTACCAATAAAAAGATGCAAGCGTCAGGAAGCGTGGTTTTAACTGGGAAATAAAAAAAGTTTTGGCTGCTTTTTACCATTTATCGTCATTGCGGGAAGGCTTTTTCAGCCGACGAAGCAATCTTTATTGTGGTCGTAGAGCATGAATGATTGCTTCGTCGTTCCTCTTCACAATGACGATTTTTTTATTTGGAATTTGTTAATGGTAACGAAGTTGAGGTGGCTTTTATAAACAGTTTTGTCATTCCCAACCCGATAGCTATCGGATGACGAATAATTTTTAAAATATATTAACATCGATGTAGGTGCTATTTAAAGCATCTCACACAAAAAATAAATAAACAATGAATAAACATTTCGATCTTATTGTAGTTGGCGGTGGTATTTTAGGTACTTTCCACGCTTACCATGCCTTACTTTTAGGTAAATCTGTATTGCAGCTCGAAAAAGACAATTTTCCGGTAGGGGCTACAGTACGCAACTTTGGTCAGGTAGTGCCATCGGGTATGGAGGCCGAATGGTTTGAATATGGTGTGGCCGGTTTAGAGATTTATAAATCCATCCAGCGTGAATTTGATATTTCTGTACAACAGAACGGCAGTGTGTACATTGCCTCAGATGATGATGAATGCACCTTGATCCACGAGTTGAAAGCGCATTACGATACCATTGGTTATACAACAGAATTGCTCAATCAGGAAGCTATTTTAAAAAAGTATCCGGCCATTAAATCTTCTTATGCCAGGGAGGCCATATTTTTTCCGCAGGAAATCAGCGTAGCACCCGATCAGATGATCCACCGTTTGCACCAGTACATGCAGACAAAATTCGAAAAGTACACGCTTAAATACAATAGTCCGGTTACCGCATGCGAAAGCAAAGGCATCGGGGTAGAAGTGGGACTGAAAAACAATACCGAGCTTTTTACGGCCGAGAAAGCCATTATCTGCAATGGTTATGAGTTTAAATTGCTGTACCCCGAATTGTTTAGCGAAAGCGGCATTGTGGTAAGCAAATTACAGATGATGCGCAGTATCCCGATGCCCGATGTAGCACTGGAAGGCAATATTTTAACGGGTTTAACTACCCGCCGTTACGAGAGTTTTGAGCACTATTGTCCTTCATTTAAAAGCATTAAAACACCTGAACATTACGAAGAACTGAAAAAATGGGGCATCCATATCCTGTTTAAAAAAGCAGCAGATAATACCATCATCATCGGCGATTCGCACGTATATGCTGATGTAAACCATTTTGATGACCTGGGCTTCGATTTAAGTACCCACATTAATGACTTGATGTTAGCCGAAGCTGCCCGGATAGTGGATTTTGATGTACGCAAACTGCAAAGTACCTGGGCCGGATTTTATCCGCAGCATGCTACCAAACACATTGTAACTTACGATCTGGACGACCGTATCCATATCCGCACTGCCATTGGCGGCAAAGGAATGACCGCAAGTGCCGGTTATGCAGCAGAAAGCATTAAGAAAATACTGTGTTAACAAATACTAAACAAAAACAAGGTATTTTGTTAACTTTATGATTGCATTGGGCTAACATGCACATCTTATCATTGCATCTATAAACCATAAAAATTTTATAGATAAATGAAACATCTCTACAAGATGAAGATGTGCATGGTAGCTTTATTGTTATTATGCCTCACGCCCTATTTTACATGGGCGCAAACAAAAATAGCCGGTATGGTTAAAGACGATGCACAGCAACCGGTTCCCGGTGTGAGTGTATTGGTAAAAGGCACCAAAAAAGCCACTTCAACCGATTTATCTGGCCGTTTTACCCTCGATGCCAAAACGGGCGAAACGCTTGTGGTAAGTTCAATCGGTTTCCTTACACAAGAGGTGCAGGTTACCGGAGCAAACCTTAACATCATCCTAAAAACAGATTCGAAAAACCTAAACGAAGTGGTGGTTACCGCCCTTGGTATCCGTAAAGAAAAGCGGAACCTGGGTTATGCCATTCAGGAGGTTAAAGGCGCCGATCTGGTAAAAGCCAGAGAAGCCAACCCGGTAAATGGTTTAGTAGGTAAAGTTGCAGGTTTAACCGTGGGTGTATCATCCGAACTTTTGGGCCGTTCGTCACTTTACCTCCGTGGTAACGATGTAAATCTGGTGGTGGTAGATGGGGTGCCGATCAATTCGGATACCTGGAACATCAATCCGGATGATATTGATACCTATACCGTACTTAAAGGGCCTGCTGCTGCAGCACTTTATGGTTACCAGGCTTATAACGGTGCTTTATTGATTACCACTAAAAGAGGTAAACTAAGCGACAAAGGTTTTACGGTAGAACTCAACTCAAGCACCCAGTTTAATTCAGGATTTATCGCTTTGCCAAAAAGCCAGGATGAGTACGGACCAGGTGAGCACAGTGCTTATGCCTTTGGTGATGGTAAAGGCGGTGGTTTAAATGATGGCGATTATGACATCTGGGGTCCGAAATTCGAAGGTCAGTTAATTCCTCAATACGATAGCCCTGTGGTAAACGGTGTGCGCCAGGGTACGCCATGGGTAGCCCGCGGAAAGGATAACTTAAAACGTTTTATAGAGACAGGTTTACTTTCTGCCAATAACGTGGCGCTATCTTCAGCAACTGATAAGTACAATTTAAGGGTTTCCATTTCTAACAATTACCAGAAAGGAATTATCCCGAACACACAGTTAAATATCAATAACTTTAACGTAAGCGGTTCTTATAACATCACCCCTAAATTAAGGGCCGAAACCTACATCAATTACAGCCGTCAGTTTTCTGATAATATTCCTGATGTAAACTACGGTCCGAATAGTGTGATTTATAACATGACACTTTGGGGCGGTGCCGACTGGAACATTGATGACATGAAAAATTACTGGCAGCCGGGTAAAGAAGGTATTCAATCTATCTATGCAGAATACCAACGTTACCATAATCCTTATTTTATGTCGTACGAATGGTTACGGGGACATAAAAAGAACGACATTAACGGTTATGCTTCCTTAAATTACAATATCAGCAAAGGCCTGGACGTGTTATTAAAAACACAGATTTCTACCTACGATCAGTTAAGAACAGAGAAAATGCCTTTTTCTGCGCATCCTTACGGTCGTGAAGAAGGTTTGGGCGATTACAGGGAAGACCGCCGCAGCATGTTCGAAAATAATACGCAGTTGATTTTGAAATACAATAAAAACGTGGGCGATTTATTCGAAATCAGTGCTTTTGGTGGCGGTAATGCCCGTAACTTCAGCTATAACTCTAGTTTTACTTCAACCGATTACCTGAATGTTCCGAATGTATATAACTTCTCTAATTCTAAAAATCCAGTTAAAGCTTTCGATTTTAACTCTAAAATGTTGGTGTTAAGTGCTTTTTATTCAGTTGATTTAAGTTTCAAGAAATACCTGAATATTAATACCACTGGCCGTGTAGATAAAAACTCTGCGCTGCCGCCAAAGAATAATGCAGCTTTCTATCCTTCAGTTTCCTTAAGCTCAGTAATTTCTGATTACGTAAAAATGCCTGAGTTTATCTCTTTTGCAAAAGTAAGGGCATCGTATGCCAATGTTAAAGATCCTGGTTTAGGTACACAAGATTATATCGGTGCAACACCATTGCAAAGTTATCCGATAGGATATGGTGCCGAATACAGCTCTTCTTACGGCGGGCCGGTTTATGGTCTTTCCTCTCCATACACCATCAGGCAGACTTATAACAACCAAACCGGTGCTTATTATACCAATAGTCTGATCGATTTGAATAATATCAGGGCGCAGAGCAGAACCAATTACGAAGGGGGTATCGATCTTAAATTCCTGAAAAACAGGTTAGGTTTCGAGGCTACTTATTTCAGGTATATCGACGGGCCAAAAATTATTAAACAAAGTATTCCGCAAGCTTCCGGATATGATGTAAATACTATTAACGGGCGTAAAACACAGAATAGCGGGGTAGAACTGAGCTTATCAGGATCGCCAATCATGACTGATAAATTTGGCTGGGATGTCATGATCAACTGGTCTACCTACAAACAGGTTTATAAAGAACTTGCCCCTGGTGAAACATCGGTTGATCAGTTTTTCAAAACAGGCGACCGCATCGATAACATTTATGGCTCAGTATTGGCTAAAACACCAGGCGGACAAGTCATTCATACGGCAAGCGGAACACCGATTTCGTTACCGGTTAACCAATTGCTGGGGCACGCCGATCCAAACTGGGTATGGAGTATCGGCAATAAGTTCAGGTACGAAAATTTCTCGTTCAGCTTCCAGTTAGATGGTAAAGTGGGCGGTGTAATGCAGGATTATGTAAGGTTGAAATCGTTCCAGGGCGGTCGTCAGATCGAAACCATTCAAGGCAAAATGGGCGAAGCCAGGTACCAGGATTATATCCACGTAAACGACCCTAACTACAAAGGTACATGGGTAGGCGATGGGGTAGTGGTTGCCAATAACGGTAAACTTAATTTCGATCCGGTTACGGGTGTAATTACCAATTATGGCGATCTTTCTTTCGCTCCAAATAATACCCCTGTTTTATTGCAGGATTATTTAGGTGTGTTTTACGGTGCTAAAGAAAATACGATGATGAGCCGTACTTATGCAAAATTGCGCGAAGTGACCTTTGGTTATCAATTGCCTAAAAAATTATTGGAAGGAACCTTTATCCGCTCGGCCAATATTTCGGTAGTGGGACGTAACCTCCTGTATTTCATTAATTCTACCTACAATGATGTGGATGTAGATCAGTATTCGGGCAGAGAAGGCACTTCTACCCTGCAAACGCCAACCACCAGAAGTGTGGGCTTTAACCTGAATGTTACT
Organism: Pedobacter roseus; assembly: GCF_014395225.1. Classification (NCBI taxonomy): domain Bacteria; kingdom Pseudomonadati; phylum Bacteroidota; class Sphingobacteriia; order Sphingobacteriales; family Sphingobacteriaceae; genus Pedobacter; species Pedobacter roseus. The sequence continues at coordinate 6,117,376 of NZ_CP060723.1, forward strand.
TTTTAACCGTTAGCACAAAAGATTATGAAAACGATATATAAAATTTTGTTCCTCTTCATCATGGTTGCAGTTTGCGGCGGATGTAAGAAAGAATTTGAAGACAACTTTAAAAATCCAAACCAGGCCGAAAGTGTGCCGCCCAACTTAGTGCTGAATGGTATTTTATACGATATGTACGAAGCACCTTTTTCGGGTTCAGAAAGATGGAACCAGTACACCGCGGCAAATTATTTTTATTATGCAACCAACAATTACGATTGGACAGGCGCTTCATTAGATTATACCACATTAAAAAACGTGGGTAAAATGGAAGAAGAAGCCAACCGTTTAGGTGGCGAAGTAGGCAAACCTTACCTGGCCCTGGCCAAATTCTTTAAAGCTTATTTCTTTGTGAAAATGAGTTTAAAGGTAGGCGATATCCCAATGACGGAGGCTTTAAAAGGCGTGGCCAACCTTACGCCAAAATACGATACCCAAAAAGATGTTTTTAAACAATCGTTGGTTTGGTTAGAAGAAGCTAATCAAAACCTGAGCACTTTAATTGCTGCGGGCAATAAAGAGCTAAAGGGTGATATTTACCTTAAAAACGATTTGGTGGCCTGGCAAAAAGTGATCAATACCTTTAAGTTAAGGGTGTTGATCCATTTAAGCAGCAGGGTTGATGATGCAGATCTGCAGGTGAAACAACAGTTTGCTGCCGTATTGGATAACCCTACCAAATACCCTGTAATGGACAGCATGGCCGATAACCTTCAGTTTGTGTACAACGAAAGTTTTAACAAATACCCTAACAATAAGGACAATTTTGGTAATGATGCTTTGCGCTATAACATGGCTGGCACTTATTTAAATACCTTGTCGGGCCTTAAAGATCCACGCGCCTACATGGTAGCAGAACCTGCAAGGGGAATAGCTGAAGCCAATGGATATGCGATTACCGATTACCGCAATTTTGTTGGTGCAAGCTCGGGCGAAGATCAGGGGATAATGTTGGATAAAGTACAGAAAGGTTTGTATTCGCTTATTGGCCGCTACAGGTATTACAGTGGTTATACCGCCGAAAATACTTTCATTATTTCTTACCCGGAATTGTGTTTCATCAAAGCCGAAGGTATTAACCGTGGTTGGGCCAATGGCGATGCCGAAAGCTGGTATAAAAAAGGCATTCAGGCTTCTATCGCCTTTTATGGCATTAAAGATGGAAGTAATGTAGTTACCTTCCTTAAAAAGGATGGCAAGCTTGGCGAGTTCGAAACTTATAACATCAACTTCTCGTTCGAAAGCGATTACTATGCACAGGTTGCGGTTAAATATGCAGGCAATACGGCCGATGGTTTAAAACAGATCCTTACCCAAAAATACCTGGCGTATTTCCGTAATTCAGGTTTCGAAGCTTACTACCAATACCGCAGAACAGGCATCCCTCAATTCCTGACGGGCCCTGGTACAGGTAACAGCCAAAGGATTCCGAAACGTTTTCAGTACACCACTATCGAAAGAACGACTAATGGCGATAACCTTAAAGTGGCATTGCAACGTCAGTATAACGGTGTAGATGATATTAACCTCGCTCCCTGGATCGTTAAATAGGAACAGGTAACCGGCTGATATTCAGTTTTAAAATAAAGAAATGTTCTTCCGCTAAAAACGGAGGGACATTTTCTTAAATAATATTTGATTTATTTTTTGCATAAATAATTTAAAAGCGCTAATATTGCACTCCCAAAACGAACAAGGGTAAGTTTACTGAAAAGTATATATTATCACGTTTTAGGAAACAACCAGCACTCCTTCTTAGCTCAGCTGGTTAGAGCATCTGACTGTTAATCAGAGGGTCGCTGGTTCGAGCCCAGCAGAGGGAGCTGATAATTGGTCAGTTAGCCCCACTTTGTCCGAGTGGGGCTTTTTATTTGCACAAAATTTGAACATTTCTATTTTCAATTTCGTTAATATGAAGTTATTAGGGTTCGTATCTCTCTTTACGGATACAGTTGGATAAACAAGGGTACATTGACCCCTCTCAACGGAAATAAAATTGTTGTAAAGTTTTACTTGCCTGACTGTAAGTGAATTGGCGGGTAGGGGTCAAATGGATTGGTTTTTCCATACGCTTTAAAGGTGTTTATATTAGTCATGGTCCGATAGGGTTGAGAGGGGGCCATTAATCGGATGAGAACTAGTGAACCGCAAACATTTACGATGGGTATCAATTTCATACACTATGTTTTTTTAAATATTTTTTCCAAATGAAATTAAATCCCCAAATGAACACCAATAACACAAGCATATCTAATAGAAAATTACTGGTATTAAAGCCGATATGCGCCAATCCAATATCAGAGGGATCTATTTTGCCTTCTGTATATTTGTTAAATGTTAAAGGGAATCCGATTAAAGTAAAACCGTCTGATTCGGCTTCAAATGTTGAGTAAATAAGAGTTATTACGATAAAAACCGCAATAGCTAATAACGTGGGTTTTGTATATATACTCATCAACCTAAATTTAATCTGCCAAATTTATAATTTTCAATAATGATGTTCATCTGTTCGGGAGTAATTGTTGTGGAGGTTTTGTCATTCATATATACGCCACCACCTCCGTACATTATATTCGTCTTATTGTTGATCATTTTTTGAATATTCCACTGTTTGGCCATAATTTGGTTCGGGAATTGCCCAGTTAGGGGAGCTTTAAAGCGACTAAAGAAAGTTAATCGCCTTTTTTTTTGAGCTGGGCGAGAAGTTTCTTGCCATATCAGGATTATAAAGCGATTTAAGCTGATATATAGTTGGTTCAGCAGAAGAAATAATACACTCAGTTATTGAGCATTATTTTTCTCCGGTTTTAAAATCAATCAGGTAAGGTTTGATCCTTACACCATTCAAATCTCTGAAACCTTCTCCAAGTACAATTTGGTACTGTCTGTTCGGTTTTAACTGAACATCGAATTCGGCAGTGAAGCCGTCAGCAGAAAATCCAGTGAAATTTTTAATAAACATAGCGTTATCTTTACCCAAGGGGCCATAATCAAAGTTTCTGAAACGTTTATCCATGGGTTTCGAAAAAACGATTTTAAATTTATAGTTCAGGGTATCGCCAGTATCTGATAATTTTTCGGGTGTGGTACTAAGCACAAGCGGACGGTTCTTTTCATATTCGTCGTTTAATTGCTTAACCCTTTGATCGAAATAACCTGATTGATCTACATAGGCAGCCAGGGCTTCCATATTATTGTAGTCGAGCTCAATCATTTCAGCAATTGCCCTGGCTTTATCTGTTGCTTTTGCATAATATTTTTCGGCAATGGCATAACCCACATAATAACCGAGATCCCTCAGCCCAAATTGATTTTCAGCATTGCTGTATAGCCAAAAACCATTTCCGGCATTGAACATTTGTAGTGTAAATACCTGCTTAATACTTTCGGTATGTGCTTTTCCATAGGTAAGCGCAGGAAGGGTAGAAGGAATGGCCATCACTTTTTCGGAAACAAATTCGGCAACCCCTTCCATTACACATTGCGCCAATAAATTATCGCCGATGTTTGTTTTTTGCTGGGTATGCACATATTCGTGAACGTTGGTGAAAACCAAATTGTCAAGGTGCTCGCTAGCCATGGCAATTTCACTTCCAATCAGTACCATTTTACCCGTTGTGGTTCCGCCGCTTCTAAAGGCACCTACCGTAAAATAGATTTCTGCTGGTTTTAATGCCGGGTAAAGTTGTTTCAGCCTGTCGGTTTTTTTCGCAATGGCGGCTGCATAATCTTTTGCCTTTAACGTATTAGATCGGATGGAATTAAAATAAGTTTGCTTTTGGGTAATGGCATTCAGGTAATCTTTGGGGTATAATTCCTTGCCTGTATCATTGCCTTTTGGCCGGGTGTAGCTTTCTCCAGAAATAGGGTGTTGAGGTAAGTGAACTGTGCGCTGGTGTCTTTTGTTGCATTGATTTTATCGTAAGCCTGCCAGAAATGATCAACATCCGTGGTGATCAGGTTTACGGTTTGTTGCGCCCAAAGACTCTCAGTGATGGAAGCACATAATAGGATTGCAAAAGGAATGGCTTTATTCATATCGATAAAAGACACAGAAAAAATCTTTGTGTGACAAGGGGATTGTTTTTTCTGTTGAAAATTGGGTTTAATTAATTCTAAATTTCGATTACACAATAAGGCAGTGTTATGGAATATTGTATGCTATTGCATCTTCTCTAAAACCTAAAGCATGAAAAGTTTACAATTAGTATTAACCAATCCCTGTACAAAGCAATGGAATGAAATCGAACGTGCAGATGGGAACCATCATTGTAGCCGTTGTAATAAAAACATTCTTGATCTATCAGCTAAATCCGATAAGGAACTAATTCAATTCTTTAAAAATAAAAATGAGAATGTATGTGGACGGGTATTGGCCAGTCAGCTAAACCGGGAGCTTGTTTTGCCTTCTTCAAGGCTTAGCTGGCATTGGCTGGTGCCGTTTGCTTTAGGCGCATTTGTAATTAGCCCAGCCCAGGCACAAAATTTAAAACCTGTTGTAGTGCCCAGCGAGCAACATCCTAAATCTTTGTCCTTATACGTTGAAGCAGCACACAACCTGCCTACTTTGAGTAATGTGATTATAGGTAATGTAGTGGATAATTTAAATGGCAATCCCTTAAGTGGTGTAGAAATCAGGAAAAAGGGAGATGAAAAGGTGCTGGCCATAACAGACTCTACCGGCAAATTTGAACTTAGCTTGAATGATAAGGATTTGATTAGTAAGTTCATTTTTAATTTAGCGGGTTTTTCGAAAGGAGAGACTTACATCAATGACAAAATTGTGGTTAAGTTAACCGCTGAGCGCAGGATAATGCTGGGAGGTATCTCAACAATTTCGCTAGATCAAACACCACTTTACTATGTTTATGCTGGTAAAAAAGGCTGTATACTTGATGCTTTAAGGATGAATGAACTATCGCCTGATTGGATCGAGAAAGTAGAAATTTTAAAAGGTGCAAAAGCAACAGCAATATATGGCGCCAGAGGCGCCAATGGCGTGATACTGATTGAAATTAAGAAAGCCTACTTTAAGAAGATTAAATTCTCGCAATAACAAATTGTTTTAGCGAGAGGCTAAGGCCAAATTCCAGCACATTCTTATTAAAATCATAAAAAGGTAATATGCTCAACAGATATACGCTTACTGTTATCCTGTTTTTAACGACAGGAATCTCATTTGCCCAAATAAAAGGCACTTACGTTTATTCCGCGGGCGTAGATGCTGGCACCCGGACACTGACTTTTAATGGCTCGGGTTTCAAAGATCAATCAACTGGCCATGTTAGCGACAAATATGGAGAGGGATCATTTAGAATAGATAATGATCATCTATACCTGAACTATTTTAAGTTAGAGGATAAAGATTCATCTACCTATAAAATCAACACCAGTAATGAGCTTTACGGATACACCCGTATCTTTGTTCAGGCATTTGATGGTAAAACGCCGATGAATGGCGTACAGGTTGCTTTAAGAGATGGAGAATTTAATATTGTTTTTGCCGCAGACTCAATGTCGGAAGGAAAAACTAGTTTACGGGTGGATAAAGCTGAAAAAATCCAATATTTCACTGTTGATTTTATAGGTTATAACCGTATAATTATCCCTTTCAGTAGATTCCTACAAAAGAGAAGTGATGTATTTGTTGATCTTAAGCCACAACGTAACATGATTGAACCACCGCGAACGGAGGCTTATAAAGTGGTTAAATCAGATCACAATAATTTAATACTGATCAATTCACAGGGAAGAGAATTCTTGTTTACTAAAGGCAAGTAATTCTTTTGCTAGTGCTAGTATATGAATGGAATAAAAATGTTATCACTATATATTATTTGCTGAGATAACAAAATGATGATGACAAGTCAACCAATAATTTTGAGTTGTTGAATGGTCCAATTTGAATACATAAAATCCTATTATATTCGTAATACTATCTAATTAGCACTCAATATGGAAAAATATTGGGAAATGGAGATTCTATAATTAAATGATATGAGGTTAGAAATAAGTGAGTTAAAAAGTTATATGGAAGAGCATTTCCCAAAGTCGACCTATATCGATTTTGGGATTGATAAAATGGAATATGATATGCCAAAACGGAGACTTCAAATTACTTTAGCACATTACAAGCGGGGGTCACCTGAATTTATATTCACATTTAAAGATGTACAAGGGTATTCATTGATACAGGAAATTTTCTTTCAAGGGGATAATTTTGAATGGTTGGGTTTATTGGGAGTTAGTAAAGAGAGTAGTTTTACTAAATTCATAGCACCTGAGAAGAGCTATCCTCTCGAAATGCTAAACCTTAGAAGCTTTCGTGTACTTAGCCAGAACAACATTATGGATGTTGTATGTAGAGAAGAAATTGAAATAAAAATAAATGATTAATGTAAAAACAATTTTTCACTAACTGGCTTATCATTTTTAAAGGTTAAATTATAATAAAATCTCTTTTGCTGGTGCAAGCCTGTGGCTGGTATCAAAATAGAAAATCAAAGGGCAAGCACGAAAATCCGCTACTTGCCCTTTATAATTTATATATAAATTACCCCTGATGCTCAGGCATGCCGTTCGGGTCCATCCATACATATTCCCAATGGTGGCCATCAAGGTCATCAAAGCTATGCTGGTACATAAAACCATAATCTGTAGCCGGGTTTGGTATGGTAGCACCTGCAGCTACCGCTTTATCTACCATTGCGTTAACCGCATCTTTACTATCGGCCGATAGGGCGATAGAACATTCTATTGCTTTGCTGGTATCTACAATTTCTTTTGTAGTAAAAGTTTGGAAAAAGGTTCTGGTGAGCAGCATCACATAAATCGTATCGCTGATGATCATGCAGGTTGCTTTTTCGTCGGTAAATTGCGGATTAAAAGTATAACCAAGTTTGGTGAAAAATTCTACTGATTTGTTAAGGTCGCTAACAGCCAGGTTTACAAAAATTTGAGTTGCCATATTTGTTTTCTTATTTAGTTTACTCAAAGATACAGCCCTTACCCTTGGGTGTTAACGTGCAAAAACGACAAGTTAAGGGGTTATATGCGACTTGATGAGGCAGATATGGTTTGAGGTGGCTGAACCCTTAAAAAATTTTATTAAAATATATTTTCTTTCCGGTCATTTTCTTATATTTAAATCACGATCAGCGCTATATCGTAGCACCATTATCTGCCAGCTATCCCATGGTTATGATGGTTAATTCATCCCACATTTTATTTACAGCTACAAGCCCATCAATGGCCGGCTTTGCTATTGGTTTAGGCTTGCAGTTTTAAGAGGATTATAATTAACCTTAATACTAACTTAAAATTCATTAATCATGAGTTCTAAAAACAAGATTTCGACAGAAATCACCCCAGAGCAATCAGCAGCCATTGCCGCTGCATTCGAAGCATTAAAAACAGCTTTAGCGCCAGTTTTATTAATCAGCTTAACTTCAGAAGAAAGAATGTCGACCCTTAAAATGGGCGATAAAACAATTGCCTTTGTAAACAAAACGCTTGAGTATGCCACACAGAATCCATCTTTAATACCACTGTACGTTGATTTAAATGAAGCCAAAAAAGACAATAAACTCGCTTCTGATATTTATGGTATTTTCCAGCAGCTCAATACAATTATACGGGCTATGGAAGATACAGGGATGGTAGCGGGTGGCGAAGCTTACGAAGCCGCTTTAATCATCTATCACTCTATAAAAGGGGCAAGCCGCTCCGGTATTCCGGGCACGCAGGCCATATACGATGACCTGAAGCAGCGTTTCCCAAGTCGCGGCAAAAAGATTGATACTATCATCTAGTATATTTTAACCCGGGGTATCAGGTTGGTTCCCCGGGTTGCATTTAATGGAGCTTTTAGCCGGGTTGCCGGAGCTTTTAGGTAGGTCGCCAGAGCTATTAGCCTGGTCGCCGGAGCTTCTAGCCGGGTTGCCGGAGCTTTTAGGTGGGTCGCCGGAGCTTTTAGGTGGGTCGCCGGAGCTTTTAGGTGGGTCGCCGGAGCTTTTAGGTAGGTTGCCGGAGCTTTTAGGTAGGTTGCCGGAGCTTTTAGGTGGGTCGCCGGAGCTTTTAGGTGGGTTGCCGGAGCTTTTAGGTGGGCCGCCGGAGCTTTTAGGTAGGTTGCTGATCCTCCCGGCAAGGTCTGTTCAATAAACTGTGTTAAATTACCTAAACGAATGTTTTATGATCGTACATTCAATGACTTTTACTGAAATTCAGAATGAGTTATACAATGATCTGCCTACACTTAAAAATAAAATCCTTTATTGCCAGAAAGAATTTAAGCGGAGGGTTTTAAAAGCCAGCAGGTATCCATTTGCCTATTCTTATGATTGTTATACCAGGATAAAGAAAAATCATTTTATCCTAACATTTACCGCTATGAAAAGAAGTGGTAAAAAGAATCCGCTTGTCGGCGTATATGGGTTATACACTCGTGCAGAAGGTGTTTATGCAGTTGCATTAGCGATAGAGGAAGAATTTATAACTATATTTTCACCGCATTTTTTTAAACGGTACAGAGAACGGATTGCAAAGGATTTTTTGGCTTCGGCAGGTGATCTGATCAAGCGTTATTTTGCTACACACAGGGGCTTTAGCTACGCTGTTTTAAGCGAAGATATGAAAGCTGTTTATCGTAGCCTTGAAAATAAAATTGATGATGGTTCGGATTGTTTTGTTTGTGTAACTACTGCTGGTTATTGTTTTGGAGAGCGGCAAGGCAATATATACATCATGAAAACCATCGTATCTGAAGATATGCTTTTTGAAAATCAAAAGGAAACTTTTAGCGATCTTCGGGAAAAGTTTATCAGAACGAATAAGGAATTATATGGGATTTAATAGTTCTGACCACGAAGTAAATCCTCTGTGTTTTCCGTGTCTCCGTGGCAAAAAATCTATCTTACATTTTCCGTTTTTAACCACAAAGCACACAGAGAGAAGGGCACAAAGTACACAGAGCCGGGTGCTTATTCCATTATCCACCTTACATTTTCCATCATCCATTTTTAACCACAAAGCGCACAGAGAGAAGGGCACAAAGTACACAGAGCCGGGTGCTTATTCCATTATCCATCTTACATTTTCCATCATCCATTTTTAACCACAAAGCACACAGAGAGAAAGCACAAAGTACACAGAGCCGGGTGCTTATTCCATCATCCACCTTACATTTTCCATCATCCGTTTTTAACCACAAAGCGCACAGAGAGAAAGGCACAAAGTACACAGAGCCGGGTGTTTATTCCATTATCCATCTTACATTTTCCGTTTTTAACCACAAAGCACACAGAGAGAAGGGCACAAAGTACACAGAGCCGGGTGCTTATTCCATTATCCTTTTTTAATCATCCGTTTTTAACCACAAAGCACACAGAGAGAAGGGCACAAAGTACACGGAGCCGGGTGCTTATTCCATCATCCGTTTTAACCGCAAAGTACACAGAGCCGGGTGCTTATTCCATTATCCATCTTACATCGTCCATCTTACATCATCCATCATACATCATCCATCATAACATCTCTACTATTTCGCATTTACTCATTAATGATGATTCCTGCCGAAATTTAATTAAATACATTTAACCAAATTTAATATTCCATCCCACATGTCGTTTAAACCTTTAGCCAATCAGAGCTATTATCTGATTGCAAAGCATAGTGCAAAGGCACTTGGCTTTGCCAATACCAATCTCGGAACCGGATTGATCCAGATGAAATTCGACCCCGACAATAAACAACAGCAATTTCGGTTTGAATTTGGAAACAACTTCCACTTCATTTTAATGGCGCCTTACAGAGAGCGGTTTTTAGCCATACATAACAGTTCTAAAGATGATGGGGCACATCCGATTTTCTGGCAGTGGGAACGTGATAAAGCCAACCTGCAATTCAGGTTTATACCTGCCGGCGACGGTTATTACCGCATTATGAACCTCAACAGTGGCAAATACCTGGATGTATATGGCTTAAGTACAGCTGATAACGCTGAGGTGGTGCAGCATCGTTTAACTACAACCGATAACCAGCTTTTTAAACCTGTAGCTGTAATAGACCAGCCCGCCGACGATAATCCGACATCGTTTATAGAAATTAACGAAATGGCTCACACTGCAGCTTTGGGGCTTATTGGCGCACTGCCCGAAGTTGGTGGTGGGCTTAAAGTTATTGTTGAGCATTTTTGGAGTAAGGAGGATAAGCTGGCCAACCTCTGGGAGCAAATGAAGGTTTATGTGGATGCGCGGATCAGGGAGCTGATTAAAGAAGCGCAGCTGAAACAGCTCAAAGAAATGCTGGAAGGGCAATTGAAAAGCCTGGCAGAAATTAATACGAATAGCGGTTTTAAAGGAAATAATATCGAAGCCGTAATTTTGAATATTGTTACAAAAGAACCTCACTTTCTTAAACAATCGAAAGAAGTGCTGCCTTACCTGGTGGGTTTAGGTACTTTAATGATTGCCCTCAGGCACATGATGGTAACAAAATATAAAGACCTTTATGGTGTTGAGCCCACTGATGCGGTTAAAGCGAATAACCTCAGGAAACTAAAAGCCAGTATTAAAGAATATAGTGGAGAGGTAGAGAAAAGCAGAAAAGCCGTAATGGATTTCAGGATGGCACACGTAAAAGACAGGCGCGATTATACCATTGAAGGGAGAGGCACATTTCCACGCGATACCCATGTTTCGGAAGCGGTTGATACCTACGACGGCTGGAAAATGGAATGGAAGTTTACCTCGAACAGGATTGGCGACGAAAATTATAAACAACTTGCCGGAAATGCTGCAGAGCAACGTAAAAACCAGGTAAAGACTCAATACGGTACAGAACTCGACGAATTTTTACTTCCGGCTAAACTCTGGAAATATTTCGATCCGGAACATGAAGCATATAAAGAAACCGTTAACAGTAAAACTACAGGGTTATTTGGCGGACCGTATAAAACAACCGAGTTTAAAGGGAAAGAGAATGGGGTAATCAGTAAAATAAAAATATATGCCGAAGCTGGCGTATTGTGTGGCCTTGAAGTATTTTACGATGGAAGCGAAACTTCTGACGGGTTAAAGGGGAAAGCCGGCAATTCGGTAGAAACTTTAACTGTTGGCACTGGTGAATACATTAACCATGTAATCGGCTACTTTAATCGCCATGTAGATGGCCTTTGGTTTAGTACCCAAAAAGCCAGTACCGCTGGTGGCGGCAGCATGGGGAACACTTATTTTACAGCCGATCTTAGCGACGGATTTAACCCTAAACTGGTAAATATTTCAGGATACCACAGTGCACAACAGATAGAGCAGTTAAATTTCCACTGGCAGTATAAAGATTTTCCATTGTCGAAATACATACCTAAAGCTTAAACCATTTTATAGGGTGTTTGAATAATTTAGATCAGGCCGTTACGATTACCATATTGTAGCGGCCTTTTATGTAAATCCCCCCCCGCAGATTAATAGCTTTTAAAGCAGGTGGTTAATCGACCGATTGCCATTTCGAACGGTTAGTTTTTTTAGCAAGTCGTCTTTCCCGCGTAGGCGGGAATCGTAATGCTTAACCAGGCCGTTGTTAAATAGCCCTGATGGCAGGGAAATCCCTTTTGGGAAAAGTTTATTTTTACTGAAGTACAAATTCCCCAAAAGGATTGGACGAACAGCAGGACGGAACCCAACCCATAAGCACAAAAACTGCGCTCCAAAAAAATGTGCTGATACATTTAAACCTATTGAAATATGTACTTGATTATTACCTCCCTTAAAATGTGCTAATACTTCCGTGTTTTGTATAAATTGCTTTCGGGCATGGCCAATACCTTTGTTATCAATATTTAACAAAGAAAAAAAATGTCAAAAATAATTTTAATTACCGGTGCTTCACGTGGCTTTGGTAAAATCTGGGCCAAGGCCCTTTTAGAACGTGGCGATAAAGTTGCCGCAACTGCAAGAAATACTAAAGATTTAAATGATCTGGTTGAAACTTATGGCGATGCTGTACTTCCGCTTGAGCTGGATGTAAACAACAGGGAGGCGGTATTTGCAACAATAAATAAGGTTAAACAACATTTTGGCCGTATTGATGTGCTGATTAATAACGCTGGTTTTGGTTTGTTTGGCGCGATTGAAGAAACCACTGAGCAACAGGCCCGCGCACAAATGGAAACTAATTTTTTTGGTCTGCTTTGGGTAACGCAGGCCGTAATACCGGTAATGCGCGAACAAAAAAGCGGGCACATTATCCAGGTATCGAGCTTTTTAGGCCTGGTAACGCTACCGGTGCTGGGTTTATACAATGCTTCTAAATATGCGGTTAATGGTTTAAGCGAAACACTAGCTACCGAAGTAAAAGGTTTTGGCATTAATGTGAGTTTGATAGAACCGAATGGTTTTTCTACAGACTGGTCGGGCGCTTCGGCTTTCCAAACAGAACCGCTGGAAGTGTACGCGCCAATTAAACAGGCATTTGCCGAAGGTGCAACACCCGATAGCTGGGGCAAACCGGAAGCTACAGCGACAGCAGTACTGGCATTGATCGACAGCGAAAACCCTCCTCTACATTTCCTGTTGGGGAAGATAGCTTATGCCGGGGTTAAAAAGGTTTATGCGGAGCGTTTGGCCGAATTTGAAGAATGGGCAACGGTATCTGCCGATGCACATGGTCATTAATCAATCATAATACAGTTTATGAAGTACAAGCTATGCAGGTAATTGTGTAGCTTGTATCTGCTATCATCTTAAAGCAATGAAACATTATAAAAGTTTAATCGAGCTGCACAAGGCAAATGGGTTTCCGCCACCAGCACACCCGCAGTTTAGCATTTACCAATGCAACCGTCAATGTTCCATTGGTGACAGGGATTTTACAAGCGATTTTTATATGATCGGTTTTAAAAAGGTTTTGGCGGGGCATATTCTTTACTGGCGAACTAAATACGATCACGAAAGTGGTTCGATGATGTTTTTTAAGCCTAACCAGTTAGTGGAAATGAAAAACCTCGAACTGGATGAAGATGGCTTTTTGATTTTTATCCACGAAGACTTCCTGAACGGGCATATCCTGCACGATGTGATTAAAAAATACCATTATTTCGATTACGAGGCCAATGAGGCATTACACCTCTCGCCAGTTGAAGAGGCCACCGTATGGGAACTTTATCATAAAATTGAAACCGAGTATAACAATAACCAGGATGAGTATAGCCGGGAGCTGATTTTAGCCAATGTAGACACTTTGCTGAAATACAGTCAGCGGTTTTACAAAAGGCAGTTCCTTAACCGGACAGAAGTTTCGGGCAAAACGGTAACCAGGTTTAACGAGGAGATAAATAATTATGTTACCAACGGATTATTGGCGAGTAAAGGATTACCTTCTGTAAATTATATGGCCGAACGGTTAAATATTTCTGCCGGTTATTTATCTGATGTGTTGAAGCAGGAAAGCGGAAAAACAGCCCTCGAACATATTCATATTTACTTAATATCCGAAGCGAAAAACCGCCTGATAGGAGAGAACAGATCGGTTTCGGAGATTGCTTATGCGCTGGGATTTGAAAACCTGTCGTATTTTTCGCGTTTATTTAAAAAGGAAGTAGGCATTAGTCCGAACGTATTTAAAAAGCAGTTGCTGAATTAATTGAGAGAATAAAAGCAAAGAGTTTTGTAATTGTTGTTTCAAATTTAGTTATCTTTGTATTAAGACGACTTGAGGTAGCCTAAGCTACTTAGGGCCGCAACAAATCAAAAGAAATTTTGAGCCTCGGTTTTAAACCGGGGCTTTTTTATTTTCTCACAATCCCCTGAAGATCCGTATGACTTGCTTCTTTGAGTAAAATTGGATCTAAAAGATTAAAAATAGTTTCAACCGATTGTTTGCGTAAACTACCTTTCGGAAACTCCTTTCTATATAGTCAATGGGCTATAACATCACAAGTTTGTGTAAAAAATGATAGCGAAGATTTTCTATGACTAATGTCTTCAATAATGTTTTGTGTTACAGCATTATAGGTGCCTCCAAATAAAGATGGTACAGGATTATAAATCCGACTTTTTCTGAGTAGGTTACGAAGCTGATTTTCATTGCTTTCATCACAGATTATTATTCCTTTATCTTTAACCGTTTTGCGTAAATAAGTATCATATCTGGAAAAAATCTGTTCCAAGCCAAGTTTTGGAAATTTAAAATAAGTGGGTGATCTGATTTTTTAAGACAGATGTTAAGGATTTTAGCATTGGAAAAAATGATCGGGATCTCATTTGCATAAAATTTTAACATGTTAATTCTATCATATTTTTTTATTGCTTTATATGCGGGTGAACTGGTTCTAAAAATCTCCATAGCATGAAATTCTGTTTGAGGTTGAAGACCATAAGAGGCTTTTATATTAGCTCTAAGCGTTTTCAATAAATCAAGGCAGGTTTTCCAGTCTTCTTGGTCAATAATCAGGCCGGTAAGAATATAATGAGGTGATGAGTGTTGGCTATTGCCTGGATCTCCGCTTTCATCAACATACATGATATGCATATACTTTGAGAGTTAGTTTATTATGTATATAAATCTAATAATTTCAGACGTATATTAATAATACCTTTCGAACGGCATCAATATCACTCTTGGGACTTTACAATTTTCATTAAACCGAAAACCTGCTTAAAGTTTCGCGCGAAACACCTAAATAGGAGGCCAGTAAAGATTTAGGTACCCTTTGGAACAACGCAGGGTATTGTTTTAACAATTGTTCGTAACGTTGTTGGGCATTGGAGGTGAGTAATGATAAAATGCGACGCTGAGATCCGATATGGCCAAAGTTTGCTTTCTGCAGGAAAAAATGCTCCATCTTTTGCAGGCCTGCACATAATTTACGGTAATCTTCAAGGGTAAAGCAGCATACTTCGGTATCTTCCAGGCATTCTAAACTCATGGTTGCTTTGCTTTGAGTAAAATAGGCCAGGTAGTCGCTTTCCCACCAATCTTCCATGGCGAACGAAACGATATGCTGTTTCCCCGAATCGTCGGTATGCACCAGTTTTAAAAGTCCTGAAACTACAAAATAAGAGTATTTTACATGTTCTCCTTCCTGAATGAGGAACTGGTGTTTTTTGAATTTCCTGGTGATAAAATGCTTCTCTACAAAAGCAAATTCATCATCTGTTAATGGTACTATCTTTTCTATATGAGCTCTTAACTTGTGGTGCATGCTTGAGGGATAAAGATAAGGGGTATTTTTTATTTACCACTAAGGCAAGAAGATGCAATTAGGTTTTTTACTTGTATGTTAACTTCGGACATCGGTCTCCTGACTTTCAGACTCTTTACATTTTACATCATTTCTAACCATTAAGAAGTTAAGAAAATTAGGGTTTATTTATCCTCGGACATCGGTCTCCTGACTTTCGGACTTTTTACATTTTACATCATTTCCTCACCATTAAGAAGTTAAGAAAATTAAGGTTTATTTGTCTTTGGACCTCCGACCTCTGTCTCCGGACTTTTCGGACTCTTTACATTTTACATCATTTCTGACCATTAAGAAGTTAAGAAAATTAAGGTTTATTTGTCTTCGGACCTCCGACCTCTTTCTCCGGACTTTTCGGACTAAAAAAAACGTCCCGATCTTGATCGGGACGTTTTTTTTCTAATAGCCTTTGGCCGATTGGGCCGCTTTTAAATTCGGGTTGCCATCTAAGGCTGCCTGAGGGTAAGGCATCAGTACAAATTTTGACTGCCATACACGTTCCTGCACGGGACTGTTGGTAATATCGTAAGTGGTTTTCATTACATCTTTAGCAATATTCCAGCGTCTGATGTCGAAGAAACGCTGACCTTCTGCTGCCAGTTCGATGCGGCGTTCCTGCTGAATGAAGGTCCTTAATTTTTCCTTCGTATTGTAAGTCGCCTGAACTACAGCTGGCATTCCGGCTCTGTCTCTGATGTCATCAAGCACGGCATAAATACTTGCATCCGGACCGCTTAGCTCATTTTTAGCTTCGGCATAGGCCAGAAGAATTTCGGCGTATCTGATGATCGGGAAATCCTGTGCGCCATCCCAATCATTTTGGGTAAAGGCGGGATCTACCAGTTTTTTAAAGTTGTAACCGGTTACACTGTTGTTTCCTCCACCTTTTCCCCACGAAAATTTATAACCACTATCAAACCGGCTCCAGGGTGTGCCAGGGAACAATATGCTTGCATAAAGTCTGGTATCGCGGTTTTTAAATTCATCTGCATAAGCTGCATTTGGGGTTCCGTTATTGTAATTGCTTGCCCTTGTAGCTGCACCAGGGGAGTAAACGGATTACCATTTTTGTCCCAGTAAGCATTTACCATTTCCTGTGTAGGGGTAATAGAACTCCATCCGCCTAAATTGCCCGGAGGAAATAAGGTTCTTAAACCGTTACCATATTCGTAAGAGGAATTGGTGATGTTCTGAGAAACCAGGATATTTTCTTTACTGGTTCCCTCGTTAATTTGCCAAAACTGTTGTTCGTAACTGGCTAAACCTTTATAAAATTTCTGTTTTTCAGCATCATTGGCAAAACTTACAAAAGTGCTAAAATCGTCCTGAGTATCGGCAGGTGCTAATGTACCTACCCTGAACAACTGATAACCTGCACCCATTACTTTTTGCGCACTAGTAACCGCATCAGCATATTTGCCATATTGTAACTGTATCCTGGTTAAAATGGCCCAGGCCGCACCGCTGGTAATTCTTCCGGTTTCAACAGTTGAGCCACCCGGATAAGTTGCCGGAAGATCGGTAACTGCGCTTTGGATTTCAGCAATGGCAAAGTTAATCACCTCGGCCTCTGGCGTTGGTGCTACTCCGGTTTCATGCGGATCGCTATAGGCTACTTTTAATAATGGAACCGAACCGAATGTTCTGGCCAGATCGAAATAGGTTAATGCCCTTAAAACCCTGGCCTCGGCAATAAATCTTTTAATTAAATCGGCACCCATTGGGGTTTTGCTCACATTATCAAGAAAATAGTTGTACCTGCGGATATAAGTGTACCGGCTACCATAACCCTGATCGAGCGTGGCATTGATGTTACCTGCTGCAATAGCTGTGGCATTGCTTTCCCAGGGATATTGGGCATAAGCATTGTCCGATCCGCCATCATCGTAGGCATTATTAAAAGCATTATTTAAATAGCCATAACAACCATTTAAGGCTAAAGTGGCATCTTTTTGTGATTTCCAGAAGGTGGTGTTCGAAGCCTGATCCTGTGGAACAAAATCAATTGCCGATTTTTTGCAGCTGCTTATAGCGAAGCTGGCAAAAGTTAAACACGATATATATATTAATTTTTTCATAAAAAGCTTTTATTAAAGGGTAAGGTTAATACCGAACGAATAGGTTTTTAACTGTGGATAAGCTGCACGCTGAGAAGCAGCCTCCGGATCGAAATCCTTTAACCTTTTATCGCCACGGATGGTAAATGGATTATTGCTCGATGCATAAATCCTCAACCCCCTGATTTTAATTTTATCCAATACTGATTTTGGCAAGGTATAACCCAGGGTTAAAGATTTAATCCTCAAATAATCGGCATTGAACAGCCAGAAATCAGACTGCACCAGGTTCTGTGTATTGTCGCCAGATATTAAAACCCTTGGGTAAGCTGCATTTGGATTCGGGTTGCCGGGTGTCCATCTATCTAAAACATATTGTTTTGCACCAGCACCATTAAAAAACGCCTGTGAGGCTTCGCTTTCCAGGTACACCTTAACATCACTTACGCCATTGGCTAAAACCGCGAAGTCGAAGTTTTTGTAATTGGCCGAAAAGTTAAGTCCGTAAATTAAGTAAGGCACATCATTGCCTGCAATTACACGGTCGTCGCCGTCAATTTTGTTGTCGCCATTTTGGTCTACATATTTAATATCACCGGCTTTGGTTCCGTTTGCCTGAAAAGCATGCTGTGCAACTTCTGCATTGGTAGTGAATAAACCGTCGGATTGCAACATGTAAAATGAACCGATCGGTTGACCCACCCTATTAATATAGTATCCGCTTGGAGGAGTCTCTGAAGTACCGCCCAAATCTTCTACCTTATTCCAGATTTTGCTCAGGTTACCCCCGATTGAATATTTAAAATCGTTGATCTGTCCGTTGTAGGTTAACGAAAGTTCAAAACCCCTGTTCCTAACCGAACCCAGGTTAATAGAAGGATATTGGGTTTTGAGAGGGTCTGAATCACTTATTAAACCTGCCTCAGTTGGTATAGTTGGGTCTGGCAATAAAATGTCGTTGGTTAAACGGTCAAAGGCATCAACCTGTAGGCTCAGTTTTTTGAAAAGGTTAACATCTAAACCAATATTGGTCATGTTGATTTTTTCCCATGATAACCTTGGGTTATAAATTTTATTAGGGAAAACACCATCCTGTTTAGATTCGTCGAGGATAACCGCAGTTCCTGTTTTTAAACCATCAAAATAATCGTAATTGCCTACGTTGTTTACGTTACCCAGTTTACCCCAGGAAGCACGAAGTTTCAGTTCCGAAATCCAGCCAATGTTTTTCATGAAATCTTCCTGCGAGATTCTCCATGCACCCGAAAATGATGGATATGCACCCCAGCGGTGGCCGGGAGCAAACTGAGAAGAAGCATCTAACCTAACACTGGCTTCGAATAAATAACGGTCGTTATATGCATAGTTAAACCTGCCGAATACCGATTCGAAAGCTTTTTGCTGTATACCGCCTGATGAGGTGGTGTTTAACGGATCGCTTGAACCGCCGTCGATGGCGTTAAGGTCATTACTTACAAAATTCTTACGGATGGTTTTAATCACCCTGGTGTTGTTGTTCTCGTAAGAAGCACCAGCCAATAACTTGGCATAATGTTTATCTATGGTTTTTTCGTAACTGGCGGTTGCCTGTGTTAACAAACGGCCGATATTTTGCCACTCTTCGGTAAGCTGGTTGGTGTTTACAGCCGTTCCGCTAAGTGGAGCACCGGTATTGAAATCCAAAATCGGATCAATGGTGCTGATAAATGCACTGTTTACTGTATTGTAGAAATTGTAAGAAACCAAACCACTGATCTCTAAACCTTTTATCGGGGTATAAGTTCCGTTTAAATTACCAATAAAACGGTTGGTGTTATATGAATTGCGACCACCTTCTTCCAGTTTTCTTACCGTATTGGTTGCGGCAAGTGTTCCATCTATTTTACCACCGTTCATACTGCCCCAGTTACCATTGGTTTGTTTGTTTACCACCAATGGGGTAAGCCTGTTTAAACTGGTAAAATCGATCAATCCGTTCTCATTGTCGAAACCATCACGGATAAATGAGATGTTGGTACCTACCTTAAATTTATCACTTACCTGGGTTTCGGTATTGGCCCTTAAAGAGTAGCGTGTTAAATCTTTCCCCGGAACCAGTGAATTTTGGTTAAAATAGGCCCCGCTTAAATAATACCTGGTTTTATCACCGCCAGAAACATTAATGGCATGTTCCATTACCGGAGCTGTATTTTTTAAGGTTAACGCATACCAGTCATTATCCGGAAAACGGTCAGGATCTGACTGATTCTGGATCTTGGTTAAATCGCCTGCCGAGTAAACCGGAGCTTTACCAGCATTGGCAGCAGCCTCGTTACGTAGGGTAGCATAATCGTAAGCGCCAACCCAGCTTGGTAAAATTGTTGCCGATTGGATGCCGTAATAAGCATTATAATTAATGGTCATTTCGCCCTTTTTACCTCGTTTGGTGGTAATCAATACCACACCGTAG
This sequence comes from Pedobacter roseus, assembly GCF_014395225.1. Classification (NCBI taxonomy): domain Bacteria; kingdom Pseudomonadati; phylum Bacteroidota; class Sphingobacteriia; order Sphingobacteriales; family Sphingobacteriaceae; genus Pedobacter; species Pedobacter roseus. The sequence continues at coordinate 6,137,156 of NZ_CP060723.1, forward strand.
GCAGCCCTCGAACCATAAATGGCTGAAGCTGAAGCATCTTTCAGGATGGAAATGTTTTCTACATCATTGGTATTGATGCGTGCAAAATCGCCTGAACTTACAATCACTCCATCTACTACGAAGAGCGGCTCTGAAGTACCTAAATTACCGCGTCCACGTACATTGATGGTGCCAATATCGCCACCCACATCACCTGGTGTAGCTTTAATGGCCATACCGGGTACGGCGCCTTGCAAGGCATTGGTTAGCGAAGTAACCGGACGGTTTACAATGTTTTTGGTATCTACCGTATTTACTGATCCGGATAGATTTACCTTTTTCTGCGTACCATAACCCACTACCACCACTTCGTTTAGCGATTTGGTAGAAGAAGTAAGCACTACATTTAATGTGGTTTTGCCATTAACAGGTACATCCTGTGGATCATAACCGATAAAAGAGATTGTTAAAATAGCATCTGCCGGAGCGCTGATTGAGAATTTACCGTCGGGTGTGGTACTTACAGCTGTGCTGGTTCCCTTAATCATTATGGTTGCACCTGGTACAGTTCCTCCATCACTATCCTTTACAACGCCTGTAATTTTTACCTGCGCAAAGGCTAAAAGAGAGAACATTAAAAACAAGCCGGTTAGAAGGGCTTGCCTTTTTTTTAATTTGTTCATGGTTATTTGTTTTGTTAGTTAATAGTTTATTTGCCGGCTTTTGAACGGCTGAAGCCGTAATTTAGAAATGAAAGCAGGTGCGGTCAAATAAATGAAGGGTCAAACTCCACGCAAACGTTTGTGGCAATGTGAAATGTAGTTCCGGAGGAAAATAAGGCCGAAAAAGACGTGTTGATGGCATTAAGAAATGTAAAAGTGACAATTAATAGCTTGTTACCAGATTTACAAATGCTAAAATAAGCAGACTCAGGGTCTTATAATGACTACATGCCCGTTCAAAATATCAATTAATCGGGGCTTAAAAATAATGATGCCCGGTAAAACTCCGCGCAACCGTTTGATTAGTGGTATAATTAAGATGGGTTATAAATTCATTTGCTACACTAACCGCAGCCATAATCTGCTCCGGTTTAGGTTGGTGAATAAGATTAATTTAAACATTATATTATAATAAAACCGGATATTTGCCCGCTTTAAATATTCTACTATAAATGAAACCCTATCTGCAGCTTTTCGATTTTTCGAAGAAAATTAACTATAAAACTGAAATTCTGGCAGGTCTAACGGTGGCCATGACGATGATTCCCGAATCACTTTCTTTTGCCATTTTAGCTGGTTTTCCGCCCTTAACAGGCTTATACGCCGCTTTTATTATGGGTTTGGTTACCGCTTTACTGGGTGGCAGACCAGGTTTGGTTTCTGGTGGGGCAGGGGCAACCGTAATTGTGCTTATTGCCTTGATGAAAACGCAGGGTTTGGAATATGTTTTTGCGGCGGTGGCATTGGCAGGAGCAATCCAGATTTTGGTGGGGCTGTTTAAACTGGGCAAATTTGTAAGGCTTGTTCCGCAACCGGTGATGTTTGGTTTTGTGAACGGTTTGGCTGTGATTATTTTCATGTCGCAGTTAGAACATTTTAAAACCCTCGTTAATGGCCGTGTGGAATGGCTGAGCGGTATTCCTTTATACATTATGCTGGCGCTGGTTTTACTTACAGTAGCCATCGTTATTATTCTTCCTAAAATAACTAAAGCTGTTCCGTCTTCACTGGTAGCCATTATTGTGGTTTTTCTGGTGGTACTCTGCTTTGGTATCGATACCAAACTGGTGCGGAATATTGCCTCTGTAGATGGTGGTTTCCCGCCCTTTCATATTCCCCGTGTGCCGTTAAACTTCGAAATGTTTAAAATCATTTTCCCTTATTCGCTCATTATGGCCGGGGTAGGCTTAACAGAAGGACTACTCACTTTAAACCTGGTTGATGAAATTACCGAAACCAAGGGTAACCGGAACCGGGAGAGTATTGCGCAGGGAATTGCCAATATGTTAAACGGTTTTTTTACCGGTATGGGCGGTTGTCCGATGATTGCGCAAACGCTGGTAAACCTTTCGGCAGGAGCGAGGGCCAGGCTCTCAGGAATTATAGCTGCTTTAACCATATTGCTGATCATTTTAATCGGTGCGCCGGTGATTGATCGTGTACCGATGGCGGCATTGGTAGGGGTAATGATGATGGTAGCCATTGGCACCTTCGAATGGATGAGTTTTAGGGTAATCAATAAAATGCCTAAGCAGGATATTATTATTGGCATTTTAGTGGCCGTAATTACCGTTTGGCTACACAACCTTGCGCTGGCCGTATTGATAGGCGTTATTATTTCGGCGCTTGTTTTTGCATGGCAAAGCTCTAAACGGATAAAGGCCAGTCAATACATTGATGCCGATGGCGTAAAACACTATGAAATATTTGGTCCGTTGTTTTTTGGCTCCGTGGCCAATTTTAACGAACTCTTCGATGTAGCTAAAGATCCTGCAACGGTAACTGTCGATTTTAAAAATAGCAGGGTTTTCGATATGTCGGGTATTGATGCGTTAAACAAACTCACCGAGCGATACCGGGCAGCCAACAAAAAACTATTGTTAAAGCACCTTAGCGACGATTGCAGGCACCTGCTTAAAAATGCAGACGAAATTATCCAGGTAAATATTATCGAAGACCCGACTTACCGTGTAGCTACCGAAAGATAATTTAAATTGCTCATCATTCGCCTTCCTAACTTGTCCGCCGGGCACGCAATCATTTGTAATATTAATTCTATGTTAATCATAACGCACATGGCTATTGCCTGGTGTTATCTCATTGTGCTGAAAAACCCTGCTTAAAATGATTTTTGCTAAAACGTTTAACCAAATTTATTTTCCGCAGCAGAAAATCACTTAATTTATTGTAATTGGAGCAATAAAATATCACTATATGCTGTTTTATAGGATGTTAAAATTCCAATGTATTTTATTAATATTTAATTTTTTTACCTGTCGGATTGACAATTATTTCGAATTATTGAATATTATTATCTGATTTAATGAAAATTTCATAAAAATGACAATTTGTTATTAAAACGATTTAGTATATATTATATTTGATTTAACCAAATACTAATTTTTATGAGAATCCCTTACTATTACTCCAGAAGTACCTGTCTCCCTTATCGAGGACCTATCTTGCCGTTTCCAAAAAAATAAATTTTAAGAATCATTTTTTTACCAATTAAAGATCCATTAACTATGCGATACTTATGGGCGTGCCTTGCTTTTTTTGCCGCGTTTACATTAAACGTTTTACCGACTTTTGCAGCGGGCAATAAAATTCATAAAGACCTAACAATTAATTATTTACTCTTTCAGGATACGACCAAAATTAAATTCGTAACCCCAAAAGATTCCCTGCGGAAAGACAGTTTGGAGCAGCTCAAGCGAAGAACAGTTTATAACAAGCTTTCGGGAGGCGTACAGAAAGATACTAAAGAGCTATCTCTTTTCCCGGCCATTTCATTACAGCAGAACTTAAAGGGCAATTTTGCCGGCCTGTATGTTCAGGAGCCATCAGGCGAGCCCGGAACCATACAGAATATGTTTTTAAGGGGAGCGCCAATGCCGCTGCTTTCTAAAAAAGATGTATATGCCTCTCAGCCACTGGTGGTGCTTGATGGCGTTCCCTTAATTGGTGAACATCCCTTTGCTTTTGATATCCAGCAATATGATTTCAACAGGATCGGTCCGGCAACCAATTTATTAACCACTATCGATATCAATAACATTGCTTCGGTAGAGGTATTAAGCGATCTTGCTGCTACTGCAGTTTATGGTCCGAGGGGTGTTAACGGGGTAATTGTAATCAAAACAAAAGCTCCGGACGGTGTTTCGCGGGGCATCAGTTTCAATTCATATATCGGAATGGTACAAAAACCTATGGTAAATACTATTAACGGTAAATATGAAAACGAATTCAGGCAGCGTTTTTACGATATCTATACCACCAATGGCAGGTATTCTGACGATGAAGCCTATCCGGTATATTTAAGTGATTCACTTAATAATGTATATAGCGGTAAATCCAACTGGACAGATTTATATTATAAAAATGCATTGGTTTATGGCATCAACTTAGGTTTAACCGGTGGTTCTGACCGCGCAAACTTCAGGTTTTCGCTGGGTAATACCAAAAGCAGTGGTGTGGCAGATGATACCGGTTTAGACCGCTACAGTGCCATGTTCAATATTAATATGAAACCTGTTAAATGGTTGTTGTTTTCGGCCATGATTAACGGTAACCGTTTAAACCGCGACAGGAACAGGACTTTGCGCGACAGGTTTGCACAGATTAATTATTTCCCTGATTTAAGTGCGCCATTGGCACCAAACAAGGATTATTATGCGAGTTACCTGAACAACTACAGTAAAGGTTTTGATGATAATAAAACCAACAGTATACAGGGTTTTGCCAAATTGGTGGCCACTTTGGGCAAATTTACCTTAAGCACTACCTTCAATGTAGATTACAACGAAGGTTACCGCGATATTTTTTATGCAAGAACGCTGTTGCAGGGAAATAGTTATGCCTCTAACTATTATGGCTTTAACCAAAGGTTAATGATGGATAACAAGGCTACTTACGACCTGAAGCTGAAAGATGTTCACGATTTCCATTTCGAACTCGGTCAATCGATGATCTGGGACATTTATAAGTACAACTATGCTTATGCTTATAAAGGCGCCAACGATTACATCAAGATTAACCTGTTAGATTCTAAACCCAAACTTGATAACGGTGATGATAACCCAAACTACCTGGTGCCAACCGCTTTCCCAAGGGAGTTAACTTACCGTTTTTTGGATAAAACAGCCGATAACCTGTTATCATTTTATGGTAAGGTAAATTACGACTACAATGACAAATACTTTTTATCTGCAATATTAAGGGCAGATGGTTCATCAAATGCACAACCAACCAAACGCTGGTTTTATTCGCCAACGGTTTCGGCTGCATGGAACCTGAAAAATGAACTGCTTAAAAACGAAAAATTTATTGATGATTTAGTATTACGTGCCAGTGCAGGTAGGATGGGAAGGGCTTTCACCTTTGATAATTATGCACAGGGACCGCAATATACCGCATCAGTAGGATATACCGGCAACTTAACTGTACCGGGTTATAATGCAATTGGCGTATTAACCAGGCCATATTCTTTCGGTTGGGTAGGTTATGGCGTGCCGTGGTCGTATTCTGATCAGTTAAATATCGGCGCAGATGTAGCCATGCTTAAAAACCGTTTACATGTAGCGGTTGATTTTTATATCAAAGCGGAGAAAAACCAATTATTGGGCATTCCATCGTATGCGGAGTATGGTTATAAACAATCGATAGAAAGTGGCCTGAACATGACCAATACCGGGATAGATTTAACCGTTAGCGCACAGGTAATTGCTAAAAGTAAATTCTCATGGAATTCTTCATTAAACCTGAACCACAACAGCAATAAATTAACCGCCCTGCCAAGGGGATTGAACGAAATCATCATCGGCAACCGCTTTTTAAAAGTTGGTGAGCCGGTAGATCAATATTGGCTATTGGAAAATGAAGGTATTTATACTGCAAACAGCCAGGTGCCTGTGGTTAACGGACAGCCGTTAAAATACAATGGTACGCCATTAAAAGCAGGCGATCCGAAATGGAAGGATCAAAATGGCGATAACATTATCGACGAGAGGGATAAGGTATTAAAGGCACATTCTCTACCGGTTTTAGCGGGAGGCTTTGATAATGCTTTCAGGTATGGCAGCTGGACATTGAATACCAACCTGTATTTCAATCTAGGCAGAAAAATCATCAACGAAGAAATGGCTGCACGTTTCGATTTCGTAAACCACGAAGGCAATACAGATGTATCATCGGTGAAAGAAATCACTTTCTGGGAAAAAAGAGGCGATTATAGCAAATATCCGCTATACAGTCCGTGGAGTACCGTAATTCCTTACCGTACCGATCAGGACCTGTTTTTAGAAAATGGTTCATTCTTAAAATTAAGATCGGTTTCTCTAGGTTATGATTTCGGTAGCTTTTTTAAGCGAAAAAATATCAAGATCAACAAAATCTTTGTGTACGGCTCAGTAAACAATGTGTTTGTGATTACCAAATACACCGGTCAGGATCCTGAACTGGTAGGTTACGATGGCATTGATACAGGTTATGGTCAACCGATCCCAAGAACCTACACTTTGGGTGTTAAAATGGAATTATAATATGGAAAGAAATACGAACAAAACATCGATAATGATGAAGAAGATATTATACTCATTTCTATTTGCTGTAATTGCTTTATCGGGCTGTAATAAGGCATTAGATACAGATTCTACCCGTGTGGTGGGCGAAAAAAATATGTGGAACACTGTTGAGGATGCACGTGCCGGGATTATGGGGGTTTATGCCCTTACCCGTTCGGCGCTGTCTGATAACAACGGCCACTGGATTTACGGCGATGTAAGAACGGGCGAATTTACCAGTCCGAAAAGACAGGATTTAAAAGCCATCATCAGCAACAATTTAAATGCATCCTACCCTGTGGTTGAGTCGCTTTCTGATTGGACCAGGTTTTATGCCATTGTAAACGGTGCCAATGTTTTTCTGGAGAATGTTGCCCACGTTAAAGCAACTGATAAACGTTACTCGGATAACAACATGACCGTGGATATGGCGCAGGCCAGGTTTTTAAGGGCTTTTGCTTATTTCTACATGGTGCGTATCTGGGGTGATGTGCCTTTTATTATCTCTTCTAACGAGGGGGTATTTGAAAATAAACCGAGGGAAAGCCAGTCCAAGATTTTAGCCTGGGTACAATCAGAAATTTTAAGGGCAGCGGCCGACCTTCCCTACATTTACAGCGGAGGCGATATACAACAGCCAAGCAATTATTATAATGAGGACAGGACCCGTTGGGGAGGTGCTTTGGCCACTAAAGTTACCGCTTATGCCGTTTTAGCCCACGTTGCCGCCTGGACAGCCGATTACGCTAACGTGGCGAAATATGCAAAATTTGTAGAAGATAATTATGGCAGAACCGGTGGTGGTTATACATCGGTAACCGATTTAAGTAATTCGAATGGTTTTTTCTACAACAAGAACTATAGGCAGATGTTTGGCTTTAACTCTGATTACGGCCACATCGATGGTTCATCAACCGGGCACATTGAAGAGTTGACTTTAGCAGAGCCGATCACCACAAAAGCCATTCCCGATATCTACCTGCCAAAAGATTCGATCCTGAAATATTTTAATATGCCTAAGGACGAAAGGTTTGCTGTTGATACATTGGGTCAATCTAAATTCGACAGGTATTTCACCAATTTAAATGGCAAATATCCAATCTTCAGTAAAATCAAAGTAATACAAGGTGGTGGTAACGATCCTAACTTCAGGTATTTTACGAGTGCATTGATTTTTACCCGTTTAGAGGATATTGTATTGCTGAGGGCAGAAGCATTATCGGTGCTTGGCGATCAGGCCGGAGCCTTAAATGAGCTTAACAATGTAATTACCAAAAGGGTTACAGCCGATACACCTTCTCCTTATGATACAACAGATAATCTTGATGTGTTGAAGGTAATCTTTGAAGAGCGTCACCGTGAATTGATGGGTGAGGGGCAAAGGTGGTACGATATGATCCGCTACAACAAAATAAGACAGAACGATGCCAAATTTATGAACCTGATCAATTCGGGGGAATTTACTGGCCAATATCGCGCAAGCTCTTATTGCAGAACAATTTACTTACACAGAACCCTTACTGGCAATAAATAACAGATGTGAAACCAATGTGGATCTTTTAGCTCCATAATGGCTTCATCACCATTAAAATAATAAACAGATGAAAAATTTTGTAAAATATGTGGGAGCAGTAACCATGCTTTTATTGCTTGCCTTGGTGTATACGGCCTGTAAAAAAAACGGGGGCTATTACGATGCTGCTGATGAGGCAGCGCCTTTTGCAGGCAACACCTACGAATATTTAAAAAGTAAACCGGGCGTATACGATTCGCTTTTGGTGGCGATTGACCGGATGGGTTTAAAGAAAACACTTACAGATAGTAATGTAACCCTGTTTGCGGTAACCAATCCAAGCTTTCAGCTGGCTTTAAGAAATTTAAACAGTTTAAGGAAACAATCTGATAAAGATCCGTTGTTCCTTTCTAATATTGATGGCGTGCAGTTAGATACCATGGTTTCTTATTACATCATCAGGGGGGTAAAACCAACTGATTCTTTAAAGCTTCAGGATGGTTTAAACCTAACAAGTGTAAAAGTAGCCTATCCGATGCATGCAAAATCGACTAAAGGATCGGCATCGGGCGAGGTTGGTGCCGGCCCGGAGCTTATTGAGTTCAGTAACACCAAAAAAAGCAAATTTATCAGAAACTGGGCTACCAGTACCACGGCTTCTAACAACATCAAAACCAAAAACGGCATTGTACATGTCATCAGTCCCGATCATACTTTCGGTTTCGATGGCTTTGTAACCAGGTTAACTTTTGTACCACCTCCACCAAATTTAATGGTGACTGTGGGCGGCACTTTTTCTTCCAACCGCGAAAACGGTGGTGGACCAACCAGTGGCGAAAACTCTAAAAAAGTAATTGATGGGGATGACCATACCAAGTTTCTATGCGATTTAAACGGCTTTTTAACCATGCAGTTTAAGCTTAAAACACCAGAAGTGTCGTCAGTTTATACCTTAATATCGGCAAATGATGCGGTAGAACGTGATCCGAAAGCCTGGACATACGAGGGATCGCAGGATGGTGTTACCTGGACGGAGCTGCACCGGGTAAACAATTTCTTTTTTGAAGAAAGGTATCAGCAAAAAGTTTTCAGGTGTACCAACACGGTTGCCTACCAATATTACCGCATAAATATTACCGAGTTAAGGAGTGGCGGTACATTCCAGCTTGCAGAATGGACAATTAATAAATCGAAATAGGTGATGGAGTACGGAAAAAATAAATTAGAAAAACTTATGAAATCAATCGTAAAAAAAGAACTTCTTTTTATGCTGTTTGTGCTGGTTTTGGCAAGCGGATGTAAAAAGCTGTACAATTTGCCGGATGAAAAAGATTACTTAAGTACCAATGTAAATTTTAGCAATAAAATCCTCGAACCGATTATTGGCAGGAATAACCTGATAGGTGGGTTTAACAGCGATAACTCAACTACACCGATTACTTTCGAAATCGTAAATGCGAGATATGGAGATGGAAGGCCGGTGAGCGATATTTTCCAAAAAGCACAAACTTATGTTTGGACTGCTCCTTACACGGGCCTGGAAAAAAGCCTAGCAGAGATAGAAGCAAAAAGGAAAATCGAAGAACATCAACTGTTCGAAATCCGTTCTTCCGGACAGTTTATTTTATGGGGTTCGGCTACCAATCAGTTGATTACGCCAAGGCCTGCCGATAGTACCAATTTTGCACAGGATACCCGTTTTTTTGATATCAAGGTTAAAAATACAGGTGGCGAAAGATTGATCAAAGATTTTCAGATCAGGCCATTCCGCGAGCGCCCTTATGAGCCCTCGAACGATTTTAACGCTTATACCGGTTTGCCTGCACCTGATCCAAAATTCCCGTTGGATAAAAGATTGAGGGACTATATCCGTCCTTATTTAAACAATATAATCGGCGCTACCTCTAATATTGGCCTGATAAGCAATGATGATAAAAAAGATGTAGTCGTTTACATCCGTCCTTTTACAGGTGGCAATGGCCATTCATTAAGGATAAAAGCATTAAATAAAGATTCGGTAGAAATTAACCCTGCTTTCTTTAACGAAACCAAATGGGATAAAATGATACATGGTTTTAATCTACAAAAAACCGATAAATACGTGCAGTACGATGTGGCCTATCCAATTCCATTGGTAGAAATCCCTACCTCTTATGCATTGGGTGGTTCGAGGGCTAAAGCAGAATTAAGCTATTCAAGAGGCTCTTTCGGTGGCGGGCGTACGGTTGCAACCTTCGGTGTCGATTTCGCCATTTACAAAACAGGCGATTGGGAAATTGTATTTCATTTTAAAACAGATAATCCAAAGTTCGCCAGCGAATAGGCAATATTTAACGCTAATATTATGAAAAGAAATATACTTTTTTATGCATTGCTCATGATATGCATCATCTGTGGCACAAGTGCTTATTCGCAAGAAAAATACATCATTGTGACGGGTACGGTTATAGATAAAGAAACCAAACAGGGCGTTCCAGGGGTTTCGGTAATCCTCGAAGAAACCAATAAAGGCCTTACCCAAACCAACGGAAAAGGCCAGTTTACTGTGAATGTACCCATTGGTGGAAACCTATTGTTTAAATTTTTAGGTTTTAACACACAACGCACCAAAATTACAGGAGCCACCAACATTACGGTTACCATCGCCGAAGACCGCAAGGCTTTGGACGAGGTTATTATTGTGGCCTACCAGAAAAGAAGCAAGGAAACCACAACAGGGTCATCGGTTTCAATTTCTGGAAAGGACCTTCAGGATACACCGGTATCAAATCCCGAGCAGCTTTTACAGGGTAAAGTTCCGGGCTTAAATATCCAGAATAATACCGGTGCTCCAGGTTTCAGGGGCTCGGTACAGGTACGTGGTTTATCCAGCTTAAGTATTTCGGGCAGTGGTAACGAATCTTTCCTGCAGCCTACATCACCTTTATATATTATTGATGGAGTACCGTTGGATGCCGATAAAGCTGCCGAGTTTGGTTTTCAAACGCAAGGCCCGGGTGTGAGTCCGCTTTCTTTGATCCCACAGGAAGATATTGAAAATATCCAGATCCTTAAAGATGCACAGGCTACTTCCATGTACGGCTCAAGGGGTGCTTATGGGGTAATCATCATCACTACCAAGAGAGGTAACTCTAAAGTTCCACGCATCAGATATGTAACCAATGCCTTCGTTAATTCGCCACCTAAACTGCGCGAAACTTTGGGCGGAAACTCTGAAAGGTCATTAAAAATCCAGCAGATTATCCTTAATGCCGCAAATGTTGACGATATCAGAAAGATTTCTAATACACCATTTTTGGCCGATAGTTTAAATGCGTATTACAACAATTCTACCGACTGGCAGGATGTGTTTTTCCAAACTACCTATAATCAAAGTCATAACCTGGCCTTAGATGGTGGTGATCCTAAATTTAACTATAAAGCCAACCTGGGTTACTATAGCGAAAAAGGGGTAATTAAAAACACCGGTTACGATCGTTACAACCTGAACATGAACATGGAATTTAAACCGAACGATAAATTCAGGTTTTTCGGTTTCATCAATGGTTCGGTAGGTAAGCAAAACAAAGGTAACGGTGTCGGTTTGCTTCAATCGGGTGTTGCGGGAAATGGTCAGGCTTCTACCTTATTGCCTCCACCATCTTTCTATCAGGCAACTGGTGGGGTACTTTCTGCCTTACAGACTTTGAATGATAACAACTCGAGAAATTTAAGGACCAATGTGGAGGCCCGTTACGAGTTTATCCCTGGCTTGGCCGTATCTTCTACCTTAAGTTACGATTATACTTCAGATACCGAATCAACCTTTACACCGGCAGCAGCAAACGGTCAATACGCCAAACTTTACGATTATGTGGGCAGAAACTTCCAGTTGTATAACCGTAACGGTATTACTTATGCAAAAACTTTTGGCGAAAAACACAACCTTTTCATCAACACCTTTAACGAGATTTATAAACAGGGCGCACAGGCGGGCATTACCCGCCAGGAAAGGATCCCGAACGATCAGTTACAGGGACCGATTGGTTACGATGATTATAACTCGAGAGGCGGTGGTGTATTAAGTAATTACAGAAATGCAACCATTGCTTCATTTGCGGGTTCATTATCTTACGATTACGATAAAAAATATGTGGCCGAGTTCTCTTACCGTTTGGATGGTACCTCATCAAGCGGTTTGGAAAATCCCTACTCTAAAAACCCATCAGTGGGTTTAAGGTGGAACTTTAATAAAGAAAACTGGCTTGCCGATAAAAAATGGTTATCGTACGGTAGCTTAAGGTTAACCTGGGGACAGAACATTGTGCCAACCGGAAACCTGCAGAGCATTTACGGTATTTACAACCTTAATGGTAATTTTAATAATAATCCAACCATTGGTATCGATTTCGACCTGATTCCAAATCCAAATTTAAAACCAACCACCACCACACAGTACAACTTAGGTTTTGATTTAGGTTTCTTTAACGACAGGATTTCTGTAAATTTTGATACTTACTTTAAAAAGGTTGATAACCTGCTTTTCGATCGGTTTTTATCAAACACAACCGGTTTTAATAAATTGGCCAGTAACGATTTGGGTATTGCCAACTACGGTACCGAGTTAATGTTAACGGTTAGGCCGGTAGTAAGCAAAGACCTTGATATATCGGTATCGGTAAACGGCGCTTTAAACCGCGACATTCTGTTGAAATTACCAGCAGAATATAACGGCCAGTACATCAGGTTTGATAACTCCGGCTACCTGCAACATAATGTTTTCCGCGTAGGTAGAAACACCTTATCAAACTATTTAAGAATTAACCAGGGTGTTTACAGCACCGATGCCGACGTACCCGTAGATCCGGTTACCGGAAAAAGATACCAGAGCAACGGTCAGTTTTTTCTGGGTGGCGATCCGATCATTAAAGACGTAAACGGTGATTATATATTGGATAGCCGGGATTATGAGGTTACCGGTAACTCGCAGCCTTTAGTAACAGGCGGTGTATCTACAAACATCAGGTATAAAAACTGGGGCTTAAATGTGTACGCTACCTATACCGCTGACAGAACGATTTTGAATAACGCCCTGGCCGATAGGATTGCCATTATGCGTGATCCATTCTCTCAGAAATCGGTGGTTCCTTTAAACGATCTTGATATCTGGAGGTCACCGGGCGACGTGGCGAAATACCCCTATCCTTACGATTACAAACGCTTTGATCAGATCCAGCCATTACGTGCCGATCAAACCCTTTGGCAGGAAAACGGAAGCTATTTTAAAATCAGTAACGTAACCGTTTCATACATGTTCAATAAGAAACTAATCAGCAGGTTCGGGCTAAACCAGTTAAGGATCTATGCCTCTACCAACAACCTGGTTACTTTTTCTAAATACAGTGGACCAAACCCTGAGAACGTAACCTCATTAGGCCGCGATATTTCTACAGGTTATCCTGTTCCACGTACCTACAACATTGGGCTTAACCTCGAACTTAATACAGGCAACTAATTAATACTATCATGAAAAAAGTTATCATTTATACGATCATTATAGCAGCAACTTTTTGTTTGCCTGCATGTAAAAAGTTCCTGGACGTGCAGCCTTTGGATAAATTAACCGGAAACAACTTCTTCCAGTCTAAAGACGATGTTGTGGCCAATATTTATAATTTATCGAGGATTGTTTTTAACAAGTACAACGAAACTCATTTTATTGGTGCAACCGGCGAGTACCGCTCGGGCGAAGTGCTTTACGAAAGCCAGTCAGACCACGCTCCAGCGCGCTCATTTGTAGAGGTTTTGGGCAAAAACAATTTATTGACATTGCTTAGCGGTGGAGTGCCCTGGGTAACCGATATCAATTATAATTTTTACAGGATAACCGATTGGACAGGATATTATCAGGCCATCCAGGGGCAAACATCCTCATCGCTAAACTTGATGAAGGCATTCCCGGCGTATCCGAAGCCGAAAAAAATTCGTTCAAGGCCGAAGCAGCTTTTATACGCTCACTATGTTATTTCGTTATGGTTCGCCTCTATGGCAACGTTGTGTATTATACAGATGCTTTTCACTCGGCAGCATTACCAAGAGAAAACTTTGTATCTGTATTAAACAAATGCATTGCCGACCTTAAAACCTATAAAAATTCCATTGCGTGGACATATACCGATCCTGCACTGAAAGGTGTTAGGGCAAGCAGAGGCAGTATCGTGGCCCTGATGATGGAAATGAACATGTGGAATGCAGGTTTTGATCCCGGCAATGCCAAAAAATACTACGAAGAAACTGCCGATCTGGGTCGCGAGCTTATCGCAAGCAATGCCTACAGGTTATTACCAATCAACGAATGGGCAACAGTGGTAAAAGGCCGGTCGGATGAGAGTTTATTCGAGTTTTACCGCAGTATCAATTACGGTGATGCCAATACAAATCTTGCCCCCGTTGCCGATATGTTTTTGCATTATCCTTATAAAAGACCTGAGTATACCCACCGTGTAAGTTTTGCTTACTACAGGGGAGAGTACATGCAGAAAATTTTTCAGGATGGCAGTGATAGAAGGATTACCACCTGGTTTAACGAAGATATTTTTGCCGATAACGGGAAATTTATGATGTTGAAATTTGCGCAGAACTCATTTTCTACCGGTGAGGAAGATGCCAACCCCGACAATACTTTTATGATCTTCAGGTACGGTGGAGAAATTCTTTTGGCCGCAGAGGCCATGGCAAATGCCGACCAGGATGCTGATGCCATTAAATTGTTGAATATGGTGAGGCTCCGTGCAGGTGCATCTTTATATACCTCAAGCAACGGAAACCTGAAAGATTTTATTTTTTACGAACGTTCAAGAGAATTGATTGGCGAGGGCCATCACTATTACGACCTGGTGCGTACCAAAAGGATCTTAAGTAACCAATGGTCTTACAATGTACTTACTGCCGATAAATTTAACCGTGGTGCATGGACATGGCCACTCAGTTCGAGCGCATTGAACAATAATCCATATATGGTGCTCAACGATTACTGGGTTAACGGAGGTAATTAATTTATAAGAAGATTAAAAAGATATGAAAAAGCTAATAATGATGTGTGCAGCACTTTTACTCTTGCTTAATGCCTGTAAACGTGACGAATATTATATAGATGGTGGTAAAGCAAATGCCGATTATCCGGGCAGTATGCTAAAATACCTGCAGGACAAAAAAGTTCCTTTCGATACCGTGGCCCAGATTGTAAAACTGGCGGGCCTGGAACAACAGTTCGGCAGTGAAAATTTTACCTTTTTTGCTTTTGATGATGATGTAATCAAAAGAACCATCGGTACGGTTAAAACAGATGGCTTAAACGCTTATCTGTTCTATTCAGGTAAAGATACCGTTAAAACCCTGGATCAGATCGCGCCTGAAATCTGGAAAAAATACCTGCAGCGCTACATGTTTAAAGGCATAAACCGTTTAAAGGATTATCCACAGATTGATCTTGGCCTCCGAAGCATTTATCCTGGCGCCTTATACTACGATTATAACACCAGTGTGGCCAATATTGGAGTGAATTTTAATGATGCCAATGGGGTAAAATATATCGGTTACAGACAGTTAATATTCTCCTTTATCCCAGATATTTCGAAACCGGATGATCGTTGGATAACCGTGCCAATCGCATCATCCGATATTAAACCGACAAATGGTGTGGTACACACGTTAAGTTACACAGGAGCATACCTTGGGTTTGACCAATACGAATTTTTTAATGATGTATACATCAGTGGCTTAAGGCCAAGTAAAAGTAATTAGGTTTTATCAGAAGAAAAGAATTAAATCATGAAAAGAATCAAATATATTCTAGGCTTATTTTTCCTAATTGCCTTTACCATACTGGGCTGCAAAAAGCAGGAAGATCTGGGTGAAGATCCTTATGGGGCCGGAAAAGAACAATTAGGCATAACTATCAGTCAAACCGCACCTCCAACACCTGCTGAAGGTATCGTAGGTACAACCGTTACCATAAAAGCAACCGGGCTCGTGCCTTATAAAGATCAGTTAACTTTTATGTTCAATGGCGAAAAAGCGCAGGTATTAAGTGTAACCGCTAGCGAGATTACAGTTAAAGTGCCCGATGCCGGCAGTACAGGCATTACTTCCATTGCCATCGGCGATCAGTTGATTTTAGGACCAGCTTTTACCGTAACCGGCCTGATTAAAAACGACATTACCTGGAAAGCAACAGCAGGAGCAAACGGTTTTGTAAGCCAGTTTTACGAAATGAACGATGGCAGAGCGCTTGTAATTGGCAGTTTTAGCAACTATGATAACAAAGGTTTGGTAACCCCTATCAACAGGATTGCCAGAACCTCGTTGGATGGCGATTACGACCGTACATTTAGAACGGGCAGGGGTGCTAACGGATCGTTATCAAGGGTAATTGAAGTTGGCGGACGTTTTGTTATTGCAGGTGGTTTTAGCGGCTACAACCAACGTACCGAAAACATTAGCAACATTACCACTCTGTTTAATAACGGCGCCATTGATACCGTTAAGATCCAGACTGCGAGAAAACCGACCATAACCGATACCGTAACCCAGAAATGGTTTCCAAAATTTAACGGTGGTACTAATGGTTTTATCGACAAGATATACCCGCATCAGGGGAAAATATTGGCTACGGGCGATTTTAGGTATTATGTTAAACGTACCTATACAAAGGCCAATTACGATTTTACAAGAGATACGGTGATTCTCGACAGTACCGAAATCCGTCAGATTTTAAGGTTCAATTTAGATGGTTCGTTAGATAAAACCTATCGTTTTAATACTGCAACCAATAAAGGGAACACAAGCGCAAATGGTCCTGTTAGAACCTACATGCATACCGATGCAGCCAATTTAGAAAAACTGATGGTATTTGGTAACTTTAGTACCTTCGATGACCAGCCCGCTGTACGTATATTGCGTTTAGCAGCAAACGGTACCGTAGACCCTTCCTTTAACCCAGGTACAGGGGCCGATAATTATATTGGTTCCCTCACCTATAGTACCATCACCAGAAAATACCTGATTACCGGAGCCTTTACCAAATACAATGGCAAGCCTGCTAATGGAATTGCCCTAATAAACGAAGATGGTAGTTTGGACGAATCCTTCAGTGCCAGGACATTAGAAGGCGGTTACCCTGATTTCGCAAGGCAGCTTTCTAATGGCCTGGTGGTGGTAAGCGGTTATTTCAGAAAATATAATAATGTAACCAGAAACGGCTTTATGGTGCTCACCCCGGCAGGTTTACTGGCACCTGGTTATAATGCAACAGGTCCGTTTTCTGGAGGTTTATCAGATATTATTGAAACTAAATCAGCAGATGGCAAAAAAGCATTATTGCTGATCGGAGGCTTCAGCCGTTTCGATAACCAGCCGTTTTATAACATAATGAGAGTAACCATTGAATAAGCCTAACCAAAGATAAATTAAGATGAGCATGATGAAAAAATACAAGTTATTGTTGGGCGTTATTGCCACAATACTTACTACGGCCATATTTTCCTGCAACAAAGATTTCGATAGGACCCTTACCGCTAAAGACGGGACCGATACCACAAAAGTAAGGTATGGTAGCCGTAAGGTTTTATACCTCATTGTAGACGGTGCCAGGGGACAGTCGGTATCAACGGCGAATATCCCGAATATCACCGCCCTGCTTCCAACTTCCATCTACAGTTGGGTTGCGCTAAACCAACCAGAAGCCACACAAAATGCAACCAATTGGGCCAATATGCTTACTGGTGTTAAAAAAGAAAAAAACCTCGTAAATGATGATAATTTAACCAATAACAACCTGCAGAACTATCCGGTTATTTTTAAAAGGATCAAAGAGATCAAACCGAATGCTAAAATTGCAGCATATACTTCCTCTACAGTCTTTAAATCATTAACTACCGGTGCCGATATCAGTAGTCTGGTAACCAGTGATGCCGAGGTTAAGGCTGCTGTGATCAATCAGTTAAATACCGATACCGCGTCAGTAATCGTTGGCCATTTTACCGATGTAGATAAAGCAGGCCTGGTTTCAGGTTACGATAATTCTTTTGCAGCTTATAAATCGGCTATCGAGAAATTTGATACCGGGGTAGGGGAAATTATGACGGCTTTAAAAAAACGTCCAAACTACATCAACGAAGATTGGCTGGTAGTAATCGCTTCAAGCGATGGCGGTGCATTTACACTCCCACCAAACGCTGATGATCAGACTATTTTTAGCAAAACAGCTAACAATGCATTTATTATTTATTACAGTTCAGCCTACACCAAAAGAATTTTGGTAAAACCCTTTACCGGTAACCGCTATTTAGGTAAAACCGTTAAAATGAAAGGTACAGAGGTGCGTGCAGAAATTGCCGGCGAAGATGCAGCCGTTTACAATATCGACGATACCACGAAAATGACCATTGAGTTAAAAGTTAAAAAGAACCAGGAAAAACTTTTTTATCCAAGTGTTTTAGGGAAACGTAACGAATGGTCTAGCGGTCACCCTAGCGTAGGCTGGGTAATTTACCTGGAAGATAAGTATTGGTATTTCGAATGGAGGGGTACAAAAGATGGCGATTACCGCCAGTGTAGAGGTGCCGATCTGGTTCAGGGCAGATGGGAAAACCTTTCTGTAAAACTAGAACAGCGCGGTAACCAAAGATTTATCCGTACCTATACCAATGGTGTTTTCAATAATGAGCTTGAAATTACAGGCTCAGGTTCTTTGGTCAACTCAAATGCTTTAAAACTGGGCTATATAAACGGCCACGACCATGGGGAACCCGATTATTACGTAACCGATATCAGGTTTTTTAAACTTGCTGTTCCGGATGGGGTAATTCAGCAGTATGCCTGCGAAACCGCTATTGATCAAAGCCATCCTTCCTATAACTTTTTAGTGGGTTATTGGCCTGCTACCGATGGTAACACCGATAAAATGATCGATCTTTCTTCTCAGGCGCATGATTTTAACTTAAAAGGGAACTTTACGTGGGAGAATTTTAACGACCTGATCTGTCCGCCTTCAACAAGCACACTGGCACTTTTGGTTCCTCAAACTACAGATATCCCAACCCAGGTCATCAATTGGTTAAAAATAGCAAATAAACAGACCTGGTCGCTTGATGGCAGGGTTTGGTTAGATCAATAATAAAGTTTCGGATTATTTAAAATATCGAAAAATGAAAAAGATTATATATTCAATAGTAATGGGTTTAACCATTTTAATGGTTGCCTATTCTTGTAAACAATCGCAGGTAGAGGATTTGAAACTCCCTGACCCTGCAACACAGAGCATTACCGGCGAAGGTATTGTGGTGGGCAATGTAACCATCGATAACCAGTTTGTAAGGGTACCCTTTAAAATTTCGCTTACAGGCATGGCCGAAGAGGCGTTTCAGGTAGGCTTAACCCTTAATAACGATACCGTTACGCAGTTAATTAACAATGGAACCTTAGCCAACGCCATATTAATGCCATCGGCTGCGGTAGAGTATCCAACGGTAATCAACGTGGCTTATGGAACAAATAGTGCCGAGGGCATTGCCATTGTACGCCGTGCAACATTAGAACGTAATCTGGGTAAAAAAGTAGTTTTTGCATTAAAACTGGCTTCTCCTGGCAAAGGCAACAAAATTGCCAACGGCAAATCAAACATTCTTGTAGTGATCAATACCGACGAATTGTTGAAAGCTTCTGATGTCCATTACCTTACTTTTCAGGGTGGGGGTACCTATAATGTAATTTATCAGGGCAATTATACTCCGGGCCTTGCCGGTGTTACCATCCCCTTGATTGTGAGTTTGGAGAATGCGCCTTCTACAGCTTTTAATATAAAAATAAAAGAAAATATAGATACCATTGCTACCCTGGTTTCGAGGGGAACACTGCCTGCCGATGTGATTCATTTAAATGCCAAAGATTATACCCTCGATACTTTAGTGAGGTTTAATTCAGGCGCCAGCAGTGCTGCGGTAAGGTTATTTATTCCCTGGCCCGTATTCGATGCTAATATTGTAGCCAATAAGAAATTCGCTTTTGCTTTAAGCCTGTACGATAATACCAACCACGTGATACATCCTACAAAAGGAAAAGTAATTGTCGTGATTGATCCAAGTGTAAACCTGGATAATAATTCCCCGATCATTGGAAAAGGAACGGGGCTTACCGCCAGGTATTACACCGATACACAGCTTGATCCCGACGATGGACGGGCACCATTTGTAACAAGGGTTGATGAATCTATCAATTTTTCGGGTGATGGCTGGCCGGATAATGTTAAAGATGCCAATGGCAAAGCATTGAGCAGAGATAACTTCGCAACCAAGTGGACTGGAGAATTCCTGGCTCCGGTACGTGGTGATTATATCTTCTACCAAACCCGTTGGGATGATGGATCGAGGTTGTTTATTGACGGAAAAGCGGTTATCAACGATTATACCACACAATGGGATAAGCCTGAGCGTAAAGCAACCGTGCATTTAGAGCGCGGTATCCGATATAAAATTGAAGCTCACCACCGAGAAAATGTAGGCGGGCAACAGGCTTACCTCGAATATGAAGTGCCATCAGCCAGTTATGGTAAACGCGTAATCGAAAAAACACAGTTGTTTCCAACACCTTAAACAGGAATAGATATGAAAAGTAATATAAAAAGATTATTGGGCATCTGCTCCCTTTTACTACTTATCGTGGTGTTAACGGTAAAATGTAAAAAAAGCGGAAACGATGAGGTTGTTCCGGAAGTAGAAGAGCCAAAGCCATTGGTTACCTTTGATTATGCCATTCCAAACCCGGCAAAATACCAGGAGGTGCAGTTTACGGCCGTTCCAAAAAATTATAAATCACTACTGTGGCAGTTTGGAGATGATAGTACCTCTGTAGAAGTATCTCCAAAACACGTATACCGGTTCCCTGGAATCTACCGTGTAATTTTAACCATCAGAAACGGACAGGGTTATTCTGCAACCAAAGAGATCAATCTGAAAATTGTCGATCCTAATTTCGATCCAACCAAGTATGGAGAAAATTATATGGTTACTGTTGGTGGTACTTTCTCAGTTAACTTAGAAGCCGGAGCCGGAGCAGATTCTCCCGAAGGTTCTAAAAAACTGGTCGATCAGGATGTAAAAACTAAATTTTTACAAGCCGGTTTCGATGGCACCCAAAGGTGTACTTTCGAACTTAAAACACCACAGGTGGTGGGGGCATATACCCTTACATCGGGTAATGATGCTGCAGACCGTGATCCAAGATATTGGATTTTACAGGGCTCTTTAGATGGTATTCAATATATTGATCTGCATACCGTAACCAGTTGCCCATGGGAAAACACCGACACCGGAGCGAGCAGAAACCAAACGAAGCTTTTCCATTTCGACAATTATATTGCGTATAAATTTTATCGCCTATATATCAAATCGAACAGGGGAAGCAGGGTATTCCAATTAAGCGAGTGGACCATCAATAAAAAGCAACCTTAATTAAT
The DNA here is from genome assembly GCF_014395225.1 of Pedobacter roseus. Classification (NCBI taxonomy): domain Bacteria; kingdom Pseudomonadati; phylum Bacteroidota; class Sphingobacteriia; order Sphingobacteriales; family Sphingobacteriaceae; genus Pedobacter; species Pedobacter roseus. The sequence goes on from NZ_CP060723.1 coordinate 6,158,423, forward strand.
ATACGCTCTACACATTTGAAAAATACATGAGGATTAAAAACTTCATGTATTTTTTTGAACCGCAGGTTTAAATGTCATTTAGACAATTAAAAAATGAATTCTCTTGTCAAAAGTAAATTATATTTTATACATTAGTAAAACGTTTAACTAAACGTCAAATCTAACCAGAATATAAGATCGTACCTCAATACACACACAAATTATGAACAAAACCAATTCTTTAAAATTTTTAGGCATACTCGGCTGCATGTTAGTCGGTGGTTTGCTAAAAGCACAGGAGCGAAAGGCACCTGCTTACCCTTTAATTACGCACAACACTTATTTCAGTATCTGGTCTAACACCGATAAATTAACCGAATCTTCTACCCAGCACTGGACGGGTGCAGATCAGTCTCTTTTAGGCATGATTAACGTTGATGGCAGTATTTATCGTTTTCTAGGCAAAGAAACTACTACATATAAAACCATTGTACCTGCATCTGATGAAAAAGCTTACGAAGTAAAATATACCGAAAGCGAGCCGCAGGGCGATTGGAAAGCTGCAAATTATACGGCCAGCAACTGGCAAACAGGTGCTGCACCAATTGGCGATGATGCCAAAAACGTAAAAACACTTTGGAAATCGCACGATATCTGGGTAAGAAGAACCATTAATGTGGCCAATCCTGCTTCCATAAACGAATTGTTCCTGAAAATAAACCACGATGACAACATCGAAGTATATTTAAATGGAAAGAAAATTTACACCAAAGAAGGCTGGACAAACAGTTTCCAATACATTGCTTTAAGCAATGGCGATAAAAATGCCTTAAAAGCAGGATCGAATGTAATTGCGATCCACCTGATTAATACCGCAGGTGGCCGGTTCCTCGATTTTGGTTTAGTGGAAAAGTTAAAAGACAATGCCGAAAAGGTACAGGTTGCCAAGCAAAAAAGTGTCGATATTAATGCTACACAAACCATTTATAACTTTACCTGCGGTAAGATTGATTTAAAATTAACCTTTACCTCTCCACTGTTAATGAACGATTTAGGTTTGTTTGCACGCCCGGTATCTTATGTTTCTTACCAGGTTAAAGCCAATGATGGCAAAACGCACCAGGTAAAAGTGTATTTAAGTGCTTCGTCTAACATCGCTGTTTACCGTCCTACGCAAGAAGTTACCGCAACCAAATACGCAACTTCTAAATTATCGGTATTAAAAACGGGAACGGTAGAGCAGCCTGTCCTTCAAAAAGCGAGCGATGATATGCGTATCGATTGGGGCTATTTTTATGTGGCTGCTCCAAAAACCAGTAATGCCATCCAGTTTGTAACTGCCGAGAAAGATGCTGCCGATGCTTTTAGAAAAGGCAACTCAGCCTCGACTGCTAAACAGGGTAAAATGCTGGCGCTTAATACCATTATTCCTTTTGGTACAGTAGGTAAGGCTGCGGTAGAAAAATATGTAGAACTCGGTTACGATGAAATTTATTCTGTTCAATACTTCAACAAAAATTTAAGGCCATGGTGGAATACTTCTGGTAAAGAAACCATGGAAAATCAGTTAACCGCTGCCGCTAACGAATATAAAGCAGTCATCCAGAAATGCGAAGCATTTAATAAAACCTTATATGCCGATGCATTAAAATCAGGCGGTAAAGAATATGCCGATCTTTGTGTTTTAGGTTACCGTCAGAGCATTGCAGCGCATACTTTAGTTAAAAGTCAGCAGGGAGAAATTTTGTGGTTATCGAAAGAAAACAACAGTGGCGGTTTTATCAATACGGTAGATGTTACCTATCCTTCGGCACCATTGTACCTCATTTATAATCCGCAGTTATTACAGGGCATGTTAAACGGTATTTTCTATTTCAGCGAAAGCGGAAAATATCCACATCCCTGGGCAGCACACGATTTGGGCACCTACCCATTGGCCAACGGACAAACCTATGGTGAGCCCATGCCGGTTGAAGAATCGGGCAACATGATTATTTTAACAGCTGCCATTGCCAAAGCACAGGGAAATGCCGGTTACGCTAAATTACACTGGAAAACCCTGACTACCTGGGTTGATTATTTAACCAAAGAAGGTTTAGATCCAAAAACACAGTTATGTACCGATGATTTTGCTGGTCACCTGGCGCGTAACGCCAATTTATCGGTAAAAGCAATTGTAGGTATTGCCTGTTATGCCCAAATGGCGAAAACATTGGGATATGATGATGTGGCCAAAAAATACAGGGAAATTGCCGAAAGTATGGTTCCAAAATGGATTGAGATGGCCGATGCCGGCGATCACTATGCTTTAACTTTTGATAATAAAGATACCTGGAGCCAGAAATATAACCTGGTTTGGGATAAAGTATTAAACTTGAACCTGTTTCCACAGAAAATCTACGATACCGAAACCAAATATTACCTAACCAAGCAAAACAGGTATGGTATTCCATTGGATAGCAGAAAAGCCTATACCAAAAACGACTGGATTTTATGGACGGCTACTTTTGCGCCAACCCAAAAAGAATTCGAGGCTTTGGTGCATCCGGTTTATAAACACGCTATCGAAACAGAATCGAGAGTGCCTTTGAACGATTTTTATGATTCGAATACCGGTATTCGCGATAACTTTAAAGCCCGTAGTGTGGTTGGCGGTTTCTATATGAAAATGCTTGCCGATAAGTTGAATAGTAAGTAAAGATCTCAGCCCCTTAAAATTAGCACAAAGGTCCTGCATTAATTTGCAGGACCTTTTTCATTCCCAGCGTTCCCTCCATTCCGCTCTTTCAGAGGGGTGTCCGCAGGACGGGGTGTTTTTTTATTCATCTTATCTGTAAGACTGGTTTAAATTTTAAATAAACTTAACAGATTTCTCCATTCCGCTGCGCTTCAGTCGAAATGACGAACTTTTCTTGTTCTGGAATACATGAACTTATATGTTTCTTAAATGCCTTATATGGTCAAAAAACTACGTTAGTTATCGACTGCGATAAATCGTCATTTCGACTACAATGGAGAAATCTGTAAGGCTGGCTTAAATAAACTTAACGGATTTCTCCATTCCGCTACGGATGAAGGATCGGTACGCTCCATCCGATAGCTATCAGATCGTAATGACGATGTTTCTTTTGCTACGGTATGTGTCTCCACTTACCATTCATACCTAAAACTCAAATTCCAACTGGTTATTCTCCGTTTTGTCAATCTCAATATCATCATAAAACCGTGATAACGTAATCCCCAGAAGCCTAATCTGGCTTACCCCTATATCCGCTTCCTTCAAAAGTTTAATCGCTTCCGCGTAAATCACCTCCGCCTTATTAACTGGTATAGCAAAAGACCTGCTGCGGGTAATGATCTTAAAATCCGAAAATTTTATTTTTAACGTTACCGTTTTACCGCTTAACTGATGTTTTTCCAATCGTTTCGATACAATCTCGCTGATTTGTTTCAGCAGATCGTGCATCACCGAATCTTCATTCGTATCCTCTGCAAAAGTATCTTCTGCACCCACCGATTTCGCTTCACGGTTCGCCCTCACAGGCCGGTCGTCTATCCCACGAACAATTTTATAATAAAACCTGCCCGATTTACCGAACTGGGCAACCAGTTGTTCCTCGGTTAGTTTTTTCAGGTCAGCACCCGTATTCACCTGCATGGCCTTCATTTTTGCCGCTGTAACCTTACCCACGCCAAAAAACTTCTCAACCGGGAGCTTTTCCATAAAGGCTTCGATCTTTGATGGGCCGATAAACGTTAAACCATCAGGTTTGTTCATATCCGAAGCTACCTTGGCCACAAATTTATTGGTTGAAATTCCCGCCGATGCCGTTAAGTTTAGTTCGTTTTTGATCGCATCTTTAATCGATTGCGCAATATCAATGGCCGAGCCGATACCGAGTTTATCTTCAGTAACATCAAGAAATGCCTCATCTAACGATAAAGGCTCAATGAGGTCGGTATAACGGCTAAAAATTTCCCTGATGGCTTTAGAAGCGGTCGTGTAGGCATCAAAACGTGGATATACAAAAATGGCAGATGGACAGAGCTGATAGGCTTTGCTGGAGGGCATGGCCGAACGGATTCCGTATTGTCTGGCTTCATAACTTGCCGTTGATACCACTCCACGACTATCAGGTTTACCTCCAACCACCAATGGTTTTCCCCTGTATTCAGGGAAATCGCGTTGTTCTACCGACGCATAAAAAGCATCCATATCAATGTGGATAATCTTTCTTAAAACTATTGGTGTTTCATCAGACATGAGAATAGCTAAATTTCGCTATTTTTTTTAGTATTATTGAAATAGAATTTTTTTCTTTACATAAAATGAAAATATTATTGATTATCGAGATAATTAGTAATACAGTTTCTGAAATAATATCCAATTCAAAATCAGTACCTTTTAATAAATGTGTCAAGTAATTAACCAAATTATATTATGAAACTTTTATCCGTCTGTTTATCGCTTCTTTTTATAAATATTAGTCATTCTCCCCAAACCAAAAATACGGTATCAAAAAAAGTGATGATTGTTCGCAGCTATCATGAGTTATTGGAACTCCCCAAAAAAACACAGAATCCACATAAGGTTGTCGCTGACTTTTCTGGTGATTTCACCGACTATTATATTGCCTTGTACCCATCAGAACCTGGTACCCTAAAAGATATTATCCTAGGGGATTATAATGAACAGATTAATGCATCAAAGGTATTTGGGTTTGATCTTGACCGTAACGCTTACCTTACCGTTAAAAGCAGATATAACCTGCCAAAATTTTGGGATGAAAGTGAAGCTGTACTACCCCCTTTAAAAGAAATTAACGAGGGAAAAACCTATTACCGGTTAAAGGGAAAACCAATAACGCTCAACCTTTGGACTGCTGATGCTATTTGTGAAAAACACATTAAGATAGTGGCAGGGAAGGCTGTTGATAGCATATTTATAGTTAAAAAACTAGCTAATCTACAGCCATTAGATAATTTTGTGGATAGCCTTTCATGTACTGTTCAATATAAATCTGCGAATTAATTTTAGAATAATTTTTACTTTTCTTTAAAAAAATATGGAAAGAGCAATCCGCTTTTATAAAAATGCAAAATATGAATGGTACGCTGATATACCCGAATGGGGCGGGAATATTGAGGATTTACAAATGGTAGAAGGTGCTGATGAACTATTAAACTGGATAGCTGCTGCAGAAAATGAATGTAAACTGCTTATGGCCGATGAGCAAATACAAAACGCGGAAATTTTAAACCTGGTTTACGTACGCGAAGAAAACCTGGGCGGTGGGGGAGATTATATGTTAGAAAGTTTTAGGGGCGAATTTAAAAATCATAAACTGTGGTTATGTAACGTAACCGAATTTGTTTTTAAACAGCTGCCTGAAAAGATTTACTTTAAAGAGATATAGACAATTTATTTAACGGTCTTTATTATGATTAATCAAACTCAGATGTTCTAAGGTGGCTTAGGTGGTCAAAAAATAACGATGAATATATTTTAGTGTTAAGATCTTAACAAGCTATCTGTTAATACACTAATTCAACAGTATATCTACCTTGTTTAATAACGAATCCATCTCAAATGGTTTTTCCATAAAGTCGTTTGCGCCCGCATCAAGCGCTGATTGCCTGATATCCCTGCTTGCAGAAATCATTAAAATGGGAATTTCCTTAAACTCAGGATCGTTTTTTAGCTGTTTGCAGATGTCTCTTCCATCATGACCGCTCATCCAGATATCGAGCAAAATTAAATCTGGTCTGTTTTTAACTGCATCAATTACAGCCCCGCCATCATAGGTAAATTCAACATCGTAGCCCATCACTTCCAAAATCATCGTTACAGCATCAACAATACCCTCGTCGTCGTCTGCAATGAGTATTTTCTTATTTCCCATTTTGTAATTTTATTTCCATATAGTTTTGTTTCGCAATAGGTAAATGAGAAGATGATTGATGGCGTATATGATTAATGCCGTAAAGATGCTTTTTGTTTTAAAAAAAACGAATATTTATTTAAAGAATTTTATCTCAAATATTGACTAATGTCAAGCAACAGAAGCTGGTTCTTTTATTCTCATTATGGTGAATTAACTGATAATTTATTATACATCATGCATATTCGTACATTAATATTTTATATTTACAGCGTTAATTCAATTGAATTAGGTTTAATAGCCAAAAATGGATAGTATAAATATTAAGAAGTTAGCAGAAGCTTTAAATCTATCTACTTCTACAATTTCGAGGGCATTTAGGGATAATAGCGACATTAGTTACGCTACTAAGGCACTTATACTCACCAAGGCTAAAGAATTAAACTACCAGCCTAACCATTATGCCAGTAACTTAAGGGAGCAGAAAAGTAAAACCATTGCTGTTATTGTTCCTGAGCTGGCCAACAACTATTTTTCGCAGGCCATTCACGGTATCGAACGGGTGGCGAGGGAAAATGGTTACCATATTCTCATTTATGTAACCGACGATGATTATCAAAAAGAGGTTACTTTTATCCGCCACTTGCATAATGGCAGGGCAGATGGGATTGTGATGTCGGTTTCGGGCGAGGCTAACGATCACAATTACCTGAATAAATTCGGAGCAAAGCGGTTACCGCTGGTATTTTTCGACAGGATTTACGAAGACATTAAAACGCCCAGGGTAATTACCAACGATTATAACAGCAGTTTTCTGGCCACAGAACATTTAATAGAGCAAGGTTGCAAAAGGATCGCATACCTGGTGGTAAATAAAAGTTTATCCATTGGTAAAACGCGTATGCAGGGGTATATTGATGCACTTGCCAAACACGGGGTACCTTTTGAAGAAAACCTGATTGTAGATTGCAGCAACAGTTACGAAGAAAATAGCGTAATTATAAAAGACGCCCTAATACAATTAAAACCAGATGGTATTTTTACCTCGGTAGAACGTTTGGCTTTTGCCACTTATTATGCCTGTTACGATCTCAACATCAGCATCCCTAAAGATTTAAAAGTGATCAGTTTCTCCAGTCTGGAGATTGCGCCACTGTTAAATCCTTCGCTCACCACCATTACCCAGCCCGCTATAGAAATAGGGGAGCAGGCCGCCAAATTATTGTTCACCATTTTGGATGATAATGCCGATAAAAACCAGTCGAAAGAGGTGGTTTTAACCTCCACAATTATCAAGCGGAATTCGACTTCAAAAGGCTAAAAAAATCTCCAAAAAACAGCCGTTTTTAAAGCCTTATTTTTTCAAAAAAATTCTTCACTTAGTGTAAAATACGCAGAATTCTGACCGATTTTCGGGAACGTTCCCGAAAGATGACGGAATTTTGATCTATCTTTTTCGGGAACGTTCCCGAAAAACACCCTGAAAATGGCTTAGTGTAAAATTTACACTTTAAAATCAAATTTAACATTTTTATTTAATTGATAATCAATTAAATAATAAATTAACAATTAATTAATGTGATTTTTTAGGCTAGTCTAAAAGTCTTATTTTGTGATGTTTTTGAAACCCCGTTTTTTATCCGAAATATATTTTTTAAATAAATTTTGAAATCTCATTAACAGCTGTAAATTAGGCCTATGTGTAAATCACTATAATATTTAACCAAATTTTTATACTTAAACGAGCTTCAAATATGAGAGTATTTTACCTGTTAAAACAGGGGCTTTTGGTGCTGTTGGTTTTTTCAGCATTAATGGTAAAAGCACAAACCGGATCAGTATCTGGTAAAGTGCTTGACGAAACCGGCCTGCCACTGCCCGGTGCTTCTGTAATTGTAAAAGGTACAACAAGAAGTACATCGACAGATGGCAATGGTGTTTTTAAACTTGCAGGTTTATCGAATGGTTCGGTTACCCTATCGGCAAGTTTTATCGGTTATCAAACCCTTGATAAAACAGTTAGCGTTTCGGCAAATGCGACTGTTAGTTTTCAATTGGTGCCCGATGCCCAAAAACTGAACGAGGTAGTGGTAATTGGTTACGGTACAGCTGAAAAGAAAAACCTAACCGGTTCTATCACAACCGTAAATTCGAAAGATTTTCAAAAAGGTACCATTACTACACCTGAACAATTGATCCAGGGTAAGGTAGCTGGCGTAAACATTATTTCAAATAGCGGTCAGCCAGGGGTAGGAAGTACCATCCGTATCCGTGGAGGTGCTTCACTTAATGCAAGTAACGATCCTTTGATTGTAATTGACGGAGTGCCATTCAGCGGTAACTCTATCGGTAATGCGCCAAGCCCGTTATCATTGGTTAACCCGAACGATATCGAAACCTTTACTGTTTTAAAGGATGCAAATGCAACAGCCATTTATGGTTCGCGGGCATCAAACGGGGTAATTTTAATTACCACCAAAAAAGGTGCGTCAGGTGCTCCAGTGTTTAACTTTAGCACCAACAATTCTATTGCTACGGTTGCTAAAAAGGTCGATATTCTTTCTTCAGGTCAGATCCGCGATTTCGTAAACGCGAATCCAAATGCAAGTTATGATGATGGTAAAAAATTTACTTCGTTACTAGGCGGTTCGAATACCGATTGGCAGGATGAAATTTATCAGAATGCATTTTCTACCGATAACAGTTTAAGCATTGCAGGCTCGTTTAAAGGCGTTCCTTACCGTGTTTCTGCTGGTTATTTAGATCAGCAAGGTCTTTTAATTACCGATCATTTTTCGCGTGGTACTGGTGCAATCAGCATTTCGCCAAAATTATTTCAGGATCACTTAAAAATCGACTTAAACTTAAAAGGTGCTTTAACCCAGTCTCATTTTGCTAACGCAGGTGGTGTGGGTGCCGCTATTCAGTTCGATCCAACACAATCGGTAAATGCAAACAATAACTTTGGTAACTATTTCGAATGGTTAAGAAGCGACGGTACGGTAAACCCGAATGCACCGCGCAACCCGGTAGGTTTAATCAGGTTGAACGATAATAACGGTAATGCCGAAAGAAGTTTTGGTAATGCACGTTTCGATTACTCTTTCCATTTTTTACCAGAATTGCACGCCAATTTAAATTTAGGTTACGATTTATCTAAAGGTTATGGTGAGGTACGTGTTCCTGTTTATGCCGCACAGAGTATTTCAACTTCAGGATCATATACCAATTCTTTGAATACAGAAACCAACAAACTTTCTGAATTTTACTTAAACTATGCACATACGGTAGAAAGTATTAAAAGCCGTTTTGATGTAACTGCAGGTTACGGTTATTACGATAACTCAAAAACCGGTTTCAATTTTACTTCTTACAAAGGAACCGGCGAAGCTTTGGTTACTCCTGTTTTCCCTTTCTCTACCGATCGCGATAAATTACTTTCTTACTACGGAAGGTTTATTTACACCCTGGCCGATAAATATATTTTATCCGGAACATTAAGGGCTGATGCTTCTTCTAAATTTGCAGAGAAAAACCGCTGGGGTTATTTTCCTTCGGCTGCTTTTACCTGGAGAATTTCGAACGAAAATTTCTTGAAAAACAGTACATCAGTTTCTGATTTAAAACTCCGTTTAAGTTACGGTCAAACAGGTAATAAAGATGGTATCGGTTATTACGATTACCTTTCAAAATATTATGCCAACAGCAATACCGGCCAATACCAGATCGGCAATACTTTTTACAACTATTATACTCCTGCAGCTTACGATCCTGACTTGAAATGGGAAACGACTACCACTTACAATGCTGGTTTGGATTATGGTTTTATGAAAGGCCGTTTGTACGGAAGTATCGATGTGTATTACAAAAAAACCTCTGATCTATTAAGCAAAATCAATATTCCGGTTGGTACCAACTTTAACAACGAGTTAACTACAAATGTGGGTAATATGGATGTTAAAGGTGTTGAGGGAAGCTTAAATTTCTCGGCAATTAAAACCGAAAACACCAGCTGGGATTTTGGTGTAAACATTGCATACAACAAAAGAAAAGTAACCAATTTAACCTTAAACCCTGATCCGGCTTCGAAAGTTGGTGCTGGCGATATTACAGGTGGTACCGGTGTTACCTTAAAATACAATGCGGTTAACCAGATTCCCGGATCGTTTTTCGTGTACAAACAGGTATATAATGCTGATGGAAAACCTTTAGAAGGTGTTTATGAAGATCTGAATAAAGACGGCGTGATCAATACCAGCGATCAGTATTTTTATAAATCTCCTGATCCGAACATTACCCTGGGTTTCAATACTTCTTTTTCTTACAAGAAATGGAGTTTTACCACATCACTTAGGGCAAACTTTGGCAATTATATATATGATAACGTTTCTTCAAACTTTGGTGTGAGGGCAAATATCTTAAGTCCGGCAGGTGTTATTAACAACGCATCTACAGATTTTCTGGCAACCAATTTCCAGAACAACCAGTTTTTGAGCGATTATTATATTAAAAACGCTTCATTCCTGAAAATGGACAATGCAGGTATTTCTTACAATGCCGGCAAGTTATCTAAAACCGGAACAGCCTCGTTAAGAATATCGGCAAACTGCCAAAATGTTTTTACCGTAACTAAGTACAATGGTATAGATCCTGAGTTGAGCGGTGGTATTGATTATAACCTATATCCGCGCCCACGCACGTATACTTTAGGTTTTAATGTTGGTTTTTAATAAGGAGACAAAAAATGAAAAACTCATTTAAAATAATATTGGCATCAGGTGTTTTATTGTTGTCATTAAATTCATGCAAAAATGAAAATTTAAACGTATTGCCCACTAACGATGTTACAGCGGCAACCGTTTATGCTACTCCCGCAGGTTATAAACAAGGTTTGGTTAAACTATATGCAGCTTATGCATTAACCAGTTCTACCGGATCGGATAACAGTGATATTGGTGGATTGAACTCTGGCTTCGCAGATTTCCTGCGTTTATTCTGGACTTCACAAGAGCTGGTAACCGATGAGGCAATCTGTGCCTGGGGAGATACGGGTATTCCGGAGTTGGATTACAGCACGCCAAGTGTAGATAACCAGTTTTTAAGGGGATTATACTCGAGAAGTATTTTACAGATTACGGTTTGTAACGAATTTCTTCGCGAAAGTACACCTGAGAAATTGGCTTCACGTAACATTACAGGTGCCGATGCTGCAGATATTACCAGATACCGTGCAGAAGCCCGGTTTTTACGAGCTTATCAATATTGGGTACTTTTAGATGCCTTTGGTAATCCGCCTTTTGTTACCGAAAATGATGATATCGGTAAAGTTGCACCAAAACAAATTCAGAGAGCAGCTCTTTTTACTTATATCGAATCAGAACTAAAAGCAATTGAAGGTGATTTGGCAAATGCGCGTGGCAACGAATATGGCCGTGCAGATAAAGGTGCTGACTGGGCTTTACTGGCCAGGTTATATTTAAATGCACAGGTGTATACCGGTACAGCAAAATATACTGAAGCCATTACTTACTCAAGCAAGGTGATTGCTGCTGGTTATAGCCTAAAATCCAATTATATGGATCTTTTTAAAGCGGATAACAACATCAATAATACCGAAAACATCTTAACCATTAATTATGATGGCGTAACAGGTACCAATTATGGAGGCACTACATTCCTGATCAATGCAGGTATTAATGCCGATATGGGTACAGCTTCTTATGGTGTGCCAAACGGTGGTTGGGGCGGTAACAGGACCCGTCAGAATTTGCCGGCATTATTTCCTGATGCAAACGGAACTTTAGATAAACGCGGTACTTTTTTCGGTGCAAAAAATACAGTTGATGAAGTTGGTGTTTTTACCGATGGATTGCGTGTTACAAAGTTTAAAAACATCATTGGTACAAGTACCATACCTCCATCGTTAAATGGAACATTCAGCTCTTTGGATTTTGCCATTTTCCGCCTGGCCGAACAGTATTTGATTTACGGAGAAGCTGTTGCCCGTGGTGGTTCAGGTGGTGATGCTAATACAGCGCTTAGCTATGTTAATGCCTTACGTCAACGTGCTTATGGCAATGCGTCAGGTAATCTGACTCCAGCCGCCTTAACTGTCGATTTTTATCTGGATGAGCGTGGCCGCGAATTATACTGGGAAGGTCACCGTCGTACCGATTTAGTACGTTATGGCAAGTTTACCGGTGGTACTTACTTATGGCCATTTAAAGGTGGGGTTAAAGCCGGAACATCTATTCCAGCTTACCGCAACATCTATCCACTTCCGGCGGCAGATTTAATTGCCAATCCGAATCTGGTTCAAAACACAGGTTATTAATCTTAATATTTTAATAAGATATGAAATCAATATTTTTCAAAACCTTAGCCCTTTGCTTTGTAGCACTATCGCTTTGGTCGTGTAAAAAAGACGAAACCCAAACGGTTTCAACTATTGGGGCAGCAGGCACACTTACGGCTTCTGCTACTACCTTGAGTTTAGTACAGGCAAATGGTGCGCAGGCCGCATTAACATTAAGCTTTCCACTGGCTACTTCATCAGGTTACGTGGTGCCGGTAAACTCCACCTTACAGTTCGCTTTAAAAGGCACTAATTTCGCTGCTCCGAAAGAAGTAGTGGTTACCGCAAAAACTTATGCCCCAACCGTAACCGACTTCAACACGATGATTTTGGCCTTAGGTGGCAAAGTTGGAGAGACTGCACAGATTGAGGTAAGGTTAAAATCGGGCGCAGCAGTAAACGATTTAACTTATTCAAATGTAATTACGTTAACCGCTAAGCCTTATCTGGCATCAGCCTGGGTTTATGTTCCCGGTGCTTATCAGGATTGGATTCCGGCAACTGCCGATAGTTTGGTATCACTAACCAGTAATGGAATTTATACTGGTATTATTAATTTTCCTACAGGTAAATTGCTATTCAAGGTTACACCAGCGAAAAACTGGACTTCAGAATATGCAGACAATGGTGGCGGGAAATTTTCTAATCAAGGTGGTAATTTTGATGTTCTGACTGAAGGTTTAAAAAAGTTAACCTTTAACACCAATGATAAAACTTGGAAAATGGAAAACATAAAGCCATGGTCAGTAATTGGGGAGGCAACCCCTGGTGGCTGGGGTACTGATACCGACATGAAATATACAAACGATGGGTCTGAAAGCTGGAAAATCACACTGAATTTAACTGCTGGTGAATACAAATTTAGAGAGGATCATAAATGGGATAATAATTTAGGCGTTAAAGATGGTAAATTCCAAACTAATGGCGACAATTTAAAAATTGCAGCAGCAGGAAACTACACTATAACCCTTAATACCAAAGTACCTTCATACAGCATTGTTAAAAATTAATCATTAACTAAAATCCCCCTGCTTAGATTTTTTGATCTTTGCAGGGGTTTTAAACCTTATAAAGTTTTAGCATGATAAAATCACTTACTTCCAATACGTTTTCATCCGTTACTTCTACTTTAAATGCTCAAACTACAATCCTTGCAAATGCGCGGGGATTTAAAAAAATACTTATTATACTTTTTGCGATATTTAGCAGCATCAATCTGTTTGCCCAAAAGCTTGAACGGGTAGAACCGATGTTCTGGTTTACAGGCATGCACAATCCTATGTTGCAATTGCTGGTTCATGGCGAAAACATTGCTTCAAGCTCGGTTTCCTTAACTTATCCGGGGGTAAAACTTGTAAAGGTTAACAAAGTTGAAAACCCGAATTATTTATTTCTCGATTTAATAATTGCTCCGGCGGCTAAAGCCGGAAAATTCCCGATTAACTTTGCCGTTAACGGAAAAAAGATATTTACTTACACCTACGAATTAAAAAACCGCGATAAAAGCGCAGGCAGGATTCAGGGTGTAACCAACAAAGATTTTATCTACCTGCTGATGCCCGATCGCTTTTCGAACGGCGATAAAAGCAACGATGTGGTGCAGGGCTTAACCGAAACCGCATTAAACCGCGACAGCATGTACTACCGCCATGGTGGTGATATCCAGGGCGTAATCAATCACCTCGATTATCTGAAAGATTTAGGAATTACGACCGTTTGGATGACCCCGGAAGTAGAAAATGACATGCCACACGCTTCTTACCATGGTTATGCGGTAACCGATCACTACAAAATAGATCCCCGTTATGGTACTAACGCACTTTACAAAAAATATGTAGAGGTTGCGCATGCCAAAGGATTAAAAGTAATTAAAGATATTGTACACAACCACATTGGTACCCAACATTGGTTTTATAAAGATTTACCAATGAAAAGCTGGTTAAACCAATGGCCAAAATATACACAAACCAGTTACCGCGATCAAACGGTGATGGATATCCATGCTTCTGCTGCCGACCGAAAACAGATGTTAGATGGATGGTTTGTGCCTTCAATGCCCGATTTAAATCAACGTAATCCTTTCGTACAAAATTACCTGACTCAAAACCACATCTGGTGGATTGAATATGCAGGTATTGATGGTTTACGCCTGGATACCTACGGTTATAACGATCCGGTTTACATGGCCGATTGGGCTTTAAAATTGCAGGCAGAATTTCCACACTTATCCGTATTTGGTGAAACATTGGTGACCGCGGTGGCCAACCAGGCTTTCTTTACGGGTGGCAATACCGTTAACCGCGGTTTCGATACCCATCTTCAGGGCATTACCGATGCTACTTTAAAAGATGCCATTTATGAAGGCATAAATGGCAAAAACGGTTGGGTAGATGGCATTAACCGTTTGTATGCAACCCTTGCGCACGATTTTCTGTACAAAAACCCGAACACCAACTGTATTTTTCTGGATAATCACGATATGAGCCGTTTTTACTCGATGGTGGGAGAGGATTTTGATAAATACAAAATGGGAATGAGCATCTTGTTAACTATGCGGGGCATACCTCAAATGTATTACGGAACAGAAATCCTGATGAAAAACTTTTCCAATCCGGATGGGCTAATCCGTTCTGATTTTCCAGGGGGATGGGAAGGCGACAAAAAAGATAAATTCATTGCCGACGGACGTACAAATAAAGAGACTGAGGCTTTCAATTTTGTGAAAATACTGGCTAATTTCCGCAAAAACAGTCCGGCCTTGCAAACAGGTAAATTGATGCAGTTTGTGCCACAGGATGATATTTATGTTTATTTCCGTTACCATGCCGAACCAAAAGGCTCTGTAATGGTTATTGTAAACAATACAGAGAAAGATAAAACATTAAACACCGATCGCTTCGCCGAAAGAACAACAGGAATTACTTCCGCTAAAAACGTAATTACCGGCGAAAACATCGAATTTAAAAACATTAAAGTACCCGCTAAAACAACGTTGGTACTGGAATTAAGGTAGAAGGGTAAAAGGTTGAGGGTTTAAGATAGAGCTTTACATCTCGATACTTAATACTCACTACTTGATACTAAAAATAAAGAACATGCAAGAAAATCTCAAATCTCATATCTCAGATCCCAAATCTCAAATCAAAGCCTGTCTTTTCGACCTCGATGGCGTACTGGTAGATACTGCGGTTTACCACTATAAAGCATGGAAACGTTTGGCCAATACCATGGGGTTCGATTTTACTGAAGAGCAGAACGAGCAGTTAAAAGGCGTTAGCCGCGTAGAAAGTTTGAATAAGATTTTGGCCTGGGGTGGCGTAGAGAAAACCGATGCTGAGAAAGAAGAACTGGCTACTTTGAAAAACAGCTGGTATGTAGATATGATTACCAAAATGACACCTGCTGAAGTTTTACCCGGGACGGTTGATTTTTTAACCGAAATACACAAAGCCGGCTATAAACTGGCCTTAGGCTCTGCAAGCAAAAACTCAGGTATCATTTTAGAAAAAACAAATTTGGCCCATTTCTTCGATGAGATTGTAGATGGCAATATGGTTACCAAATCGAAACCCGATCCAGAAGTATTTTTAAAAGGAGCCGAACTTTTAGGTTTTAAACCCGATGAATGTGTGGTTTTTGAAGATGCTGTTGCAGGAGTAGAAGCTGCAAAAAGAGGCGGAATGAAAGCCATCGGAATAGGCGAAGAAAGCATACTCACCCAGGCAGATGTGGTAGTAAGCGGATTAGATAAATTAACAGTTAAAGATTTAGAAGAGTTGTAAAGGAGTAGCAAGTATTAAGTAGCAAGTATCAAGTTGTGGATTTATCTTGATACCTAATACTAATTACTTGATACTAACTACCTGATACTAGAATATGAAAAACTACATTAAAGCAGATGAGTGGAATATTATCGAAGAAGGCTTTGATCCACATTTAAATAAAATTTCCGAAAGTATTTTCAGCCTGGGCAATGGTCGCATGGGGCAGCGAGCCAATTTTGAAGAAACTTATACCGGAGAAACCCTGCCGGGCAATTATGTTGCAGGTGTTTATTATCCTGATAAAACCCGTGTGGGATGGTGGAAAAATGGTTATCCTGAATATTTCGCTAAAGTGTTAAATGCAGCAAACTGGGTAGGTATCGAAGTAAAAATCGATGATGAAATCCTGGATCTGGCAACAGCTGAAGTGAGCGATTTTAAACGTGTGCTGAACATGCATGCCGGATATTTAGAGCGTAGCTTCACCGCGAAATTAAAAAGTGGTAAAACCTTAAAAATTAAATCGACACGTTTTTGCAGCATTGCCGACGATGAAGTGGGTGCCATCCGCTATAACATTACCCCTTTAAATTTCGAGGGTAAATTAACTTTAACACCTTTTATTGATGGCGATGTTAAAAATCAGGATAGCAATTACGATGAAAAATTCTGGGATATGGTTGCTGATGAAATTTCAGGAACAGAAGCCTATATCAAATTAAGGACAAAGAAAACTGAATTTGAGGTTTGCACTGGTAGCAACATCGAACTGTATAAAAATGAAGAAAAATTAAATATTAATCCATCGGACGTCCGCAAAGAGAAATTCGTCGGACAAACTTTTTCGGTGGACGTAAAAGCAAACGATGAAATCACTCTGGTTAAAATCGCGGCTAATTTATCTTCCGAAAATTATCCAAAAGAATCACTTTTAAAAGAAACCAAAGCGGTAATTGCCAAAGCATCTGCCAAAGGTTTCGATACTTTATTGAAAGAACAAACCGAAGCATGGGCTACCAAATGGGAAGAAAGTGATATCATTATTGAAGGTGATGTTTCTGCCCAACAAGCGATCCGTTTTAATATTTTTCAGCTTTTCCAGACTTATACCGGTAAAGACGATCGCTTAAATATCGGTCCGAAAGGTTTTACAGGCGAAAAATACGGAGGTTCTACCTATTGGGATACTGAAGCTTATTGTGTGCCTTTTTATCTGGCCACAGCGCCACAGGAAGTAAGTAAAAATTTGCTGGTTTACCGTCATAAACAATTGGGCAAAGCCATCGAAAATGCAGCAAAATTAGGTTTTAAAGATGGTGCAGCGTTGTATCCGATGGTAACGATGAATGGTGAAGAATGCCATAACGAATGGGAAATTACCTTCGAAGAAATCCACCGTAACGGTGCCATTGCCTTTGCCATTTTTAATTACATCCGTTATACCGGCGATGAAAGTTACCTTTCTGATTTCGGTTTAGAAGTATTGATCGGTATCGCCCGTTTCTGG
Organism: Pedobacter roseus; assembly: GCF_014395225.1. NCBI lineage: Bacteria > Pseudomonadati > Bacteroidota > Sphingobacteriia > Sphingobacteriales > Sphingobacteriaceae > Pedobacter > Pedobacter roseus. Next base: position 6,175,910 of record NZ_CP060723.1, read on the forward strand.
AAACAACGTGTTAACTGGAGCAACGATAAACAGCAATATGTAATGCTTGGCGTAACCGGACCAAATGAGTACGAAAATAACGTTAATAATAACTGGTACACTAATATTCTGGCCGCATGGTGTATGAAATATGCCACCGAAGCTGCCGAAATTGTAAAATCACAGCAGCCGGAAAAATATAACAGCTTATTAAAAAGTTTAAACTTCGATCAAAAAGAATTTGCCGATTGGGCTGATATTATCGAAAAGATGTATTATCCGCAGGATGAAAAACTAGGTATTTTCTTACAACAGGATGGTTACTTAGATAAAGAACAAACTTTAGTTAAAGATTTGCCTGCCAGCGAAAGACCAATTAATCAAAAATGGAGCTGGGACAGGATTTTACGTTCGTGTTTTATTAAGCAAGCTGATGTTTTGCAGGGTTTGTATTTCTTTGAAGAAGATTATGACCTGGATACCTTAAAACGTAACTTCGATTTTTATGAACCACGTACTGTACACGAAAGTTCTTTATCGCCTTGCGTACACAGTATTTTAGCCGCTAAATTAAACGATGAAGCACGTGCTTACGAATTTTATTTACGCACCGCCCGTTTAGATCTCGACGATTATAACAACGATACCGAAGATGGTTTGCACATCACTTCAATGGCCGGCACCTGGATGAGCGTAGTGGAAGGTTTTGCGGGCATGCGTGTTCGTGATGGTAAACTGCAGTTTAATCCTTTCTTGCCTGAAAAATGGAAATCATTCTCCTTTACCATCGGTTTCAGGGGAGCAACCTTAAAAATTAATATTACCGAAAACGGTATCAGCATTAAAAATAATGCAGCTGTGGATTTAGAGATCGGTATCAGAAATCAGGTTTATAAATTGGCTGGAAATGCCGAAATTGAAGTAAATAACGCCGAGTTGGTATGATTGTAGAGGTAAAATGTAAAATGGAAGATGTAATGCGAAGCAATCTTAAAACGGTGGCTTACTTTGCTGCAATTTTCTTTTTATTTATTTCAACATCATCCTTTGCACAAAAACAGCGTACAAAAATGAACGATAAACAGATCGTTATATATCAGTTACTGCCCCGTTTGTTCGGGAATAAAAATACCACCAATATCCCTTACGGTACCATTGAGCAAAATGGTTCTGGTAAGTTTAACGATATTACCGATAAGGCGCTCGATGGCATCAAAGCGCTTCACGCCAATTACGTTTGGTACACCGGTGCCCTTGCCCACGCCAGCTTAACCGATTATTCTGCTTACGGAATCAAGGTTGATGATGCCGATGTGGTAAAAGGAAGGGCTGGATCGCCTTATGCCATCCGCGATTATTATGATGTGGATCCTGATTTAGCCGTTGATGTTAAAAACAGAATGAAAGAGTTTGAGGCTTTGGTTAAAAGAACACATGCCAAAAACTTAAAAGTTTTGATCGATTTTGTACCTAACCATGTTGCCCGGAGTTATCATTCTTATACAAAACCAGATGATGTAGTTGATTTTGGGGCACAGGATGAGGTAAACAAAGCATTTAGTCCTAAAAACGATTTTTATTATATCCCCGGTCAGGCTTTGGTGGTTCCAACAAATGGACACGAAACACCACTTTCGGCACTTCAAGATACTAAGTTTGAAGAGAATCCTGCAAAAGCAACTGGTAATAATGTTTTTTCTGCACAGCCAAAATACGACGACTGGTACGAAACGATTAAGTTAAATTATGGGGTAGATTATCAAAATGGAGAGAAACAATATTTTGATCCCATTCCACCGGTTTGGCTTAAAATGCGTGATATCTTGACCTATTGGACAAATAAAGGCGTAGATGGTTTTAGGTGCGATATGGCCGAAATGGTTCCCATTGCATTTTGGAACTGGGTAATTCCACAGGTTAAAAAAGTGAATCCCGATCTGATTTTCCTTGGAGAAGCGTATAACCCAAAAGTGTACAAACAATATTTAGACGAAGGTAAATTCGATTACCTGTACGACAAAGTAGGTTTATACGATGGGCTTAAAAAATTAATCAGAAATGAACCAACTGCAGATGTAGCAGCGATTAAACACGTGTGGCAGGTAGAAAGTGCTGGTTTTGGCAAACACATGTTGCGCTTTTTAGAAAATCACGATGAAGAACGCATTGCATCGGCAGGATTTGCAGGTAAAGCTGAACTGGCTTTACCTGCAATGGTTGTTTCGGCAACGCTTGGCGCTGGTCCGGTAATGCTTTATTTCGGACAGGAAGTTGGTGAGCCTGGCAAAGGGCAGGAAGGTTTTGGCGGCGATGACAACCGCACTACGATTTTTGATTATTGGGGTGTTCCTGATCACCAGAAATGGATGAACGGAGGATTGTTTGATGGAGGAAAATTAAGCACTTCCCAACAAAATTTAAGGGCTTATTATCAGCAATTGCTAAAAGTAACTTCAACAAGTGATGCGGTAATTAACGGCGAAATTTATGAAGTGCCTGTTACCGGGAACATGAATAAGCGCATGTATGCTTTTATCCGTTTTTCTGGCAAACAACGTTTACTGGTCGTGGCCAATTTTGATCGGACAGGAACTTTAACTGCCAATATTGAAATACCAGATCATATTTTAAAAGTTAAACATTCGTTGCCGGTTACAGATCTGTTAACAGATAAAAAATTAAATATTCCCGCGGGAACAAGCATTCCAGTAACCTTGGCGCCGGTTAGTGCGCAGGTGATAGAATTTTAAAATAATTAACCACAGAGAACACAAAGTAAAAGCACAGAGAAACACAAAGTATATTAGACCTCGGTATACTCTGTGTACAACTCAGTGCCCTCGGTGGTAAAACACTAAACCAGATATAATGACGTTAAAAACAATATTCGAGAACCCCAAACTAACACTCGCACAGATCATTAATATGAGCGTTGGGTTTTTCGGGATCCAGTTCGGTTGGGATTTACAAAGGGCCAACATGGGGCGTATTTACGAAAACCTGGGCGCCAATCCCGATCAGGTTCCATTATTGTTTTTGGCAGCACCTTTAACCGGATTGCTGGTTCAGCCTGTTATCGGTTACCTGAGCGACCGCACCTGGCATCCAAAATGGGGTAGAAGAAGGCCTTATTTCATGATTGGTGCCATTGTGAGCAGTATTGCGCTCATTTTTATGCCGCATAGCAGTGCCTTGTGGATGGCTGCCGGATTACTTTGGATCCTGGATGTTTTTGGAAACATTGCCATGGAGCCTTTCCGCGCTTTTGTTACCGATAAATTGCCTGATAGCCAGGTGAACCGTGGTTTTATTATGCAGAGCATGATGATCGGTTTAGGTGGGAGTGTTGCTTCAGCTTTGCCATGGATCATGAACAATGTTTTCCATTTAACCAATACTGCAGAAAAGGGCAATATCCCTGAAAATGTAAAATTCTCTTTTTATATCGGTGCATTTTTCTTTTTCGCCGCAGTATTATGGACGGTTTTTACCACTAAAGAGTATCCACCACAGGATGTAGATTTTAAAGAAAAAGTAAAAGAAAGTAATAAGGGTTTTGGTGGAGGAGCACGTGAAATTTTTCATGCTTTAAGGAACATGCCCAAAAGAATGCAGATCGTTTCTTTGGTACAGTTTTTTACCTGGCCAGGTTTGTTTTTAATGTGGTTTTATTACACTACGGCAGTAGCAGTTAATGTGTTCGGAGGTAAAGATGCTGCCGATCCGGTTTATGCGCATGGTGCAGATTTTGGCAGTTTAACCCTTGCTTATTATAGCGTAATTACTTTTCTGTTCGCATTGGTTTTGCCAAAAATTGCCGATACACTTGGCCGCAAAACTACCCATGCATTGTGTTTAATTTGTGGCGCAATCGGTTTGATCAGTGTGGCCTGGGTGCATGATAAAAACATGTTGTATTTGTGTATGACGGGCGTGGGTATTGCCTGGGCCAGTATCCTTTCTATGCCTTATGCTATGTTAAGCGGATCGTTGCCCAAAGATAAAATCGGGATTTACATGGGTATCTTCAATTTCTTTATCGTATTGCCAGAAATTATCGCTTCGCTCGGTTTTGGCTGGCTCATGCGTAACGTACTGAATAACGACAGGCTTTTAGCGGTACAAATAGGCGGTGGATTGATGATTTTAGCGGCAATAATCTGTTATTTATTTATCCGTGAACCAAAGAAAACAGATGAAGTTTTGACTTCCAAACTGGAAGTAGAAGAAAATAGATCAGTCTAAAACACTACTCCATGGTCTGTGTCCTCACAAACCACTAGCGAGATTTTAGTCCATTACTCATATTTCGGTCTGTGAGGACACAGACCGAGGAGATAGCGAGGATTTCGGCCTGTGGGTACACAGACCGAGTACATAAAATATTTATTTTCAGTGCGCTCTGTGATAATTCGGTGTTCTCTGTAGTAAAACCAATAATAATCCTAACCAAATGAAAAGAATAACTAACCGCCTTGGTTCGTGCCTGCACGAAACAAAAAGAGTCAAAACCATCATTTACCTTTTACTATTAGTAATAACATTTAGTGCGGCCTGTAAAAAAGCATCAGATGGTGGTTTAGAACCTACGCCAACTGATCAAAAAGCTGATCTGCCCGCGGGAGCCAAAGATGGTGTGGTGTTTATCAATAACGGAACATCGGCCATTGTGGCCCTGTATGCGCCCAATAAAAAATCAGTTGCAGTGATCGGCGAATTTAACAATTGGTCTACCAGCGCAACGCCGATGAAAAACACGACCGATGGAAATTATTGGTGGGTGCAGATCGATAATTTAAATCCAGCTACAGAGTATGCCTATCAATTTTATGTAGATGGAAACCTGAAATTGGCCGATCCGTATTGCGAAAAAGTGCTTGATCCGGATAACGATCAATATATTTCTACTGCTACTTACCCAAACTTAAAAGCTTACCCAACAGGTAAAACTACAGGAATTGTAAGTGTGATGCAGGCCAGTCAGCCCGTTTACACCTGGAAGAATAGCAGTTTTACACGTCCAGATAAAAATAACCTGGTGATTTATGAATTGCTGATCCGCGATTTTACCGCCGATCATAATTATGCATCAACCTTGGCCAAACTCGATTATTTAACTGGTTTGGGTATCAATGCCATTGAATTAATGCCGGTAAATGAATTTGAAGGGAATTTAAGCTGGGGTTATAATCCTTCATTTTATTTCGCCCCGATAAATATTATGGTACCAAAACCGCGCTACAAAACTTTATTGATGAATGCCATGGTCGCGGCATTGCCGTGATTATGGATATGGTGCTGAACCATTCGTTTGGCCAATCTCCAATGGTACAATTGTATTTTGATGGTAGTAAACCAACCGCTTCAAGTCCTTGGTTTAATGTTGATGCGAAACATCCATTCAATGTGGGTTACGATTTTAACCATGAAAGTTCGGCGACTAAAAAATTCTCGAAAGATGTGATGAAATTTTGGATGCAGCAATATAAAATTGATGGTTTTCGTTTCGATCTTTCAAAAGGATTTACGCAGAAACAATCAACTGATGATGCGCAGTTCAGGTTATATGATGCCGGCCGTATTGCGACATGGAAAGATTATAACGGTTACATTAAAAGTTTAGATCCTAACTTTTATGTGATTTTAGAACATTTTGCCGAACAATCAGAAGAAAAGGTATTGGCTGATGATGGTATGATGCTTTGGAATAACCTCAATTATAATATGAATGAGGCTACAATGGGCTGGCTGGATAATTCTAACTTTCAATGGGGCTTTTATGCTAATCACGGTTTCACTAAATCTGATGGTCTGGTTACTTACGGCGAAAGTCACGATGAGGAGCGCTTAAACTATAAGAATATTACTTATGGAAACGCTTCAGGCAGTTATGTAATTAAAGGAAGCCTGGCCACCTCCTTGAAAAGAGAAGAACTTGCAGCAGCATTTTTGTTCAGTATCCCCGGACCGAAAATGATTTGGCAGTTTGGAGAGCTGGGATACGATATCAACATCGATTTTAACGGAAGAACTGGAGAAAAACCCATTAAATGGGATTATTACAGCGATCCAAACCGTAAGGCTTTGTACGATGCTTATGCAAAATTTATCCGGTTAAAAAAGAACAACAGCATTTTTAATTCAGGCAGTTCAACTTATAACCTGGCAGGAGCCATTAAATACATTAAGTTAACCGAAGGAAGCAATACTGTTGTGGTAGTTGGTAATTTTGATGTAGTGAGCCAAACGGCTAATATCGATTTCGGAACGGCTGACGCCTGGACAGATGCGGTTGGGAACAGCGTTAATCTTGCAACCAGTACGTATACGAAAACACTGGCGCCTGGTGAATATCATATTTTTAGTAAAACTGCTTTAAAGTAATTTTATTTACAAACCTAGCAGGTTTAATTCGTGGCTTATATTATTTTTCAATGGCCTCATTGAGGGCTACGCCGTTTAAAAACCTGCGAGGTTTAAAGTATTCGGATTATTCCATTTCTGCCAACAAACCTTTCAATCTTTTTAAGTACTGGCCAAAATACAGATTGAATGAATACCTGCTGACTACATAATGTACGGCGATTACACCAGCGTAAATCAATAAACGCAGGGGCAATATGATCGATTTAATAATCTCTATTCCATATATTAAACCCATATTGTTATTTTGGAGTAGTATTTCCGTAGTTACAACCAGTATCAAAATTGCAGCTCTTGTAAGGTTAAGATATAGGTTATTGTTGCTAATAAGCTGTTTTACCTTTCTTTGAAAATCGTTTTTAACGGCACCTTCACTGTTTTCCAGGTTATTAATCAGTTTAAGATTGAAATAATAATAAATCGTTGTTAGAGGGAGTACTATAAATGCCATCCAAACCAATAACTGTTTTTTCATATCGGGTACAGTGGCGGTCATTACGGCTAAAAAAACAATCAGTAGGGGCAATGTAATCAATTGTCTTTTCGACATTATTTTCAGATTGCTTAAAGGTGATTCCATCTCTTTTTTAGTTGCGCTTACAACATCAAATTCGTTACTGTTTAAATCAACAGATATGCTGTTCCAGCTATTTTTAAAGTTGTCTAGTTCCATGTTAGTTGTTGTTGGTAAAGGTTCTTAATTTATCTTTTATACGGTTCATTTTTACTCTAAGTGTGGCATTGCTGATGCCTAAAATTTCTTCCATTTCATCATACGATTTATCTTCGAGATATAGCATCACGATCGATTTTTCTACATCGTTCAATTGCTGGATGGCGGCATATAGCTGTTGATGCTGTTCTTCCTTCAGTCCTATGTCTTCCTCATAGGGTATCTGAATGTTCTGCAGCTCAACATCGCTGGTTTGAATGTTGCGTTTCTGTTTGCGGAAATTGGTAAGCGCAGTATTAATGGCAATGCGGTACAACCATGTGCTAAATTTCGCTTCGCCTCTAAATTTGGCGTACGATTTCCAAAGCTGGATGATAATGTCTTGATACAGATCCTGGATATCATCGTGGTTGTTTGCATACATGCGGCAAACTTTATAAATCAAAAGCTTATAGTCTTTTAACTTTACTTCGAATTCTATTTCTAAATCTGTTTTTTTCAAAATCTAATTTTTGCTGGATAAGTATGTCATTTTGAAAAAATGTTACAGGATTAAGAATTTTTATGCAAATAGGCAGAGAAATTTGTCTGCATCAAAATCTGTAGGTAATAATCTTGTTGTTTTTAGTTAATATTGCGATAACAACTAACAACTTAATGGATAACAAATTAACGCATCACTTATTATGGGAACGACTACGGACTGGCGATAAAGATGCGTTTTTTGATCTCTATGCGGCACTTTATTATCCATTGGTTAATTTCGGAATCAGGGTTTGTGCAGATGCCGATACGGCCAGCGAAGCTACCGACCTTGTTTTTACCACTATATGGGAAAAACATGAAAGTTTAACCCGCGTTGATAATGTTGAAGCTTACCTGCGCACTTTCCTTAAGAGGAAATTACTAAGAATTCTCGAACGAAAACGCAAAATTAACGATGCCCTTTTTAATGCCGGGGCAGATGGCGATTGGATGGAGATGAGTTACGAGGAATTTATTGTAAAGGTGCAAAGCGACGAACTGGTACAGCACCAACTCAAAAATGCATTGGAAAAACTCACTTTTCGCCAGAAACAACTGATCCATTTAAAGTTTTTTGAAGGCTTAAGTTATGAACAGATTGCCGAACAGAGCAATCAGACTATAAAAACGGCCTACAATACCATTTATGATGCGCTTAAAATCCTGAGAAAGGAATTTAACGCATAAAATTTACTAGTTCCGTCATTTCAACCGCAGTGGAGAAATCTAATTGAAAGAAAAAATTTTCTAAATCTTTCCTGCTAAAACGTAGTTTATTTTAAGGATGTTTTTGTTTTGGAAACGAATATTCATGTCTCCGTGGGTACTTTAGTCCCGTTATGCACTCCAATCTTTTTATTGCAATTTAACGCTACAGGCAATAAGTATACTTTAATCATAACTATAGGCAATAAAAAGGATTTCCGTTACTACCGGGTTTAGGGAATTTAGTTTGTAGTCCTTGGCGGCCTAATCGTTTGCACCCTGCACTCCTCAATAGTAATACAGCCTGGGCCATCTAAACCTGATAGCAGCGGGCATCCCGATTTTTCATCGGGATAAAGCGGAGCAGGAACATTTTTTGCTAAATGCTTCTGTAAATGTGCTTCATTATTTTTTTAAGCCTGAAAAATCAGCTCTTTTAACTTCGAAGTCTGCATTCTTGCAAATTAAATTTCTTCATCCTACTGGCATTCAGGGCATATATTCCGTCGTGTTAAAAAAAAGTTAAAATTTCCTTAGGAAAAAGTAAAGCTTTTGGGCACTGATATATAAAAGGCAAAAAGAATGGTTGATAGAAGTAAATTCAATGCAGAAGACTTTCTTGTTGATTGCACTTTCCAGCAATACTGCGCTGGAACAGATAAGCTGTGCATTGGATATTGGGAGAAGTACATTAATGCCCACCCCGAACAGGAAGCGGTAATTACAGAGGCAAAAAAACTTTATGCCATATTGAGCGGAAACAAACGTCCGCTGGCTAAACAGGTTGAACAATTTAAAGAAAATATGTTCCCTGCCACCGAGGAAAAAGTAGTTAAACTACAGCGTTATTTATGGATTAAGATTGCCGCCGCCATAGTTTTGGTGCTTGGTGGGCTTTTAATTTATAACACTTATTATAAAAACACCGCTACAAATAACATTGTACCCGAGGTTTATACCTTCGCCACAAAAAATGGTGAGCGCAAAAAAATTATGTTGCCCGATGGTACCTCGGTGCTGTTAAATGCCATGAGTGTTTTAACCCTTGCTAAAAATTTTAACGATAAGTACCGGGAAGTTACTTTAACTGGTGAAGCTTTTTTTGATGTAAAGCACAATAAGGAAAAACCTTTTAAAGTTCATACCAACGATTTTAACATCAATGTACTGGGCACCGCTTTTAATGTAAAAGCTTATCCGGACGAAATCAGTTCGGAAGCCACTTTGATCCGCGGTTTAATTACCATGGAGGCAGTAAATGGAAATGGGGGTACCATTACCTTAAAACCAAGTCAGAAGGTTACATTCTATAAAAATATAATTCCCCAGCAACAGAACAACCTGGTAAAACCGATGGCACCACAGCCAGAAATTACCATTAACCATTACACCAAAATAAAGGACAGTACCATTGTAGAAACGGCGTGGACACAAAACCGGATCGAAATTTACGATCAGGATTTTAGCGAGATCAAAAATGTGCTCGAAAAATGGTATAACGTAGAAATTAGCTTTACTGACCCGGCGCTGGAGAAATACCGTTTTACGGCAACCATTACTAACGAGAGCATTGAAGAAGTATTGCACGCATTAAAAGCAACCGAAAATAATTTTAAATATGAGATAAAGGGAAAACAGGTAATCATCTCGAAATAGGAAGAAAAAAGGACGGTGTTGGAGCACCGCCCTCTTGAATTTCTTTTTTGATCAATTAATGGCAGTTTATGCGCAAACAGATTGCTGCCAAGAACTTATGCAACCAAAAAAAACAAAAATATGATTTATTATTACTTACTGCAAGGGCGCCCAAAATATAAAGCGCTCCTAAAATTCATTATGCTAATGAAACTAGCCTGTATTATGGTTTTCATTACCTGCCTTAATGTTTCCGCATCGGTTTTTTCGCAGGAAAAAATTTCATTGGATGTTAAGAATACAAAACTGGCCAGGGTTTTACAGATTATTGAGCAGCAAAGCAGTTACCATTTTGTTTACAGCTCTTCTTACGTTCCCGTAAATAAGGATGTGAGCATTACGGTAACCAATACTTTGGTTACCGATGTTTTGGCAGCCATTTTAAACAGAACCAACCTGAAATATTCTGTTTCTGATGGTGGCTTAATTGTCATTAGCAAAAATAAAGAAGTCCCCATCTCCGGAACCGTAAAAGATGCACTTGGAGGTGCTTTGCCTGGTGCAACGGTTAGGGTTAAAGGAACAGGAATCGGTACCTCTACCGATGTTAATGGTAAATTTACCCTAAATGCCCCTGAAAATGCAGTTCTGGTAGTTTCTTATGCGGGTTTTCAAACCAGAGAAATTTCTATAGGCGCGCAAAACAGTATCGATATTGTACTATCAGAAGATACCAAACAACTTACCGATGTGGTGGTTACCGCTTTGGGCATTAAAAAAGAAAGAAGGGCTTTAGGCTATTCTGTTACGCAGGTAAGTGGCGAAACTTTAACCCAGGCCAGGGAAAATAATGTGGCCAACTCATTAGTAGGTAAAGTAGCCGGTTTAGATATTAGTTCAACATCTGGTGGTGTGGGCGCAGCAACCAGCGTAACCATCCGTGGGGTTTCTAGCTTGAGCCAAACCAACCAGCCATTATATGTAATTAATGGTGTACCGATGGAAAATAAACCGGTAGGTTTAAATAACCTGAATGGTAATGGGAACTCAGGTAGTCAATATGATAACGCACCCGATTTAGGTGATGCCGTTGGAAACTTAAACCCTGATGATATTGAGAGTATTTCGGTACTAAAAGGTGCCGCTGCCGCTGCTCTATATGGTTACCGTGCAAAAGCCGGGGTAATTTTGATTACCACGAAAAGTGGAAAGGGCAACAGCATCGAATTTAACACCAATTATGTTGCAGAACAGGTAATGGACAGAACCAATTGGCAATATGTTTACGGACAGGGCGCAAATGGGGTAAAACCGACTGATGCTGCTGCCGCTGCACAGGTGGGCGGATCGAGCTGGGGTGCAAAATTAGATGGATCCAATGTGGTTCAGTTTGATGGGGTAAGCAGGCCTTATAGTGCACAGAAAAACAATATTGAAGATTTTTACCGCACAGGGGCACATGGTCTAATACCCTTGCTTTAAACAAAAGTTTTGATGGCGGTACCATCCGTTTATCTGCCAACGATGTACATAACAATTCAGTTGTGCCAAATTCTGGTTTAAACAGACAATCTTTTAACCTGGTCGGTACTTTTAGCCCAATTAAACGATTGACCATTGATGCCCGCATGAACTATATTTTAGAGCAGGCTAAAAACAGACCGATGGTATCAGATGGTGCAGGTAATGCCAATTATAATGTGGCTTTTTTACCAACCAGTGTAAGTGTAAAAAACCTCGATCCATGGAAAGATGCCAATGGAAATGAAATTCAGTACAATAAAGGCAATGCTTATGCAACCAACCCCTGGTTTGCAGCAAACGAATTTGTAAATGATACCAAACGCGATCGTTTGATCAGTTCTTTTAATGCCCGCTATACTTTTGATAATGGTTTGTTTGTACAAGGACGTGCTGGTCGCGATGCTTATAACGACACCTATAAAAATGTGGTGCCATCAGGTACAGCTTATTATGCTCCTGGTAAAATTGTAGAGCAGGCCACCAAATTTGCAGATGTTAATGTAGATGTATTAATCGGTAAGCCTTTTAAAGTAGATGAAGATTTCTCTATCACCCCTAATATTGGTGCCAGTTACCGCAGAACAAGTGTAACTCAAACCACCAACAGTGGATCTGATTTTGCCGTATTCGGCGTTTATAACATTCTAAATGCTAAAAATAAATCGGTGGCTTATGTTGCATCCGAAGCCGAAACACAATCGGTATATGGTACTTTAGAACTTGCCTATAAAGATATTTTATATTTAACCGGTAGCGGACGTACCGACTGGTTTTCTACTCTCGCTACCCCAGGGAAAAACAATGATTTAGATGTGATTTATCCTTCCATTAGCGGTTCATTTGTTTTCTCAGAACTTTGGAAACCATCTTTCTTAAGTTTTGGTAAAGTTAGGGCTGGTTATGCAGTGGTTGGTCAGGCAACAGATCCTTATCAAACTTTGTTAACCTATAGCTTAAGAAGTGAAGTTTTAAACGGATTGCCATTGGGTACCATTTCGAACGTAAATATCCCTAATTCTGCATTAAGAGCTTCAAAAGCATCCGAATTGGAAATCGGAACAGAAATGCGCTTCTTAGGAGATCGTTTAAATCTCGATTTTACCTGGTACAAAAAGATCTCTAAAGATGAAATTACTTTTGTAACCACATCTACATCAACTGGTTATAGTGGTGCGGTTTTAAATTCTGGTAAGATCCAAAATAAGGGAGTAGAGTTGTTGTTATCGGGTCAGGTGGTAAAAAACAAAGATTTCGTATGGACTTCTTCTTTGAATGGATCGTATAACGACAATAAAGTAATCTCACTTGCTGATGATGTTACCTCAAATCTTATTGCCACTTCAAGATCTGGCGTTGGCTTTTTACAGAATATCCCGGGCAAAGCCGCCTCTCAGGTAATGGCTTACGATTATAAATATGATGCTTCAGGAAATATTATGCTGGGTGCAAATAACGCTCCACAGCGTGGTGATCTGGTTGCTTATGGTTCTGCATATAACAAATGGTTTGCAGGCTGGAACAACGAGTTTAATTATAAAGGTGCAACCCTATCTTTTTTGATTGATGGTAAATGGGGTGGAAAAGTATTCTCTGCAACTGATTATTATGGTTATGTTTTTGGTTTACACCAGGCTACGCTCGAAAACCGCGAGGCATTGGGTAACACAGCCGCAACTTACTATCAGCTATCGGCAGATAATGTGTCTAATAAATTTGTGCAGGATGCAAGTTTTATCAAGTTCAGGCAAATGACCCTGGGGTATAACTTTCCTGCAAAAATGTTCAACAACAAAATACATGGCTTAAATGTGAGTCTTGTAGGCAGGAACCTATTTATCCTGATGAAAAAAACGGATAATATCGATCCTGAATCGAGTTACAACGCAACTTTTCCGGGATTGGAACTGGGTGGCGTGCCTCCGGTTAGAACATTTGGTGTAAACCTTAGTGTGAAGCTTTAATTTTAAACAGACAGAACAATGAAAACGAACATATTAAAAAAATATAGCCTGTTACTTTGTACCGGCATGTTAATGATCTCGGCTTGTACCAAAAATTTCGAGGATATCAATACCAACCCATCTGCTTATGGAGCAGCAACTTTTGATCCCAATTATACGTTAACCACTGCTCAGCTTACCTATACCGGCAGTATCGATTTTGCTTACGATACCTGGAGGGGAAATTTAATATATTCTTCTACCATGATGCAGGGACTTTCTACCGTGGTAAGTTACTGGGCAGGAGATAAATATTTACTAAACGAAGGATATACCGCAGCATACTGGGGCAGCACAACCGTAGGTGCTTATGTAGAGCAGGTTAAACCGATTGTAGATATTGTTGAATTTACAAAAGGATCTCCTAAATATAATAATGTGCGCCAGGTGGCCCGTTTATGGAAAGCACTGATCTTTGAACGCATTACGGATTTATATGGCGATGCACCGTATTCGGAAGCAGGACAAGGTTATTATACCGGCAACCTGGCACCAAAATATGATAAACAACAGGCCATTTATACCGATTTATTAAAAGAAGTAGAAGAAGCCACCAATGCATTGGATGTTAATGGTGATAAAGTTACCGGCGATGCCATTTATAAAGGTGATATCAACAAATGGAAAAGGTTCGGAAATACCCTTTTGTTGCGTATTGCGATGCGTTTGACCAAAGTGGATGCAAACACAGCCAAAGCCTACGCCCAAAAAGTGATCGGTAAAACCATGCTCAGTAACGATGATAACGCTTTTGTTAAACATGATGTATCTGGTGCAAGGGTAACGCAAAATAGAAATAGCCAGGTATTATCGGGCGATGGTGGTCAGGAAAATTATTATGTTAAATGGTCGCAAACTTTCATCAATAAATTAAAAACAGCAAACGATCCGCGTTTAGCAAAAGTTGCCGTTACAGGTCTATATCTGGATGAAAACAGTAAAACACAAAATCCCAATTTCAGTGCCGATCCGCTTCTGCAAAAAGGAATGCCTAATGGAAAAGACTTAAGCGGTATTGCGGGCAGAGATGTGCGGCAAGATGCTTCTTACACTACGTTTCCGGCTTATTCGTCGCCTAACCCGGCAATGATTAAAAAGGACGGGGTTACTTTTATTTTAACCTATGCCGAAAGCGAATTTTTATTGGCAGAAGCGGCACAAAGATGGGGTGTAGGCGGTTCGGCTGCTACCCATTATGCCAGTGGATTATCTGCAGGTATCACTTTCTTATCACAGTACGATGCCAGTTTAGCCATTTCAGGTACGGTTGCTGATGCTTATGCAGCAGCCAATCCTTATGTTGCTGCCAATGGTTTAGAAATGATCAATACCCAATATTGGTTGCATACCTGTACCATGCTCGATTTTTATGAAACATGGTCTAACTGGCGCAGATCCGGATTTCCGGCTTTAACTCCAGTGGTTTATCCAGGTAATGCCACCAATGGTACCATTCCACGTCGATTCCCATACCCGGTAGAAGAAGCGGCCAAAAATAACGCCAATTACAAAGCAGCCTCTTCGGCTGTACCTGGTGGTGATAACCTCACAGGCAGGGTTTGGTGGGATAAATAAAAATAAATCATCCCGATTTATACCTGGCCGGCAGTGCAACATGCACTGTCGGCTTTTTTATAACCTGTTTTTTGGACAAACGTTTGCGCAGTATTTCTTGTAAAAAGCTGATATTGAAAATATTAACTTCGCTATCATAGTGGCATCCTAAACCAAATCCATTGTGAATCTTAACCTGTTTAAACCAAAGAAAATGAAAAAATCAATCAGCCTATTGGTGGCAACGCTCGCTTTTACCGTTTGCCTGTTCAGTAGTTTTACATCTGCTAAAATTACTGTTGTTCCGAAAAAAACTATCCTTAGAGGTGTAGTTACCGTTACTAAAAACTTTACAACCAGTAATGGCCTGCCTGCTATTGCAACACTTACCTACACTACCGGGCAGGTTTACTCTGGCATCACAGTAACTATCCAGGGCGAGGGCAATGTTCCGTTAACCAGCGTTTCACACTCAACCGGTACCATTTATGCCGATCGTTTTGAAGGTTATAAAGCCGGTTCTTATTACGAATATTTTGTAGACCTATTGGTAACCGGAAACCCAACCATAGGCTGGCAGATTGCAGAGGCAAGTGCCGAAGCTGTTGTTATTTAATTATTTAATAGAGGTCTACTGCTTCATTTGCAGCAGTTTTTTGCAGAACCGGCATTGCCAAAAGCTTTGCTGGTTTTTTTATGGTAACATTTCTAATCTGTTTTTTGATTAACGGCGCATTAATTTGATATTTATAGATCAAACCAAACTTTAAATGAAATTCAGATTTATACTTACCACCTTTTTGTGTGCAGGTTTATTTGTACATGCGCAACAAGGGCCAAAAAAGAGTCAGTCAAAAGAGACTGTAACCACTACGCAGGTTACCGTTAAAGATGAACCCAAATCATCGGCAAACGAAAGAAACATAAAAGTAGAAAGCTCCGTAATCACCAACCATTCGGTAACGATCGATGGAAAAGCTGTTCCATACAAGGCCACTACCGGTACACTTCCGGTTTGGGACGAAGACGGCAAACCCATTGCCGGTTTGTTTTATACCTATTATGAGCGTAGCGATGTGCAGAACCGTGATAAAAGACCCTTGGTAATTTCTTTTAACGGTGGCCCGGGTTCTGCATCAGTTTGGATGCACATAGCCTATACAGGTCCGGTGGTGCTCAATATCGATGATGAAGGTTATCCTGTGCAGCCTTACGGTTATAAAGAAAATCCATATTCTATTTTAGATGTTGCCGATGTGGTTTACATCGATCCCGTTAATACCGGTTATTCGAGGGCAGTGAGCAAAGATATTCCAACCAATAAATTCTTCGGTGTACGTGCCGATATTAAATACCTGGCCGAGTGGATCAATACTTTTGTAACCCGTAACAACCGCTGGGCTTCGCCAAAATTTTTAATCGGCGAAAGTTACGGTACCACCCGTGTTTCGGGCCTGGCGCTAGAGCTGCAGAACAGCCAGTGGATGTATTTAAACGGCGTGGTGCTGGTATCGCCAACCGAACTGGGTATTGAGCGTAGTGGCCCCGTTGATGCCGCTTTACGTTTACCTTACTTTGCAGCTACCGCCTGGTACCATAAAGCCTTGGCGGCCGATTTACAAGGCAAAGATTTAACCGCCATGTTGCCCGAGGTAGAAAGTTTTACCATTAATGAGCTCATTCCGGCCATTTCGCAGGGTGGAATGTTAAGTGCCGATAAAAAGAAAGCCATAGCAACAAAAATGGCGCGTTATTCTGGCCTTTCGGAAAAAGTAATTTTAGATTATAACCTCAACGTACCTACCGATTTCTTTTGGAAAGAGCTATTGAGGGATAAAGGTTTTACTGTTGGGCGCTTAGATTCGCGCTACCGCGGTATTGATAAAATGAGCGCTGGCGAAGGGCCAGATTATAATGCAGAACTGACTTCCTGGCTGCATTCATTTACCCCGGCTATTAATATGTACATCCGCAACGAGCTTAATTATAAAACTGATTTAAAATATAATATGTTCGGCGCTGTATATCCCTGGGATAAAACAGGAGATCAAACAGGTGATAACCTCCGTCAGGCGATGGCACAGAATCCGTACCTGCATTTATTGGTGCAATCGGGCTATTATGATGGTGCCTGTGATTATTTTAATGCAAAATACAGCATGTGGCAGTTAGATGCAGCGGGTAAACTACAGGATAGGATGAGTTGGGAAGGTTACCGCAGCGGGCACATGATGTACCTCCGTAAAGATGACCTGAAAACGGCAAATAGTCACATCCGCGAGTTTATTAAAAAAGCATTGCCAAAGCCAGGCGAGGCCGCTAAATTCTAACATTTTAGAGTTGACAAGTTTCCTATGCACATTAATATTAATTTGTTAACTCTCCTCGCCAAGGTCCATGTCTTCACGGACCTCTTTTTTTGATTCAATTGTTCTGCGTTTTTTATTTTTTTGGAGCGCAGAGGCAGTACAATGATTAAAGGTTCGTCCTGCTTTACATTACAAGTCCTCACTCGTGCCTCGTTTGCGGGCTTTTCATTTCAATCAGGGCTAGGTAGGTAGGGTGTGGCACGGAAACCCCTCATTGTTAAATTAAATACGTTTCTTTTTTGGAAAAATGAAACGTTCCTACGGAACGAAAAACATGAAATGTTTTTTTCTGCTACCTATGACACGTCCCTGTGGGACGTTTTGGGTACCCGTGGTAAAAACGGTTAAATTAATCCTCCCATCGGGACGACTCCTGGGTAGCCAATTGTATAATTGGCGTTTACGTTCCGTTAGGAATGTTTTGGTTATCATCCGATGTTATAATCTTCTCGCCCATACCTGTATCTTCATCAATCTCTTTTAGGAAATGGCACGGAAACCCCTCATCGTTGCAAGAACAGGTGTAATCTAAACCTGATCGGACGGATCCCGATTTTTCATCGGGAGGAGGAAGAGCAGGACGGATCCCAATCCAATAACCACTGAAACTGCTTTCCAAAAACAAAAGAAATAAATCGTATTTATAACGCTCTTTTATCAGCCTTGCTAAAGCGGTTTATTGTCTCCAAAAACGCAAACAAAAAACTGTTCGCTACAAACTAAAAATAATTACTTATTTTTGTGGTTCAATTATGCAGCAGATAAAAACATCATTCGATTTTGAGAAACCTATTGCCGATTTAGTTCAGCAGATAGAAAAGGTTAAGCAAGTTGCCGAAAAAACCAAGGTAGATATGTCTGCCACGTTAGATGAGCTTGATGGTAAATTAGAAGAAACTACCAATAACTTATATAAAAATTTAACCGGTTGGAACAAGGTTCAGATGAGCCGTCATCCTGATCGTCCGCAAACCCTTGATTATATTAACATGATCTGCGATGATTTCATCGAGATGCATGGTGATAGAACGGTTAAGGATGATAAAGCGATTATCGGTGGTTTTGCCACCATAAACGGTCAAACCGTTATGGTTATCGGCCACCAAAAAGGTAAAAATACCAAAGAGCGTCAGTTCCGTAATTTCGGAATGGCTAACCCGGAAGGTTACCGCAAAGCTTTACGTTTAATGCGTTTGGCTGAGAAATTTAACAAACCGGTAGTTTCTTTTATTGATACGATGGGTGCTTACCCGGGTTTAGAGGCAGAAGAACGCGGACAAGGTGAAGCGATTGCCAGAAACCTGTTAGAAATGTCGGTATTACGTGTGCCGATTATCTGTATCGTGGTGGGTGAAGGTGCTTCTGGTGGTGCTTTAGGTATCGGTATTGGCGATAGGGTATATATGCTAGAGCATACCTGGTATTCGGTAATCTCTCCTGAATCTTGCTCATCTATTTTATGGAGAAGCTGGGATTTTAAAGAGAAAGCCGCTGAATGTTTGAAATTAACGTCTGACGATATGTTTGGTAACAAATTAATCGATGGCATTATCCCTGAACCGCTTGGTGGTGCACACCAGGATCCGGAATTAATGGGCAGAACTTTAAAAGATTATATCATCAAAGATTTAGCTACTTTGGGTAAACTAAAAACCGATAAACTGATCGAACAAAGAATTGATAAATTCTGTGCGATGGGTGTTGTAAACGAATAATCGTTGAAAAAATAATATTTGAATCCTGTTCGGCAATGCTGAACAGGATTTTTTTTGTGCAAGTTGCTCACGCGTGGTTTTTACAATAAAATCGTAAAGCTATTGCTGCGCTCGTTAGAAACGAGCGCAAACATTATCGAGTAGCTCACGCTCGTTTCTAACGAGCGTGTAAATAGGATACCGTATCTTACGGTGTCAGTATCTGTATATTTCTGGATTTACAAGAAATCGTAAGGCTATTGCTGCACTCGTTAGAAACGAGTGCAAACATTATCAGGTAAGCTCATCATATTTTATGATATAGCTACCGATACTTAAAACCGAGTATAAATATTTATATGTTAGTTAATCAATATCCAGCAGCTCAACCTCTATTGGTCCCCCAAGGCCATGATAATTAGATGCAGAGCTATAAGTGTAATGTTGAGGATCAGACACAATTCCAGCCAGAACTGGATTTTGATGGATATAGTTTAATTTTTGAAATGTAAACTCTGGACTAATTAGTTCAACAGCATGGTAACCATCTTGCCATACTTTATAATTTTCAATGCGGGTTATATACTTTGCAGCAAAATCAAATTTATTTAATAACCACTTTTTCCGACTTTCATTTCCTGAATTAATCTCTTCAATAATTGCCCTATTTGTGAATTTTTTAAAATCTCTGACAATTTCAAAAAGCTTTACACTTCCGCTGGCGGATGCAATGAGATGTATATGATTGGTCATTAGGCAATACGCATATAGTGTCAATCCTTTTTTTGATTGACAGTATTTTAGCGAGTTAATAATGATTTCTTTATGAGATAAACGAGTAAATATATCAACCCAATCTACAATTGTAAAGGTTAGGAAATAAATTCCTTCCGGATCCCTGGCTTGATATTGATCTGACATATATTAAAAGTATTTATTTATTCGGGAAAATCATAAAATTAATTTATGGTGTACTCACGCTCGTTTCTAACGAGTGTGTAAATAACTTATCGTATTTACGATGTCGAATATTTTATTACGATAAAATCGTAAAGCTATTGCTGCACTCGTTGGAAACGAGCGCAAACGCATAAAAAAAAGCAGCTACAAATTAATGTAGCTGCTTTATAATCTATTTTCAAAATCCGCTTATTGCTGCGGACCCTGCTGTTGCGGGAAGAAAGCCGAAAGGCGATTCTCTAAAGCATTGAATGTTTTCTGAAGCTTATCGCTTAATTTATCCTGACCAGCGGCTTTACTCGTTTTGATCATTCTGTCTAAATAGTATAAGCCTGTTTGGATATTCTGCGATCCGGTTAAACCTTTCGATTGCGAGATATCGGCTAGGTAGGTAAGTTCTTTATTGATATAAACTCCGGATTTATCTATTATATCGTTCGCTCTCGCCGTTTCGCCCAATTTATATAAGTTTTCGGCCATATAGAACTTCACTACAACGGTACGGATACCAAAGAATTTATCTGTTGGCATTACCGCAAAATATTTGTCTACAACTTTCTTGGCCCCATCAATTTTACCGTCTTTAATCAGGCTGCCGGTTAAGCTGCTGAAAATGTTGGTGAAAATAAAAGTATCATCTGACGATTGTGGATCTAAATATTTAGCGGTTTTCATATTACCCCACTTAAATTTTGTCATCACGTTGTTGTACATCGCAGGTGTATTCAACTGCTCTGGTCTATCTTCTGATGCTGTTGTATCAGCTTTTAGCGGTAATAAGCGTAAAGCCAAACCTTCGCTGTACAAATACTTGTCTAAACCATTATATTGCTCAGAAGGTACGGTAGAAGCAAAATAAATAGGACGTTTCCAATTGTTGTGTGCAAGGATATCGAACATAGCCAATGTACCTTTGGTTACATAACCTTTGTTAAACTTCCAGTCCATTTCTGTTGCTATTTTCGAAGCATCTGCTGCTGGCACCGTTCCTGTACTTACCACTTGTTGCGGATCTATCGTAATTTTAAGATTTTTGGTTGGCAGGAAGTTAGATTTTGTGCCATCCTGCATCGGTACTTTATCGCTCTCATCGTTTGATAGCAATAAATCAACTACATTTTTAAGCTCAATACTGCCCGCAATTTTATAATCATCATACGGCATTACATCTCTTTCGCCCTGTACATATTGCTCAGGTTTCATCGTGATAGGCAATGGCGCCGATTCATTTTGTTTTTGTCTTAAACCATTAATGTACCAATCCGTATCAAATAAACTTAAGTTTACAATACGCACATCCGGGCGCACATTTTCTACCTCCTGGATGTACCAAAGTGGGTAGGTGTCATTATCGCCATAGGTGAATAAGATGGCGTTTGGCGCACACGATTGCAGGTAATCCAATGCAATATCGTGTGGAACCAACTTGGTTGAGCGGTCGTGGTCATCCCAGCCCTGCTCGGCCATAATTACCGGAGCAGCCAATAAACCGATAACCGTTGCACCAATGGCGCCTGTGGTTGGGGTTAATTTTTTAAATAGCCATTCCTTAATGGCGAGTGCCCCGAGACCTATCCATATTGCAAAGGCATAAAACGATCCTAC
The DNA here is from genome assembly GCF_014395225.1 of Pedobacter roseus. Classification (NCBI taxonomy): domain Bacteria; kingdom Pseudomonadati; phylum Bacteroidota; class Sphingobacteriia; order Sphingobacteriales; family Sphingobacteriaceae; genus Pedobacter; species Pedobacter roseus. Next base: position 6,197,556 of record NZ_CP060723.1, read on the forward strand.
ATAAGCGTAATCCCTTTCGCGCGGTTCTAATGGTTTTTGATTTAAATATAATACAATGGCAATACCAGTAAAGAAGAATAATAAAGCCACTACACCAGCATCTTTCTGGTTGCGTTTGAAATGCCAAAGCGCACCGATAATGCCCATTAATAAAGGTAAGAAGAAGAAACGGTTATAAGCTTTATTGTCGACAGTTGATGGCGGCAAATGACTTTGATCGCCTCTCAACATGGCATCAATTGGTTTAATACCGCTGATCCATTCGCCTTCAAAACCACTTCCCTGACCTTGCTCATCGTTCTGGCGACCAACAAAGTTCCAGAAGAAATAACGCATATACATGTAACCGATCTGGTAACTGGCCAAAAAGCCAACATTATCAACCAGGTTAGGATTTTTTGAATCATCTAAATGCATCCATTCTTTGTAAAAACTCGCATGTCTCGCATCGTCACTGTACATACGTGGCAGCAAAGTATTGTTATTATACTCATAGTCGGTTTTTTTGCCTGCTACTTCATATTTGTCTTTACCTTTTCTCCAGATGGTTTTTCCTTCGGTTACACCTGTTCTTTCTGAGTTGTAATTAGGGCCGTAACCTAATGGTCTATCGCCATATTGTTCACGGTTGAGGTAACTTAAGAAAGAGAAAGCATCTTTAGGAGCACTGTTATTTAAGTTCGGATCAGCTTTGGCCCTGATGATGATCATCGAGAAAGAGGCGTAACCGAAAATGATCAATACAACCGAAAGTAAACCTAAGTTTAACAATTTCTTTTGGTGTTTGATGGAATAACGGATTCCCCAAACCAAAGCTCCGATTAATAAAATAGCGAAGAATAAAACGCCGGTTCCAAAACCAAGACCTAAGGTGTTTACAAAGAAAAGATCGAAATAAGCACCGAATGAAACCAAATATTGAATAATACCATATTGGATTACCGCTAAAATCAGGATACCCACAATAAGGGTTTTGAAAATACCTGCTGTGGTTGCTTTATCTGTTCTTTTAAAATAATAGATAAAAGCAAGTGCCGGGATGGTTAATAAGTTTAATAAGTGGATACCGATTGATAAACCCATGATATAGGCAATAAACAATAACCAGCGATCGGCACGCGGCTCATCTGCATGTGCTTCCCATTTAAGGATGGCCCAGAAAACAATTGCGGTAAATAACGACGATTGCGCATAAACCTCCGATTCTACAGCCGAGAACCAGAAACTATCAGAGAAAGTATAAGCCAGCGCACCAACGGCACCTGCACCCATAATGCTGATTAATTTACCAGTGGTTAGTTCTTCGCCAGCATTTAATATCGTTTTTTTAGCCAATGCTGTGATTGTCCAAAATAGGAATAAAATAGTTGCTCCGCTTGATACGGCCGAACCTACGTTCATCCAATATGCAATTCTGGTTAAATCTCCGGTTGCGAAGATGGAGAAGAAACGCTGGATCATTAAGAATAAAGGTGCACCTGGCTGGTGAACAACCTGCATCCTGAATGCCGATGCGATAAATTCGCCGCAGTCCCAAAAACTTGCAGAAGGCTCTAAGGTTAAAACGTAAGTTATTGTAGCAATTAAAAAGCAGATCCAGCCTACTATATTATTAACTTTTGAATAATTCATTGGTTTGTTTAATGATATTAAAAATTGTTTTCACATAAAAATGCTGCCGAAATTAACTATTCTAGTCGATAAAACAGGTAAATTTTTGGATTGATTTAACAATTTTTAACGGCCTAAGCCTGTTACATAAAGGATTTTAATCTGGTTGAAAAGTAAAAACCCATAGGCAGAAATATTAAAATCTGCCCATGGGTTAAAATTTAGAATGTTTTAGGCTTAGCCTGCTGCATAAGGTGCAAAGCGGGCAAACAGGTCATTATATAGTTTTTCGAGACTTTTGCTCAGCTCAGTTTGTTTAAATACTCCGGTTAATTTTGCCATTTGACCTAAATAACCAAGGTAGAAACGCACGTTCTGCTCGGCTGCCAACTGGTTTTTACTTTCCGAAAGGTCGGCAAGGTGGGTGAGTTCCTTTCCAACATAATCGGCTGTTTTTTTTATCATTGCATTGGCGCGGTTCAGGTCGTTTAAGCGGTAAAGGCTTTCGGTAAAATAATAGGTGCTCATTACCTGGCGCATACTGTAAAATTTAGCCGGGATTACCGCAACGTACTTATCCGCTACTTTTTTGCTCTCCGCAATTTTACCTTCGTTGATCATGCCGTTTAATAAACCGTTAAACATATTCGATAACATGGTTACATCATCAGCAGATTGCCTGTCTAAATGATTGGCATTTTTAATGTTACCAAAACCATAAACATTCATCAGGTTGTTGTACAAAGGTTTAATGTTGATTCTGTCGTAGTCTTCGGTAATAGCCGTATCGGGTTTTAATGGAAGCAGCCTTTTGTTCAATCCTTCCGAATAAAGGTATTTGTTCAGTCCCACATATTGCTCATCGGGCATGGCTCCGGTAAAATAAATGGGTCGTTCCCAATTGTTATGTGCCAAAATATCGAATAACGCCAAAGTTCCTTTGGTTACGTAATTTTGGTTAAACGTCCATTCCATACTATTGGCAATTTTACCCGCATCTTCTTTGGGTACCGTACCCGTATCTAAAACCTGTTGCGGATTTACCGCAAGTTTCAGATTCTTTGTAGGTAAAACATTGTATTTCGAGCCATCGTTCATGGTTACCTTATCCTCATCGTGATCGGAGAGAAGGATATCTAAAATTTGCTGTAACTCGATATGCTGAGCAACTTTATAATCCTGGTAGTACATAATGTCCCTCGTGCCTTCAACATATTGCTCAGGTTTTAAGGTGATGGGAAGTGGTGCTGATTCATTTTGCTTTCTGCGCATGCCGTCGATATACCAATCTGCTGTGAATAAACTCAGGTTTACCACCCGCACATCCGGACGTACATTTTCCACTTCCTGCGCATACCAAACAGGGTAGGTGTCGTTATCGCCGTAAGTAAACAGAATAGCGTTAGGGGCACATGATTTAAGGTAGTTAACCGACATATCCCTGGCTACATGACTATCAGAACGGTCGTGATCATCCCAGCCCTGGTTGGCCATAATAACCGGCGCACCGAACAAAGCAATAACCGAAGCAAAAATACTCGCACGTGCTGGCGTTAATTTTTTAAATACCCATTCCTTCAGTCCAAATACTCCTAATCCTATCCAGATGGCGAAGGCATAAAATGAGCCTACATAGGCATAATCCCTCTCGCGGGGTTCAATCGGTACAGAATTTAAGTAAACAACAATCGCAATTCCGGTAAAAACAAATAATAAACCGATAACACCAGCGTCTTTTTGGTTGCGTTTAAAGTGCCAAACTGCGCCGATCAAACCAATAATCAAAGGCAAAAAGAAAAACCTGTTATAGGATTTGTTCTCTATAATGGATGGGGGCAGATTTTTTTGACTGCCAAGCCTCATCGCATCCACAGGTTTAATGCCGCTGAGCCAGTTACCGTCTTTGCCTCCAAATTGTCCATCTTCGTTATCCTGCCGCCCTACAAAATTCCACATAAAATAACGCATGTACATCTGCCCGGTCTGGAAAGAGAACAGATATTTTAAATTATCGATAAGCGTAGGTTTATGTGCATCATCAAAACCCATATAATTTTTATAAAAGCGTACATGCTCAGGTTTATCGCTGTACATCCGTGGCATTAAAGTTTGATCAGCAAAAACATAGGCCGATTTTGTTCCCGCCGATTCATATTTTTTGTCGCCTTTGCGAAATATTTTGCCTGTTTCTTTAATATCGATTTTTTCTGAATTGTAATTCTCGCCATAAAGTAAAGGCCTGTCGCCATATTGATCGCGGCCCAGGTATCTCGAAAGTGAGAATACATTGTCTACATTATAATTGTTCAGGTTAGGTTTGGCCTGTGCCCTGATAACCAATAATGCGTAGGAGCTGTATCCAAATAAAAGCAGTACGGTGAATAATAGAATCAGGTTTAAAGCCCTTTTGTTTTTGAGGATAGAATAACGGATGCCATACACCAGGCCTCCGATTAATAAAACAGCAAAAAACAATATCCCCGAGCCGAAGCTTAAATTCATGGTGTTTACAAAAAAGTAATCGAAGCTTGCTGCAAGCGACACCATGTATTGAATGATGCCAAATTGAACCACAGCTAGAGCAGCAATGGAAACAAAAAATATTTTTAGAACACCTTGCCAGCTGGGCGATGGATTTTTTTTAAAATAATAAACAAATATTAATGCAGGGATGGTAAGCAGGTTTAAAATATGCACACCGATAGAAAGCCCCATAATATAGGCTACAAAAAGTAACCACCGGTCTGCTTTTGGTTCATCGGCCTGTGATTCCCATTTTAAAATACCCCAAAATACAATCGCACTACAAAGCGACGACATGGCGTAAACCTCAGCCTCTACCGCCGAAAACCAGAAACTGTCAGAAAAGGCATAAGCCAAAGCGCCAACCAAACCGGCACCCATAATGCCAATGATTTGCTGTTTGCTGATTTCTTCACCTTTTTTAATCACCGTTTTCTTTGCCAAAGCTGTAATTGTCCAGAATAAAAATAAAATGGTTCCTGCGCTTGCAAGAGCCGAAGCAATGTTGATAAAGTAAGCTGCCTTGGTTTTATCGCCAAAAGCCAGGGCAGAGAATAATCTTTGGATCATGGAGACTATGGGGGCGCCAGGCTGGTGCACTACCTCCATTCGGAAGGCTGAGGAGATGAATTCGCCACAGTCCCAGAAACTTACGGATTGATCTAAAGTTAAGATGTACGTGAGTGCGGCAACGCTAAAACAGAGCCAGCCTCCAATGGTGTTAATCCTTGAATAATTCATAGTAAAAATTTAGTCTTTGATAATAAATGATTTAAGTGGTTCGCAATAAAAAAAGTCGTAGAAAAAAATAAAATGTTGCATCAGATATGATCATTTTTTTATCTTTGCATCGCAAACAAAGAACAGCAGGAAAGAAATTAAAAATATTTTAAAATCACTCTTGCATATTTAAAATAAGGTTCCTACATTTGCATTCCCTTTCGAGGAGAATATCCTTGATAAATTTTGTCCGATAGTATAAGGGTAGTACAACGGTTTTTGGTACCGTTTGTCTTGGTTCGAATCCAGGTCGGACAACAGAAATTTAACGTCGGATCATGTTTAAATCTACATGATCCGATTTTTTTTAACCGTAAACTACACACGGACCATGCCATTGCAGTTTAACCCGGTAAAACTTTTTTCCGGAACAGGTTCTAAGGGATTATCACTGAAGATTGCCGAACACTACGGCAAACCACTTGGTAGCGTAACCATCCACAAATTCAGCGATGGAGAGTTTCAACCTTCTTTTGATGAGTCAATTCGTGGTAGTGATGTTTTTCTCATCCAGTCTACTTATCAGCCAAGCGATAACTTAATGGAACTTTTGCTAATGGTTGATGCCGCTAAAAGAGCATCTGCACATTACATTACAGCAGTTGTTCCTTATTATGGTTTAGCCCGTCAAGACAGGAAAGATAAACCGCGTGTAGCAATCGGCGCCAAATTGGTGGCTAATTTATTAAAGTCGGCAGGTATCCACCGCATCATGACGATGGATTTACATGCTGCACAGATACAGGGTTTCTTTGATATCCCGGTTGATCACTTAGATGGATCGGTAATCTTTGTTCCTTATATCAAAAGCTTAGGCTTAAAAAACTTAACTATTGCATCGCCGGATATGGGCGGTTCGTACAGGGCACGTACTTTTGCCAAGTTTTTTAATGCAGAAGTAATTATTTGTGATAAACGCCGTAAACGTGCCAACGAAATCGAATCAATGTCGATTATTGGTGATGTTACCGGACAGGATGTGGTATTGATCGATGATATTTGCGATACTGCCGGAACCCTATCAAAAGCTGCGGCCTTGATTATGGAAAACGGTGCAGCAAGTGTAAGAGCAGTTTGTACACATGCTGTATTATCTGGCAAAGCAATTGAAACCGTAGAAAATTCGGTTTTGACTGAGCTGATCGTGACCGATACAATCCCCTTAAAACAGGAAAGTCCGAAAATCAGGGTGCTAAGTACAGCAAGTTTATTTGCAAGGGCAATTGCCAATGTAAACGAACACGGATCGATTAGTGATCTGTTTAGGGTGTAGCGTTAAGCGCATTGCGATGAGCGCTTAAAACGCCGAACGCTTAGCGCTAAACAAAAAAGAGTTTAAATAAGGTTGAAGGTAAAAGTTGAAGGCTTAAGGTCTTGATACTCGATACTTAATACTTACTACTAATAAATATAAATAAAATAAAAAAATGAAAACAATCGCAATTAGCGGTTCTCCAAGAGAGAACGTAGGGAAACGCGATGCCAAGGAACTTCGTTACGAAGGTAAAGTTCCGGCGGTATTGTATGGTGGAAAAGAGCAAAAACACTTAGCTGTAGTTATTGCTGATTTAAGAGATGTTATTTATACCCCGGAAGTTAACTTTGTGGAAATTGATGTAAACGGTACTAAAACTAAAGCTATCGTTAAAGATACTCAATATCACCCACTTACCGACGTATTAATGCACATCGATTTTCTTCAGTTATTCGACGAGAAAGAAATCGTTATGGAGATCCCGGTTAAATTAACAGGAACTTCTCCAGGTGTTAAAATGGGGGGTAAATTAATCCAGAAATTACGTAAACTACGTGTTAAAGCATTACCAGCTGATATGCCACAAAACGTAGAAGTAAGCTTAGAGAAATTAGAAGTTGGTAGCTTGTTCCGTGTTCGCGATCTTAAAGGTCAAAAATACGTAATCACTAACACTCCTGAAGATACTATCGTTTCTGTTGCAATGTCTAGAGCATTAAAACAAGCAGAAACTGAAGCTGCTAAAGGTAAAAAATAATCAGGATTCTTAAGATTTTCTGATTTTAAGATGAAGCGTTCCGATTTAAGTCGGAACGCTTTTTTGTTTTTTAAGCGGTCAATTTACCAACGATACCCCCCTTAATGGTATTTTGACTTAGGACTTACGACTCAGGACTCAAAACTTCGGACTCCTGACTTCGGACTTTTTTTTATCTTTGCCCCATGAAATATCTTATAGTTGGCTTAGGGAATATCGGACCGGATTATGCACATACCCGACATAATATCGGTTTTGATATTGCCGATGAACTGGTTAAAGGTTTAGGTGGTAGTTTCGATAATATCCGTCTGGCATATTACGCTGAGGTGGGTTTTAAAGGTAAAAAGCTGCATGTAATTAAACCTACTACCTTTATGAACCTGAGCGGCAAAGCGGTTAACTATTGGATGAAGGAATTAAAAATTGCGCCAGAAAATGTACTGGTTATTGTTGATGATCTTGCCTTGCCATTGGGTAAGTTGAGGTTAAAATTACAAGGCTCCAGCGCAGGGCATAATGGCTTAAAAAGTATAGAGGAGGTTTGTGGCGGACAAAACTATGCTCGCCTCCGCTTCGGTATTGGTAACGATTATCCAAAAGGCCGACAGGTAGATTTTGTTTTAGGTCTCTTTGATAAAAACGAACAATTGGAACTGCCTGCACTCATTGATAAAAGTGTAGAGCTGATTAAAAGTTTTGTTACCATTGGGCCGGCTCATACTATGACGGCTTTTAATAAATAAGGTTGGTTAACTGGTTAATTGTTTAAATTGGTTAATTGATCAGATGGATCAGCATTCATTATTAAAAAAAGCCTGTAAAATTGTTATTTGAATAGCATTGCAGAAGTTCTTTTTAATGTTCGCCCTGCTTTTCATTACAAGTCCGCACTCGTACCTCGCTTGCGGGCTTTCCATTTCAATCAGGTATAGAAAAACAATGTTTATACTGCTATTGAGTGTTAAATACCATAGATTTAGTTTCCGAATCCATGGCTTGTGCCCTCGCAGGCCATTTTGAAGACAACTTCTCTGCATCCTGCAACCCAAAATAGCACTACAAATCCGTGCCACCTAAACCCGATCGCAGTGGTTCCGATGCATACCGATAAATTACCATACCAGATCAATTGGCATCGGAAGAAACGGAGAGCGGGACTGCATCAACCTAAAAGCATCTGTACCTGATTTCCAGAAAAAAACGGCTATTCTTATTTGTTTGGTGACTTAACCAAACATGGAGTTGTTGAGATAACAGAGGGTTATTAAACAAAAAAAGACCATCTTTCGATGATCTTTTAATAAAATATAGTTAGTTAATGATTATTTAACTTTTTCCTGAGCCCTTGCAATGTAAGCATCAATCAACTGCGCTTCTGCACTCTCAGGATATTGTGTTTTTACTTTAGTATAGGCATCAACAGCACCTTTAAAATCATTTTGACTTTCGTTAACCAATCCTAATTTCTTTAAGAACATTGGCGAAGTAAATTTACTTGCTTTATCAGCCGCTTTTTTATAGTAAGTAGCTGCTTGTTTGTAGTCTTTCAACTCGCTGTAAGCATCACCCAATAAACCTAAAGCCAATGGATCTGCAACCGGGCTACCAGTAGCGCTATATTTGCTTAACGATTCGATAGCTTGTTTGTACTCGCCTTTACGTAAGTAAATACCACCTAAATAAAGGTTAGCTAAGTTTGCTGATTTAGTGTTATCGTATTCTTTAGCAATTTGCTCTAAGCCTGGATAACCACCTTCGCCTTTAACTGCTCTGTTCGATAATGAATCTACCCCAACAAATTGTTCTGCTTTGTACATTTTGCTAGCGGCTTCTTCAGCGCGACCTTTCAAATACACGCCTTGATACCAAAGATATATTAAAACTAATAAAACTACAGCACCTGCTATAAACAGTAAGCTCTTATTATTCTCTTGTAAAAATGAACCTTTTTTAGTTGGTTGAATTGTCTGGTTATCTGTTGTAGACATGTTTGTTTAAAAAATTTAAGAACGCAAAAATACATTTTTCAATCAAAGTATCAACCTTTATTTTGAAGTATTTGATTAAACATTAGTTATTTAGGGATGTAGAACTGCAAAATGGCCATCACAATTAGCGTAGTAAGCTAATTAATGTGTTAAACCACGTTTGGTTGTCGCTAAAAATGCCGGTGTGGTTAATTACCAGGTATACCGTTTGGCTTTCTGAACGGCTTATGGCTGATCTGATCCTGATTGGTTGCCAGAATAATCCGAAGTTTTTTGCAGATGAGGCCGGGAAAACGTCGTCGAAACCCATATAAACTTCTTCTATATTGGATAATGGGAGTTCTAATTGTTCGTCGCCGGTAATAAAAAGACCATTTGATGCCAACAGGATATTGCCTTCGTGATTATGACGCGGTTTTAAGAACGAAAATAAACCGGCTATTTTTTTGATCCAGCTTGAATTTTTTTCATCGGTCAGTTCGTGGTCGTACGACCATAGAACATTTCCCTCTAACATTTTTTGTGCTACCATCTAAATTTTTTCCTTGCTATGAAAGTACAATTTTTTTAAATGTAATTAACGTTAATTTTAAACAATGGATGTTAAGAGGTTAAAAAACGGTAAATTTGTGACATATTTATGTGGTTAAAAAACATTACCCTTCTAAATTTCAAGAACTATAGCGATGCAGATCTCCATTTCTCGGAAACTGTAAACGTTTTTACGGGTAACAACGGTTCGGGCAAAACCAATATGCTCGATGCCATCCATTATCTCTGTCTATGTAAAAGTTACTTTAACCCCATCGATAGTCAGCAGATTAAAACCAGTGAAGAGGTGTTTATGATTCAGGGTGATTTTGACCGTAATGAAAAAAACGAAAAAATCTCCTGCGGGGTAAAACGCAACCAAAAAAAACAGTTTAAACGCAATAAAAAGGAATACGATAAACTAGCCGATCACATCGGACTTTTCCCGGTGGTAATGGTTTCGCCCTATGATGTAAACCTGATTATGGAAGGCAGTGAGGAGCGGAGGAAATTTATCGATAATGTGATTTCGCAAACCGACGCCCATTACCTCGATCAGCTGATTACCTACAACCGCATTCTGTTAAATCGAAATGCCTTATTAAAACAGATTGCCATTACACGAAAATACGATCCGACGTTGCTCGAAATTCTGGATGAGCAATTGGTTATTGCGGGTAAGAAGATTTTTGCCATCCGTAAAGCCTTTATGGATGAGTTTATTCCGTTGTTTAACCAATATTATACTTATCTTACCGAAAACAAGGAAATCGTTGAGCTGAATTATCAATCTCAGTTAAATGAGGCTACTTTCGAAGAACTGTTGAGGAAGTCAGTTGAAAAAGACCGGGTATTGGAGCGGACTACCACGGGGATTCATAAAGATGAACTTGCTTTTGTAATTAGTGGTATGCCTTTAAAGAAGTTTGGTTCTCAGGGTCAGCAAAAGTCTTTTTTAATCGCTCTAAAAATTGCCCAGTACGCTTACCTCGCCAAAAACAAAGGCTTTAAACCCTTACTGTTATTGGATGATATTTTTGATAAGCTGGACGATCACCGTGTTCAAAAACTGATGCAAATGGTTTCGCACCATGATTTTGGACAAATATTTATTACAGATACCGGAAAAGAAAGGGTAAAATCAATTTTTGAAAAAATAGAAGTTGATGTAACTTTGTTTGAAGTTGATAACGGAACTATAGAAAATGCGTAAACCCAATGATGTTACTGTAAAAGATGCCATCAGCAAAATGCTGGATGTTTACCGTTTGCGCCGTAAATTTGATGAAACTTCGATCTTATCCATCTGGCCGGAGATTATGGGTACGGCAATAGCCAACCGCACCAAACAAATTTATATCCACGATAAAAAACTGTTTCTGCGCATAGAATCATCTGTAATCAAAAACGAACTGATTATGGTACGCCAGGGGATTATCCAGAAATTAAATGAACATGCCGGCACTCAGGTAATTACCGAAATGGTGTTTTTATAAGAAACAATAAAAGGGCATCAGTTTAGTACTCATGCCCTTTATATTTTAATAGGGGGATACCCCTGCTAAAGACTGTAGACTTCGGACTCAAGACTAAATTAGCTTCTTCCTCCGCCGAATATCTTTGCCAAAATCCAGATTACCAGCGCTACTACTACTACAACTACAAGTACGCCTACCCAAACGCCGGCTTTAAATATACCTTCTACTAGTTCACAACTACTTAAGGTAGTGCATAAAAATGCGATCAGTGCTAAAGGGAATGCTTTTTTCATATCTATGTTAATTTGTAATAGCTAACATCGGATATTAAAGAAAAGTTTTAATTGTGGGATTATTTAGCTCGATTCTAAAGAGATTTTTCTGGGTGTCGGGCGTTTCCATCTGATTGACTCAGTATATTTATCGACTTCGTTGCACCCGATAGCTATCGGTTCCGCTCGAAATGACGGACTAAGGATTATTCTAAAAAAAAGTCGTCATCTCTATCCGAAGGCTATCGGACCAAAATGACGACTTTAATTAATTTATTTAAGATGGTTATCTTACATTTTCCAATTCACATCCTCCATCTTACATTTTAATCTATTTTCCGTTAACCTTCAAAAGCTCAACTTCGAAAATCAAAGTGCTGTAAGGAGGAATGTCTGCTCCTGCACCGCGTTCGCCGTAAGCCAGGTTATAAGGAATAAAGAATTTATATTTAGAACCTGCAGGCATTAACTGTACACCTTCTGTCCAGCCTTTAATTACCTGGTTTAAAGGAAAAGAAATCGGCTCGCCTCTGTCGTAAGAGCTGTCAAATTGTTTTCCGTTTAATAATGTGCCTTTATAATGAACCAGTACCGAATCGGTAGCCAATGGTTTAACGCCTGTTCCGGCGGTTAAAACTTCGTATTGTAAACCACTTGCAGTTGTTTGTACTCCTGCGCGCTTTTTGTTCTGATCTAAGAAATCCTGTCCTTCTTTCATAATTGGTGCGTATTTAATTTTATTTGCTTCAGCTTCTGCTTTGTTTTTTACTGATGATGCTTTAGATAATGCTTCGTTGATGCATTGCTGTGCCTGTTGTTGGGTTAAGATTACCTTGCCGCCTGTAAAAGCATCTTTTAAGCCCTTTAGCAGTACATCGTAATTTAAGGTTGATAATCCGGTTGTTTTTAAGCCGGCGCCGATAGAGGTACCAAAGGCATAACTGGTAGAATCTAAGGTAGATTGTAGACCACCCATTTTTAAAGTTGATGTTTTAGTGGCTGTGGCAGGTTTTTTTGCAGCAGGTTTTTTAGCTGCTGTTTTGGTTTGTGCGTAAGAGGCAACAGCGATACCCGATAAATATACCGCTAAGAAAATTCTTTTCATTATTTATTTTATAGTGTTGATTATTTTTAAGGCCGAAAGATACAAAATAGATAAAACAATAAAACCCCGAATTTTCGGGGTTTTATTTAAATGTTTTGTGCTCCGGAACTAGAAACGTTCGTCTGCTTTGAAGAAGAAGTTACCTTCAATTTCTGCATTTTCGTCAGAATCTGAACCGTGAACCGCGTTAGCATCGATAGATTTTGCATATTTCTGACGGATTGTACCTTCAGCTGCTTCAGCTGGGTTGGTTGCACCGATCAATTTTCTAAAATCTTCGATCGCGTTATCTTTTTCTAAAATAGCCGCAACAATTGGTCCTGAAGACATGAAGCTTACTAAATCTTTGTAGAACGGACGCTCAGCGTGTACTGCATAAAACTGACCAGCAGTTTCATCAGTAAGTTTAGTATATTTTAATGCAATGATTTTAAAACCTGCATTGGTAATGTCGTTAATGATCGATCCGATATGGCCGTTTGCTACTGCATCTGGCTTAATCATGGTAAAAGTTCTGTTAGTGCTCATTGTGCTTTGATATCAAATTTTTTGCAAAAATACGTTTTAATTGATGAATAATCAATAAGCATTGTTTTTCAGTGGAGAATGGTAGGTGAAATAGGTTAAAATAGCTTGTTAGGCTGGTTTTTAGAGATAATTCAGCTAATGGTACTATCCATATACCCAATCTCTTTTAAAACTATGATCCTGCTAATCCTAAAATCTTTAAATCCTAATCAAAATTTACTTAGCTTTGCAGCGCAAAAAATATATGCTTACACTAACTGAATTAAAAACATTATTGGCTACGCCACAACGGATTGTGATCACCACGCATCATAAACCTGATGGCGATGCAATGGGTTCGTCGCTGGGATTATATGGGTATTTAATTCAGAAAGGCCACCACGTAAGGGTAATTACCCCAACCGATTATCCTACTTTTTTACACTGGATGCCGAACAACGGGGATGTAATTATCTTTACCGAGCAGCAGGAACAGGCTGCCAAACTGGTAGATGAAGCTTCGATCATCTTCTGTCTCGATTTTAATACTTTAAGCCGTATTAACGAACTGGGCGAATTGGTAAGGGCAGCAGGTGCAAAAAAAATCATGATCGATCATCACCTCGAACCTGAAGATTTTGATGATTACCGCCATTGGGATATTAATGCCTGTGCAGCAGCACAATTGGTTTACGATTTTATTGTGAACCAGCTGGAAGATAAAGCCGGCATCAATAAAGATGTAGCTTCATGCCTTTATACAGGTATTATGACCGATTCCGGATCGTTCCGTTTCGAATCTGCCACATCAGAAGTGTACCGTATTGCCGCAAACCTGATCGATTTGGGTGCCGAGCATTGGAAAATCCACCAATTGGTATATGATAATGCCAGCGAAAACCGTTTACGCTTTTTAGGTTATTGCCTTTCAAACAAATTAGAGGTATTAAGGGAATACAATACGGCTATTATTTCAGTAACTAAAGAAGAATTAGCCCAATACCACAGTGTAACCGGCGATACCGAAGGCGTGGTAAATTATGCCTTATCAATCAATGGAATCCGTTTAGCCGCTTTGATTATCGAGCGTACTGATAAAGTGAAATTATCGGTGAGGTCTACCGGCGATTTCCCTGCAAACGAAATCTGCAAGAAATATTTTAACGGTGGCGGACACAGAAATGCGGCCGGTGGCGCAGCAGAAAAACCATTAGCTGATGTAGTTAACGAATTTAAATCGATATTAGCAGAATATAAAGAACAATTGATCGCCTAAGGGCAAGAAATAAACAATAAAAACTTAAAAAGTCAAATTAATAAATGAAAAAGGGAATTATTATTCTAGCAGCAGCTACTTTAGGCTTAGCGGCATGTAAACAAGAAAAAAAGGGAGCTGGTGGCTTATTATATACCATCCATCACTCAGCAGGTAACGAAAAAATCAAAGAAGGTGACATCGTTAAAATGAACTTTATCCAGAAAAATGATAAAGATTCAGTTTTATCAAGCACTTTTGATAGCGAAACTCCTGCAGTATTTCCTGCACAGAAAAAAATGTATGCTGGTGATATGAACGATGTATTAACATTGTTCGGAGAAGGCGATAGCGCTACTTTTAAAGTGAACCTGGACACTATGGCTTTCCATAGCAAACAACCAAAACCAGAGCAGTTTAAAAACGATAAATACATCACTTTCACCGTGAAAATCGAGAAAGTATTTAAGAAAAAAGCTGGTGAAGCTGATTCTACTTTCAACAAAAGAGCAACAGAATTTTTCCAGGCTGATTATAAAGCTTCTTCAGAAAAAAAGAAAGCTGCAGAGCCTGCTAAACTTAAAGCTTATTTAGAAGATACTAAATTGGCTACCAAAACTACTGCAAGTGGTTTACATTACATCATCGAAGCACCAGGTAGTGCAGAAAAACCAGCTTTAGGCGATACGGTATTAATTGATTATACTGGTAGAGTGACTAAAAAAGGTAAAGACGGTAAATACAAAATCTTCGATACAAGTGATGAGAAACTGGCTAAAGCAGAAAACGAATTTAAAGCAGGTAAACCTTACGGCCCTCAAAAAATGCCGGTTGGTGGTACTATCCCAGGATTTACCGAAGCTTTACAGTTAATTGGTAAAGGTGGTAAAATCAAAGTAATTATCCCTTCTAACTTAGGTTACGGCGAGCAAGGTGCACCACAGGTTGGTATCATGCCTTTCAGCCCGATTGCTTTCGATTTAGAAATTAAAGACATTATCAAAGGAAAAACAGCTCCGGCAACTTCAGCTCCGGTAGCGGCTGCTCCAGTTAAGAAATAATTTCTTGAAATATATTTTAAATCCTGCTTATTGAGTTAAGCAGGATTTTTTTTTGCCTAAATTTTTTTTGACGCAGAACCAAGAAATAAACCTTTACAAAGATTCGTAAAAACTTATTATAGCCTATCTTTGTCTGATCTAATAAAATAGCCCAACACCCTGAAATGGATTAAAGGCTGATTTTTAATTAATAAATTAAATGAAAAAAGGAATAATTATTCTCTTGGCAGCAGCATTAGGACTATCTGCCTGTAACAAATTCGAAAAGGGTGAAGGAGATATGACTTACAAGATCTATAAAAGTGACGGTAAGCCAAAAATTCAGGATGGCGATTATGTAAAGTTAAATGGCGTTCAAACCGTAGAAACCAATACCAACCCCGATTCGGTGATGGTAAATACCTACGACAATGAACGGCCTGCTTTTTTTGCCATCAGTAAATCGATGTTCAAAGGTGATCTGGCTTCAGGATTAAAACTGCTTGGAGAAGGTGATAGTGCCGTTTTTAAATTGAATTTAGATTCGATGGAGAAATATTCTGGTCAGCCAAAACCAAAAGGATTAAAATCGAACATTGCTTCTTTTACCATTAAAATTGAGAAGGTATTGCATAAAGGAAAAGATCCGGATTCTATTTTTGAAGCAAAGAAAAGACTCTTTTTCGAAGCAGAATACAAAGCTTTAAACGAGAAAAACAAAACGGTAGAACCTGCTAAAATAGCGAAATACGTTGCTGATAACGATTTGAAAGTAACCACTGCGCCATCTGGCTTGCAGTACGTAATTTCTGCTCCCGGAAATTCGGAAAGGGCAACTTTAACCGATACCGTATTAATGGACTATACCGGTCAGTTTACCAATAAAAAATCAAACGGAACATTAAATGTTTTCGATACTTCGGATGCTAAAATTGCAAAAGAAGCCGGTATTTTCTCTGAAAGTGTACAATATGTACCACGTAGTTTACCATTGGGGCAATTGCCTCAAGGTGTTATTCAGGGTATTCAATTAATTGGGGTAGGCGGTAAGATTAAAATGATACTACCATCTAAACTGGGCTTCGGTGAAAATGGCGGCGGACCGATTAATCCATTTACACCATTGGTATTTGATGTGGAGCTTAAAGGCATTATTAAGCCAAACGCAGGTTTGCCATTGGCTAAATAGATATTATTGATTAGACCTCGCAGGTTTTTAAGCACTGCGAGGTCTTTTTTATGCCTGTGCTTCCAGGTATTGTGCATAACAATACCCTTCCTCACCATCCTTGGTTCTCACCAGCCACCACAAATCGTTGCTTCTGTTTACCAAAGTAATCACTTCGCCATGCGCCGCTTTACCTACAATTGGTTGATCGGTACCCGGACCTTTACGGATATTTAAATTACTGTTTTCTGTAATCACCTTAGCATGTGTTACGGCCGCATCAATGGCTACATCTACGTTCAGTACCAAATCACCTGAAGTATAGTTTGGATCAATCTGGTTGTAAACTTCCCAAAGATGGTCTTTAGTTGCGCCGTCTGCTACAGTTCCATCTATATATAAAATGCCATCTACCTCTCTTATCGTTAAATCTGCAATTCCTGTTGCTGCATCGGTTAATGCTTTATATTTATCTCTTAATGCCATAACTGAGTTTTATTTAACGGTTAATTTATTGTCGATTTTTTTTGGCTTTAATATACTTAGATGTTGCATCAAAGTAATTAACGAAGCTTTTTTGATCTCGCCAGTTAATAAAATCACACCATCTTTAACCTCGGCTTTCACCGTTGGGAAATCTTTTGTGGCATCGGCAACATTTTTGATCAAAACAGCGTCATCTGCAATTATAACCGGTAAATCAGTTGGCTTAATTATTAAGTTATTGGTTACAGTTTTTACCCCTTTTTCTGCTTTGGCAATTTCTTCTGCTTTGGCTTTTATGGCTTCATCCTCAACAATCCCGGTTAAGGTTACATTGCCTTTTGCAACAGCTACAGTAACGCCAGCTGTCTCTTTGGCTTGAATTGCAGCCTGGATAGCCGCATCGTTCGGTTTACAGCCTGCGCAAAACAGCGTAGCCGCAATAACCGTACTCATCAAAAATTTACTTGTTTTCATCCTTTTGGTTTTATAATTGATATTATTTGAATTTGCAAACCACAGAAATTGGGATCATTTCTTTTTTGCTATCGATAGGATGAATTCGATAGAGCTAATATAGGAAATGAGTTTAATTAGGAAAGAAAAACCGGTAGAAAAATTAAATAAATTTTAAAGGGGCATACCTCGCAGGTTTAATTCGGGTTATTAATGTTTTCATAGGTCTCATTGAGGGCTGCGCCGTTTAAAAACATGCGAGGTAGGTAAGAGAACTGATAACTGAAAATTATAAACCGCTAACTGAGAATTGTAAACTGCAAACTGATTTGGGCGTTCCCCAGGGGGCGGGCTTTTCAGGGCTGCGCTTCGCTCCGGTACCGATGAAGGATCGGTACTGAACCCTTACAATCCCTAACGCAAACCCAACTATGATGAAACAGACATAGAAAACTTAAATCCAATCTTTAAAGGGTTTAAGGGTAAGGTTAGAATTGTAATATTTTGCCTCTTCGGTAACTTCAGTGCTTACCCAATCCGGTAAATCGAAATGTTCATCTTCACTTTCCAGTTCAATTTCGGCAACTATTAAGCCTTTATTATCGCCTAAAAATACGTCTACTTCCCAAAGTTTGCCGTTAAATGTAATTTCATAACGTGTTTTCGAAAGTTCTGATTGCGAGAAATTATCTAGTAATTCTGTGGCCTCATCAACCGGGATCTCGTATTCATACTCCATCCGTGTGGCACCAATGGTTTGACCTTTTATGGTTAAAAATCCTGTGCTTTCAGTTGCCCTTACCCTTATGGTTTTATCTTTATCCGTGAGTAAATAACCCTGCCTAAAAAGTTTTCCTTCCGGTTTGTTAAGGTTGTCCCACTTTTGCTGATCGATTAAAAATTTGCGCTCTATTTCTTTTCCCATGGTAGATCTTTCGTCTTTCCCGTAAAAGCGGGAATCTTAATACTGATTGGTTAACGTGCCCTTTTCTGTAAATCTGCAACAGGCATGCTGATTAATCTACCAATTGGTTGCTTACCACGATAGGTAATTACACGTAACATACTGGCATCTTTTGGCACCTGCAATGCCGTAGTGTATTTCGGATAAAAACGATCTGGTGTAGAATTATCAAAACTATAATAAATATCTAAACCATCAATCTCTGGTGTAAGCTCTATCATCAATTGTTTATCAGCACTGCGTTTCACCGTAAAAATCGGGTCGTAAATGGCTGGCGAATATTTGATCTCTGCTAAATCCAGGCGTTTAAAATGTTGTTGTGTACGATCAACAAAATTGGTCCAGTTTTTCTTTTCAATCGGGCTCCATATTGATTCGGCAATGGCAAATGCACGTGGGTAAACCATATATTCAACCTGGCGGAAGGTGAAAATCTGTTCTGTCCAAAGGTTGGCTTGCGCACCGATAACATACTGTGCATTTACGCCGGCCGGAACCGGGTTAAACTGATAAGCTTTGTTTAACCTTAAAGAGGCATAAACCTTTGGTTCGGTAATCGGATCTGCTTGCATATAATCCAAATAGGCAAAATCGGTTGGACTCATTACCACATTGTGTTTATCATTAGCAGCCTGAATGCCATATTTCATTCCCCTCCAGCTCATTACTGCAGCTGTCGGCGATACGCCACCTTCAAGTATTTCATCCCAGCCCATAAATTTTTTGCCTTTCGAAATTACAATCTGTTCTACACGTTTTTCAAAATAAGCCTGAACCTGCGGAATGGTTTTTAAACCTTCGCGAAGCATTAAAGCTTTAACCTGATCGTTCTTTTCCCAGAAATTATGTGGGGCTTCATCACCACCCATGTGGATATATTCAAACGGGAAAAGTTTGGCTACCTGGGTAAGTACCGAGTCTAAAAAAACATAAACCTTTTCGTTTGCCGGACAAAGTGTATTATCAACCAATGCCGTTGGTGGTGCACCACGGCTCCAATCCATAATTTTTTCACCCGAACGGACTTTGTAATTCACCGCATCTGGCGTACATGACAATTCGGGATAAGAAGCAATAATGGCTAAACTATGCCCTGGTACATCAATTTCGGGTAAAATGTTAACAAAGCGTTCCTGCGCATATTGAACAAGCTCTTTAATATCTTCCTGTGTATAAAAACCACCATAGGTACGGGGCTCGTCAGGAGTTGGTGGAGTAAAATCGCCAAAGGTTCCTGTTTTTTTAACACTCCAGGCGCCAACTTCAGTTAATTTAGGCAGACCTTTAATTTCTATCCTCCAGCCTTCATCATCCGCTAAATGCAAATGCAACAGGTTGAATTTATAACGAACCATGTCATCAATAAACTGTTTTACTTCCTGTTTAGTAAAAAAGTGACGGGCCACATCGAACATTAAACCTCTCCAGCCTAATTTTGGATAATCTACCACATCAACACAAGGTGCCTTCCATTTCACATCCTTCACCAATTCTTTGCTCTCTATCTCGGCAGGAAAAAGCTGGATTAACGATTGTACGCCATAAAAAATACCCGCTGGTTGGTTTGCGGTAATCACCACCTGGGTTGGGTTAACATTTAGTTTATAACCTTCTTTACCGAGTTGAGTATCTTCCTGTGTATTTAAAATCAGTTTAATGGTTGGGTGATTGGAATTACTCACTGTGCTTACAAATTTCCCTGTAGCGGTGGTAATCCGGTCTGATAAATAAGCGATGGATTGTTTTAACTCTCCACTTCTAACTGCTTGTAGAATTACATTTTCGGGTAAGGTAAAGCTTCCGGCTTTTTTTATCAATGAAACTGGCTCTGGGATAATGGCAATTGGTGTTTGTACAACAGCACCTTCTGAGTCGCCGATTTCAGTTTCTGTAACGATAGATTGAGCGAAAGTATTGGCTGTAAAGAAACAGCAGGAGATAATCAGAAATAATTTTTTCATTAAAATAATTAAAACGGTTTAACCGGATAAAGTATAATCCGCAATTTATTAAAAAAGATTTAATTTGAGCAGTTAGAAATGTGCAAACGGCAAAGCGTTGAGCGTATAACGTTTGGAGCTGGAGAAAAGCCTTCGGCGGCGGCGAGCTGTGGCAAGGCTTGCCTTGGGGCAAAAAATTAACTGTATATGTAATTTATATTGATTTTACGCAATAATTTAAACTGAGGATAATATCTTTTTGATTTAAATTAAAAACTTCGTCAACCATTCCATCGCTTTCTTATCATCTGTAAATGATTTCATCGGGATGGGCGGGTTTTGAAACTTAAAAAGGATTTTCATAATTAATTGCGCCAAACCCGGTTTAGAAACCATGGCCATCGCAGTATAAATTTGAGGCAACTGCTCAGTCGAAAATTTTCTTGTTTCTTTATCCGGAACCGGCGAGTTTTTTAAATAAATTAACAGGGGGACTTTCTTGTTATTGGTGATTTTCTTCACCAGTGCAACATTGGCCGAAATATTTTCTACAGTACGTAAAATGCTTTTGCTGTACGAAATCAGTATTCCGGTATCCGTTAATAAATAATCGGCAATCTCACCTTCGATAAGGTTGTTATCTCTCTCATTACCCATATTTTATCCCCTTAAATGATAACCTTTTGGTTTAGTAAAAGCCCTCAATCCCTGGTGTGATAAAGTAGCACCGATACCAGAATATTTTCTTCCGCTCCAGGGCAAGGCTGCACTCACGCGGTCGCAGCAGTTCCAATAACCCGAACCTGCATCAAGCTGAGACAGTATTTTTTCAGCCTTTGCCTGATCTGCTGTGTAAACTGAAGCGGTTAAGCCATAATCGGTATCTTTCATCATCTTTAAAGCCTCAACATCATCTTGTACCTTCATAATGCCTATGATCGGGCCGAAACTTTCTTCCTGCATCACCAACATATCGTTCGTAACATCCGTTAGCACTGTTGGTTCGAAATAATAACCTTTTCCCAAAAGCGCTTTGCCTCCTGTTAGCAATTTTGCACCTTTATTTAAAGCATCTTTCACCTGGTTTTCCAATACCGATATTTGTTCTTTTCTTGTTAGTGGACCAATATAAATGCCATCGGTTGTGGGTAAACCACTTTTCCAACCTTTAACTTCAGTAACAAAGGCATTTAAATAATCGTCGTAATTTTTCTCATGTACGTAAATGCGCTCAACGGAACAACAACTTTGTCCGTTATTGTAAAAAGCGCCATCAGCTGTACCAACCGCTGCAGCACCTACATCGTCCACATCATCGGCAATGTACAAAGGATCTTTTCCACCTAACTCCAACTGACAGGGAACTATTTTCGATGCCACTTTTTCGTAGATGAACTTGCCTGTTTTATATGAGCCTGTAAAAAAATAACCATCAAAATTCATTTCCAATAGGGTCGATCCTGTTTCTTTTGCACCAATGGCGATATGGAAAACATCATCAGGCACCCCTGCTTTTTTTAACAATTTTTCGATCTGTAGTCCGGTTAAGGTGGCGTATTCTGATGGTTTGTACATCACCGCATTACCACTTAAAAGTGCCGGGATAAAAACATTTACACCAACCAGGTAAGGATAGTTCCATGCCGAAATGTTGCAGACCACACCTAAAGGTTCATATTTAATAACCTCTTTCAAACCCGGTTCCTCAACCATTACCTCATCACTTAAATATTTTTCAGCATTATTGAGCATCCATTTAATGCGTGCCCTTGCGCCATTAATTTCATTACGCGATTGTTGTAAGGGTTTGCCGACTTCGCTGGTTAATACCGACGCCAGTTTTTCTGTTTCAGCTTCCAGTAAATCACTGAATTTCGTAATCACTAAAATCCTTTCCTGAAGAGTTTTATTTGCCCATAGCGGCTGCGATTCTTTTAAAGCATCATATTTTAGCTGAAGTGTGGATGAATTATCCTCCGCCAAACTGGTAATGATTTCTTCTGTTGCTGGGTTGATAATTTGCATATTCTTTGTTTTTGCCACAGATTTTCACAGATGAACACAGATTTTAAAATGTAATAATCATTAGAATCTGTGTTTATCCTTTTTATCTGTGGTTAATATTTAAGTTTATCGCATGAATAAATGCCTCATGTATATTTTTGCTAAATGGACTGTGCTGATCTTTCAAACGCTCGGGATGCCATTGCACAAATAACAAAAATGATTTTCCTTCCGGTTCCAATCGTTCCATGGCTTCGGTAACCCCATCTGGAGAAATTGCACTCACCACCAATCCTTTTCCGGTTTTATCGGTACTTTGATGATGGTTGCTGTTTACCAATCCCTTATCGGTATTTACAATCTGGTTGAGCCATGAGGATGAATTCACCAAAATTTCGTGGTAGCGGTCTGATTTATCGTGCATTTTAGAATGATCGAATTTTCCCCAGGTTGCAATGTCGGGAATTAAAGTGCCACCAAAAAATACATTTCCAACCTGCATGCCACGGCATATACCTAAAACCGGGATTGAATGAGCTTCGGTATAGGTTAAAACTTTAAATTCAAACTCATCTCGTTTTTCATCGATATCATCCTCATAACAATAAGGATAATACTCGGGCTGGTTATAAAATCTGGGATGAACGTCTTCACCACCGGTTAAAACAATACCATCGCATTTTTTGATCTCGTCGAAATTGTTAAGCTTGTATCCGAGCTGGATTACCTCTACATTTTGGTTGTAGGATAAGACCCAGTCCCGGTAAATGGCGTATTTACTGCAATCGGTAACGCCAATAATTATTTTATCAGACATAGTCCATTATGTTTTGCCACAGGTTTTCACAGATGAACACAGATTTGGATTGTGATTTTTTATTAAGTAATACCACCTTTTATCTGTTTTCATCCTTTTTATCTGTGGTTAATGATTACTTTAAAGAGCACTTAAGTACAATTGTTTAAAATCTTCTCTGCTTACTGGTTTAGGATTGTTTGGATGTGCGAAATCTGCAAATGCTAAATCGGCAAGTGTTTCTATGTGTTCATTTTTAACGCCAATATCACTCAATTTATGCGGAATATTGACTTTCGTGTTCAAATCGAACAGATATTTTACAACGGCTTCGCCATTTTCCTCTTTAAGCTCGAGTGTTCGGGCAATTTTTTTAAACCGGTCTTCAAAACCCGCAATGTTGAATTGCATGCCATAAGGAATATTCACGGCATTTGCGAGGCCGTGGTGGGTATCTAAAAGGGAAGAAAGCGGATGCGCCAACGAGTGGACAACGCCTAAACCTTTTTGAAAGGCAATGGCGCCCATCATCGAGGCCATTAACATTTTGCTCCTGCTTTCTAAATCGGGCTTATTGGTGGCACGTTCCAACGAATCTTTGATCAACGAAATACCTTCTAAGGCAATTCCATCACACATCGGGTGGAAATTTTTTGCCAGATAAGCTTCCATATTGTGGGTGAGGGCATCCATACCTGTTGCTGCCGTTATGAAAGGTGGTAAATCCATGGTTAACTCCGGATCTGCAAAAACGATCTGCGCCATTAATTTTT
The DNA here is from genome assembly GCF_014395225.1 of Pedobacter roseus. NCBI lineage: Bacteria > Pseudomonadati > Bacteroidota > Sphingobacteriia > Sphingobacteriales > Sphingobacteriaceae > Pedobacter > Pedobacter roseus. Next base: position 6,221,245 of record NZ_CP060723.1, read on the forward strand.
GCGAGAACAAGATTTTTTTCTGATGCGTTTCATCATCGGCGATTATGGCACTGCGGCCAACCTCACTTCCGGTACCTGATGTGGTTGGGATGGTGATAAAATGGGGAACATCATTGGTTACGTAAATATCACCACCGATTAAATCATCATATTTAAATAAATCTTCGCGATGGTTAACACGCAGGACAATGGCACGGGCAACATCCAAAGCTGCACCTCCTCCAATACCAATAATGCTATCGCGATGGGTAGCATCCCAGGCATCAGTACCTTTGTAAACATCGCTTTTTACAGGGTTTTTGTGTATGTCGCTAAAAACCTCAACAGAAATATTTTTTGACTTTAAGTCTTCAACAATTTTTTTAAAAAACGGAAGTTGGGCAATGGTTGGATCGGTAACAATTAATGGCGCTTTTAATTGGTTTTTGCTTAAATAAGCTGGTAATTCTTTTACGGCACCTGCACCAAAACGGATGGTTGTGGGGAAATTAAACTGATGGATTTTATCAAATATCATGATATTCTTATTTTACTATTTTAGGTATTTAAGACCTGTTCTTTTTAATTTATTTCTAACAGTCAGCGATTAACTACGGTGTTCTAAGGTGACTTAGGTAGTCAACATTTTAGCATGTTTTATTTTTTACCACCTTAGTCACCTAAGGTTCAGTGTAAATTGTTCTAAAGAACGATCGTCATTCCCACGCATGCGGGAATTTTAATGCAACCTACAAACCCTACAAATGCATTAAGGTTCCCAATGACAAATTCTAAAAAATGGATCGTCATTTCGACTGAAGCATAGCGGAACGGAGAAATCTTTGGACTATGTTAAAAGATTTCTCCACTGCGGTCGAAATGACGATCCTACTACTTGTCATTCCAACTCCTTTGTTTTTCTAAAACTCGACTTCCCAGCATGACTACACTATGCTTAAATAATTTCTAAATACCTTTTCAACTCCCAATCGGTTACTACTTTGGCATATTGTTTACATTCCCATTCGCGTGTCATCGTAAAATGATCAACGAAATCTTCGCCCAATAATGTTTTGGCCAGATCTGAATTTTTCATCTTTTGTGTGGCTTCGAATAAATTATGGGATAATATACCATTTGATAAATCGGTATATCCGTTTCCTTTCGTAGCAGGCTGTTCCAGTTTAAGTTTATTTTTAACGCCATACATTCCGGCAGCCAGGCAGGCCGAAAGCGCTAAGTATGGGTTAGTATCAGATCCTACTATCCGTGTTTCTAAACGCGAAGCCTTTTTGCTTCCCGGCAGGGCGCGTAATGCCGTAGTGCGGTTGTCGATTCCCCAGGTTACGGTAGTTGGTGCCCATGCGCCCTCAACCAAACGTTTATAGCTGTTTATGGTAGGCGCAATCATTGGCAAAAGGTGTGGAAGGCAATGCAGCTGACCAGCGATATAACTTTTCATGATTTCGCTCATTTTATCCGGATCCTTTTCCTCGTAAAACAGGTTGGTTTTGTTGTTACTGTCCCATAAGCTTTGATGCACATGTCCGCTGCAACCAGGTAAGTTTTCGCTTATTTTAGCCATAAAAGTAGCCAGGATTCCATGTTTGTAGGCAATTTCCTTTACGGCTGTTTTAAATAAAATCGCTTGATCGGCAGCTTGTAAAGCCGGAGCATATTTGATAGCTGCTTCGTAAACCCCTGGTCCGGTTTCGGTATGCAAGCCTTCAATCGGGATGTCGAATTTATTCAGCAGTTCGAACAGGTCGCCCATAAATTCATTCCGGTAAGTGCTCCTTAAAATGGAATAGCCGAACATGCCCGGACTTAAAGGTTTTAAATTAGTAAAACCTTTCTCATGGATGGTTTCTGGCGTTTCCGAAAAATTGAACCATTCAAATTCCTGTGCAAAAAGTGGTGAAAAGCCTTCATTTTCACATTCTGTGATCAGTTTTTTTAACAGCTGTCTTGGGCAAACAAAATTTGGTTGATCCTGGTCATCAATAAAATCGCCCAAAAAGAATGGCACCTCATTTTCCCATGGGATTTTTCGAAAGGTTGAGAGATCGATTTTCACCTGGGCATCCGGATAACCCGTATGCCAACCTGTATATTTCCCGTTTTCGTACGCCAGATCGCCTGCATCCCAGCCGAAAGTAACATCACAGAAACCCAGGCGACCTTCAGCCAGTGATGCAAACTTTTCGGCAGCGACATATTTCCCTCTTAAAATGCCGTCGATATCAGCAACAGCCAATTTAACTTTTCCTGATGGATGATGTTTTACATAATCAAGAATTTCTTTGCTAGTACTCATTAATCTGCCTTTTTAAAGATTTTATATAGAAGAAATATGCCTAAAATAATGCCTGAGTAAATTAAACCTAATTTAAGATTATAAATCATCATTGCGATAAAAGAAACAAAGGAAATAATTAAGGCAATGATGGGAAATAATGGATAAACCGGTGTTTTGAAGGGCCTCGCCATTTCAGGACTGTTTTTTCGGAGTACCATTACTGAAACCATCGATATGATATATAAAGTTAAGGCACCAAATACAGAAATAATGATAATTTCGGCGGTTTTGCCCGATACAAGGGCGATGATGCCAATGACCATATTACCGATCAGCGCATTAGCCGGTGTTTGAAATTTCGGGGAGATTTTTCCCAATATTGCAGGGATGCTTTTCACTCTTCCCATTTCGTAGGTAGACCTGCCAGCTGCTAAAACCAATCCATGGAAGGAGGCAACCAAGCCAAATAGGCCAACCGTAATGAGTAAGTGGTACATTAAATGATTATCGCCCGTAATCATTGAAAGGGCTAAAGGTAGAGGTGAATCGGAAGTTTCGCCCGATTTTCCGTTTTTATACACAATGGCTTCCCAACCGCCAATGCCAATGGTAGAAATAAAAACCAGTACACATAATACAACCAGGGTAAATATGCCCCATCCAAAACCTTTGCTGATGTCTCGTTGCGGGTTTTTGGTCTCCTCAGCGACATTGGCAATGCCCTCAATACCCAGAAAAAACCAGATGGCAAAGGGGATCGCTGCAAAAACACCACTCCAGCCGTTTGGGAAACTATTGTGTGTCAGATTTTCTGTATGAAATTTCGGCAATGTAATGCCTGAGAACAAGAGGAGTTCGCCAACAGCTAGAACCGTAATAATGACTTCAAAAGAAGCCGCTGCCTTTATACCATAAATATTTAAAGCTGTAAAAATAAAATAAACGGCAATGGCACTAGTAAGAATGGATACCTGTGGGAAAAACGCATTAAAATAAGCACCAATGGCAAAAGCAATGGCAGGAGGGGCAAATATAAATTCGACCATTTGTGCAATACCCGCAATAAAACCCATGTTTTTGCCCAGGGCTGTGTTGGCATAATCGAAAACCCCACCTGCTTTTGGTATGGCACAGGCCAGTTCGGCATAACTGAAACTAAAGGTAACATACATCACCATGATGGCAACCGTAGCGATGGCCATGCCCAAAGTACCCCCTTTTTCGAGACCTAAATTCCAGCCGAAATACATTCCCGAAATTACATAACCCACGCCAAGCCCCCAGAGCATAAAGGGGGTAAGCGTTTTCTTTAAGCCATCTTTTTGTTCCATGGGTAGGATTTACAAGATTTAAATAGGTTTATAAAATTTGCTCGAAAATGATAAACTATTAGCCTCGGTATCTGATGTTTAAAGTAGTAATTATTTTTTAGTTAAGGAGATAATATATTTCATTTCTGATTAAAATAAAAAAACCAATGCCTGAGCATTGGTTTCAATAAATTTGTTAAGAATAGGGTCTGTGACTACTCCGAATCGCGGTTTTTATTTACAATCTGACTGTCTCTCGTGTTCTTCTGCACCGTTATAGCGCCAAAAAGCGAGAGTAGAAAGGCGAAGGCATAAAACCCTTTTTCGCTGGGTAACAAAGTGGCATTCCACAAACCAATTACCAGTAAGGTGATGGTTAATAGCGTAGAAAACCAGCTGATACCGTAATAAATTTCGGTAACCGGAATTCCTTCCAGTTTATCGCGAACAGCTTTTTGTAAAGAGATTACGGCAAAAAGGCCAAACATCAATACGGTAAAATAATATCCTTTTTCGTTGAGAAGCATATCAGAACGCCACAGGCCTACAATAAAGCCGATCATTCCGATACCTAATGCCATCCAGGCCGCAGCCACGAATGCATTCGATGGTTTTTGATTCATTGTTTTGAGATTTAATTTATTTCAATAGAAAACGTTAAAGATTTCTGAATGTTATTATTTGTCTAATATATAAATTGCTTGCAAATAAGGACTAATTTAAATCGACGCGTTTTCACTTTAACTTATTTTGACAGGATAGATAAAAACATTATCTGTGCTTTAGGGTTAATCATTTTAAACACTTTATCTTAGTAAGATGCGAACGTTGCTAACTTCTGCCCAAATGCGCAGTGCCGATCAGTTTACCATTGCCAATAAACCAATTGCTTCTATTGATCTGATGGAAAAAGCCGCCAGGGCCTTTGTTCAAAGTTTTTTGAGAGATGAATTTGATACCAGTAAAAGTGTTGCTATTTTTTGTGGAAAGGGAAATAATGGTGGCGATGGATTGGCTACTGCCCATTTGCTGTTGGCTAATGGTTATCAAAATATAAAAGTTTATATCATCAACTTCAGTAACAAGCAAAGCGATGATTTTGCCATTAACCTGCAACGGATAGACGAATCGCGCTGCAAAAAAGTAGTAATTAATCAACCCTCTGATCTGAAAAGCCTGAAGGCAGATTTAGTGATCGATGCCATTTTAGGTTCGGGTTTAAATAAAGCGCTTGCGGGCGACTATGAAGAACTGATTCAGTTTATTAACAAACAGCATAAAAAGGTGTATGCGGTAGATGTACCTACAGGTTTTTTTGCTGAAGGAAAATTACCTGAAGTGTATAACGGCATAAAAGCCTATAAAACGATCTCATTTCAACGCCCAAAGATTAACTTTTTCTTTCCCGAATCTGCCCCTGCAACCGAAAAATTTGAAGTAGTAGAAATTGACTTAGATGAGGGGTTTATTCAAAATCAGGATGCCGATTTTCAGTTGATCGAAGAAAGTGATATTCAAAACATCCTTCGGCCCAGAAAATTGTTTAGCCATAAAGGTACTTATGGCCATGGATTGATTATAGCGGGCAATACCGATACCATGGGTGCGGCTTTACTCTCTTCAATGGCTTGTTTACATACCGGTGCAGGTTTAACTACCGCTTGCATTCCACAGAGTGGATTAACAGCATTAAATACCAGCTTACCCGAAGTGATGGCACTGCCAAGAGACGAATATACGCGGATTGAAAACCCAAAGAAATACCAGGCCATAGCCATTGGACCAGGTTTAGGAACAGATCCTGAAAATGAAAAACTATTGGAAAGTTTAATCTTAGCCAATCAACCCTTAATCATTGATGCCGATGCCTTAAATATTTTGGGTGAAAGACCGGATCTGACCGATAAACTTGCGCCAAATACCATTTTAACCCCTCATGTAAAAGAGTTTGATCGATTATTTGGCGAGCACGACAGCTGGTGGGACAGGGTACAATCGGCTCAGGAAAAAGCCAAAAAATTAAAGATCGTTATCGTACTTAAAAACCAATATACCTTTATCTGTCTGCCAACAGGTAAAATACTGATCAATCCAACTGGTAATCCGGCAATGGCACAAGGGGGGATGGGCGATATCCTGACCGGAATAATTGCAGGCTTTGTGGCACAACGCTATACAGCAACAGATGCTGCCATTTTAGCCTGTTACATTCATGGAAAGGCTGGTGATGAGCTGGCGAAAGATCTTAGCGTAGTTACGGCATCGCAAGTTGCTGCAAGCATAGCTAAAGAAATTAAAATACTCATTGCCAAATAGTTTACCAGTAACACTGTGGAAAAAAACAGAGGTGATCTACTATTTTTATAGTTAATAATTTATAGTTTAAGGGAATATTTAATATCAGATATCTTAAATACGTAAAACAAAAATTATTATGGCGCAAAAAGAGTACACGCTGAACGAACTTATTAAGGAATCAGCAGAAAACCCGGCAGAAAACGATTTTTTTGAACTGGAAAAACCAGCCATGCTCGAAGTTAACCTGAAAAGCCAAAAGATTTTGGCAAAGGCAGGTTCGATGGTGGCATACATTGGCAATATCGATTTTAAACGAGAAGGTTTATTAAGCAAAGGTTTGGGCGGTTTATTAAAAAAAGCCATCTCTGGCGAAGGCACCTCGCTCATGCATGCTACCGGAACAGGTAAGCTGTATCTGGCCGACGAAGGCAAGAAGGTTAAAATCATTAAACTTCAAAACGAATCGGTTTTTGTAAACGGAAATGATGTACTCGCTTTGGAAGAGAACATCAAAAACGAAATTAAAATGTTGAAAAGCATTGCCGGGATGATGAGTGGTGGTTTATTTCAGGTAAAACTATCGGGCAGTGGTTATATTGCCATTACCACCCACGGCGAACCGATCTTATTGAGGGTTTCGGCCAACCAACCTGTATATACAGATCCTAATGCTACCGTAGCCTGGTCTGAAAACCTAAGCCCAAACATCAAAACCAATTTAACTTTTGGCTCTTTTATTGGTAGGGGAAGTGGTGAATCTTTTCAACTGGAGTTTTTTGGTGAAGGTTGGGTACTGGTACAGCCTTATGAAGAGGTGAAATACGCAGCCAAATCTTAATCATCGAATCGTCATCCCGACCCAAGTGGAGAGATCTTAATCGATAAGGCCTCTCCATTTCATTCATTCGGGTCAATAAGATTTATGCATTAAATATGCCGGCGTTTTTATGGAAAGCAGTTGCAAAAGCATTTGGGCTAAGATAGTCCTGCCATCCGCTTTACCTCTCTGCGTTCGGTGTTAGCTGCTGTCAGGTTTAGGTGGCACGGCCATTTATCCTGTTTAGGGTTGCAGGGCGCAAACCTCTGCCTTAAACGGCTATCCTCTTATTTGCAAGAGGCAATCGGTTTTGGTACGGCCGTATGAGGAAGTAAAGTACGCGGCGAAATTTTAATATAGTAGCATCGTCATTCCCAACTTGATTGGGAATCGTAATGCAATAGGCTTTAAGATTCCCGCCTGCGCGGGAATGACGGTGTACTGCTTGCAAAAAGCAAAAATCCCGACATTGATAAATGTCGGGATTTAATATTTTGACTAAATAATTTCTAGTTAAACACCACCCATTACGGTTAATTTGTCCATGGTTGGGTTAACACTTCCGCCCATAGGCTCTAAGGTTACGGCAAATGCCTGTGCTTCCTGAATGGTTTGCATTTTCAACAGGGCTTCGTTATTAGTCGAATCTGTTTTTCCGAAAACACCTAAACTTACCGGTTTTCCATTTACCAAAGCCCATAACTGATATTCATGTTCGGCATCGGTTTTTGGTAAATCCATTGCCACATAGTTAATCAGCACGCTTTTATCTTTTTTATTCCAGTACACCTTCATTTTAGAAGTTGGACTAAAAGCCTGTCCTGCCATTCTGATGGTTGCCCATTCTTTGCTATCGGCCATGGCTGCCATATTATCTAATCCCTGGTTCTCAAATTCCAGTTTGCTTACCACACCGGCAAATTTTTGTTTATCCAGGTTTAAACTGGCAATCTGGTCGTGCGCAGCATTCAGTTTATTATAAGTAATAAACAATGCCGCGGTACTTACTACCAATAAAGCTATACAAGCAACTAAGGCGTAACGTAAAGTTCTCACTTTAGCATCACTTCCATCCAAACGTATAATTCTTGGTTCTTCAGCATAAATTGGTTTGGGTTGAACATTCACATTCTCCTCAACCTCACTTAACCCCAACTTTTCGAATAATCTTGTTTCTACATCTGCAGATGGTTCTACAGCATTTTGCATAGCATATTGCTCCATAGCTTGCTCAATGGCCGCTATTTCATCTCTTACCTCAGGGTTTTGAGATGCCATTTCCTCAACCTGCAACGTTTCTTCAGGTGATAAATCACCTAAAACGTACAGTTCGAGTACTCCAGATTCGATATATGCTTTTAAATTTTCCACGCTCAATTAAAATTCCTTCTCAATTCAATAATAGCCAACCGGATCCGGGTTTTCACCGTACCTAATGGCAGATCTAACTTTTCTGCGGCTTCCACATGCGTGAAACCCTTGTAATAAACTAAATCAAGAACTGCTTGTAAATCCGGTTTAAGGTTTTCTACAAGTTGCTTAACACCAAGAACATCAGGATTAAACGTAACCTTGTTTTGTTCATCAACGAAACTTACGTTATTTTCTATATCTTGGTTTTTGAGTGAATTCTTAAAATCTTTAGAACGTAGTTTATCGATCGATAAATTGCGGGCAATATTCATCATCCACGTAAACAAACGTCCTTTTGTATGATCATAGTGTGCTGCAGACTGCCAGATTTTTACAAAAGTTTCTTGTAAAACATCTTCTGCAAGCTCTGTGTGAGTAATAATGCGTGAAATAACGCCGTAAAGCGCTGACGAATACATGCTGTACAGTGTTTTTAGTACCGCAGGATCTTTCGATTGCAGTGCTTGAACAAGTTCAGGCTCGGTTAGGGTTAATTTTTTTAATGCAGTCACTATTGGTCGCTAAGATACAATACAGAACACTAAAAGCAAAAAAATGTTTTAAAAATGCATTCCGCTTAGGAGTGCGATTAATTAATTTGTTTTCCAATAAGCTTTAATGGTTTAACATTTATTTTTTTTAATCATTTATTCTGAAGTCTTAAGCTTGAAAAAGTTTAACGATTTTTAACTTCTGTTTACATCAGATTGTACTATTTTAGTTTAACTAAATATAACATCTAAATGAATACAGCGCTTAAATATGGGGTAGTTATAGTTACCCTACTTTTCGGTACACCGATTTTTGCCCAAAAAAACAGCAATCCAAAAAGCGAAGAAGATATGTTGGCCAGTTTTGGTAAACAGGGAACTTTCGTATTAAAAGGTAAAGCGAAAAATTTAAAAGATAAATTCTTTGAATTTGGCATGACCACCTATTTGCACAATAATGAAAGTTATTTTGTAGATTTTAACAAGGATGGATCATTTGAAAAATCTTTTCCAATTATCAATAGTCAGCAGTTGTATCTTTATTTAAATGATGATGCGGTAACCATTACTGTTGCCGACGGCGACACCATTTTGTTGAACTGGGATGAAAAGAATTTTGAGAAATCATTTACTTTAAAATCAAATAATGCAGGCAGAACAACAACTTTGGAAACGGAGTGGGAAATCTATAAAAACTTTAGAAAGCCTGAAACAGAGCTAAGAGATCAGTTTTATAAAGAACGTGAAACTTTGTCTGCGAAGGCAAAATTTGATCTGCTGAATAATCTATACAGTAAAAAAGTAAAGTTCATTTTGTCTAAAGATGTTGACCATGCCAATTCATCTACATCATATTTGCTTTCTAACAACTATTTTTCTTATGCATCCTGGCTTAGAGATGCTAAATTATTGGATCGCTTTTCCCTCAAGGTAGTAGAAGATAGTGCTTTTAAACTGCCAATGCTTGAAGGAAAAGTAAACGGTAAGCCTTCAAAATCTTTAAAATATGGTATTCTGGATGGTAGCGATAATTATAAAACTTCTAATGAAAGGTATCTAATAGAACTGCCAGAGTACAGGGACTTTATGTTCAATTATATCCGGTTTGCCTCTCCAGTTAACAGGTACGTGGAAGAAATCCGAAAAAGCAGCCCGACTAATTTTAGTTTTAAAGATTATTATATGGCCAAAGCAGCTTTGCGATCGACGTTTGTGGAAGACTGGTTTATCACCAACTGTCTTATGTTTGGTTTCGACTACTATCCATTTAAAGATGTTGAGGAAGTATACAATCATTATTTACCCCAGGCAAAAACGCCCTATTTTAAAAAAGTCCTGGCAGAAAAATACGATTTGGCCAAAAACTTAAAACCGGGTTTACAGGCACCTAATTTCTCATTGCCTGATGATAAAGGAAAAAGCGTTTCGCTGAGCGATTTTAAAGGTAAAGTGGTATATATCGATTTTTGGGGAGTAGGTTGTGGTCCTTGTATTTATGATATTGAGAACTATGAAGCAAAACTGCATGAGGGTTATAAGGATAAGGATGTTGTTTTTATTAATATTTGTGTGGATAGCGGAGAAAAAGCATGGAAAAATGCGATAAAAGAATACAAATTAACAGGTATAAACTTAATTGCCGAAGGCTGGACCAAAAACCCGGTTTGTAAAACCTATGGAGTTAGCGGGATCCCTCATTACGTAATTATTAATAAAGATGGCACTATGGCCAATAATAATGCACCACGCATGTATGAACTATCAGAAGCAACCGGGAAAAATGAACTTGATACGGCGCTTATAAAAAACTAAAAAGATTGTAACTCGTTTCATTGAAGCGAGTTACAATCTTTTAAATCTTTAAATAATCTGGATTATGCTATTCCCTCAATAGGGAAAAGGTGTTTTTCTGCGTGATAAGATGAGCGTACCAGCGGGCCACTTTCTACATATTTTAGGCCTTTTGCCAAACCAGCTTCTTTGTACATGGCAAAAGTATCAGGGTGGATCCAATCAACCACAGGATGGTGATTACGGGTTGGTTGTAAATATTGTCCTAAGGTTAGGATGTGAACGCCATTAGCTACTAAATCGTCCATGGCTTCGAAAATATCTTCTTCAGTTTCGCCCAAACCAAGCATAATGCCTGTTTTAGTTCTTAAACCAAATTCCGAAATTCTTTTTAAAGCTTCTAAACTTCTGTCGTACTTAGCCTGGATACGTACCTGTCTGGTTAAACGCTTAACGGTTTCCATATTGTGCGAAACCACTTCCGGGCGTTCTTCTAAAACGCGGTATAAATTATCCCACTGACCTTTAAAATCGGGGATTAAAGTTTCTAAGGTAGTGATCGGACTTTCTCTACGGATGGCCTGTAAGGTTTCAGCCCAGATAATTGAACCGCCATCTTTTAAATCATCACGGTCTACCGAAGTAATTACGCAATGTTTAACGCCCATTAACCTTACGGAATCGGCAATACGGTTAGGTTCGTCAACATCAACAGCCAAGGGCCTGCCGGTTGCAACTGCACAGAAAGAGCAGCTCCGGGTACAGATGTTACCTAAAATCATGAAAGTTGCCGTACCTGCACCCCAGCACTCACCCATATTAGGGCAATTACCGCTTTCGCAGATAGTATGCAGCTTGTGCGTGTCTACTAAACTGCGAACTTGTGCATATTCTTTACCAACGGGCAATTTTACGCGTAACCAATCAGGTTTGCGTTTAACTTCAGTTACAGCAGGTACTACCGGTAAATCAATCATGGTACAAAGTTAATGAATAGGATTGAATTGTTGCAATGCCGAAATGTTTGAGGGTTGTAATAATAGTTTGGTTAACAGGTTAATTGTTTACCCTTCGACTATGCTCAGGGGATTAACTGGGTATAAAGCCTGATTTTCACTGTGGTGTCAGATATTTCTATCTGACACTAAAAATTAATCCAGATCCATTTCAAAAGCAATCTGCCGTTTATTCTCTTTAAAACCAACCCGCGCGTAAAATTGATGACTTTCGGTGCGTTTGGTGTTGCACCTCACTTTTAGTTTTTTCACCTGATGCTGTTTTGCCCAAAGTTTTACACAATCAATTAACTGTTTCCCGATTTTTAGGTTGCGGTAAGCAGCATCGACAACTAATCCACCAATTTCTACAAAAGCATCTGATTCTACCCTTAAAGTATAAAAACCATGGATCCAGCCCACCACCGTGTTTTCAAATATGGCAACATAAGCGCAGTTTTCCATGCTGTTGTTAATCTGCCTGATCCTGAACAGTGTTTGCTCGATATTGCTTTCGTAACCCAATTGTGTGGATAGCCCGGCTACACTCTCTGCATCTTTTTCGGTTATCGCTCTAATTTCGACCATTGTTAATAGGGTTATTATGTTAAACTAAATTAGAATTAAAAAATTGTTCTAACGTCAGATGTTAACATCTGACGGAACGGATACCTTGTGCTGGCTAATTGGTATAATGTCACTAAGTTAAGCCATTGGCACAGGTGAAAATAATTTAACCACAGATAAAAAGGATGAACACAGATATAAAAATCCGTGTTTAAAAACCTTACTTAATGACATTCCCCACAGAGGCCAGCACTGGCTAACTTCGTAATTTTACGATCATAAAATCATAAAACCCTGCCACCTAAACCCTATTGAAGCGGCAGCCTGAGCCCCTTCGGCGAAGCTATAGCGGAAAGAGGGACTGCTGTTACCGATAAGCACTACTGCACCTTTCCAAATAACAATGAAGCAATCTAGCAATGAAACAATATAAAATAAGCATTCTACCCGATAGATAAATGTTAGTTAAAAATCATAAGCTAAACATTGCAACTTTAAACGTTTTAACTTTCTAACTAAATCTTACATTTGCAATATGGATATTGGCTTACAGCTTTACAATACGCTTTCACGCAAAAAAGAACTTTTTCAACCCTTAAATGCACCCAACGTTGGGATGTATGTTTGCGGCCCTACTGTTTATAGCGATGTGCACCTGGGTAATTGTCGCACATTTATTTCTTTTGATTTAATTTTCAGGTACCTTAAATATGCTGGTTATAAGGTACGGTATGTGCGTAATATTACGGATGCAGGCCATTTGGAAGGCGATAGAGATGAAGGCGATGATAAATTTGCAAAACGTGCAAAGTTAGAGCAACTGGAACCCATGGAAATTGTGCAGAAATATACTTTGGGTTTTCATGATGTATTGCGCATGTTTAATACCCAGCCGCCTAGTATCGAGCCTACCGCAACGGGCCATATTATTGAGCAAATTGAAATGATTAAGGTGATTATTGCCAATGGTTATGGTTATGAAGTAGATGGCAACGTATATTTTGATGTAGAAAAATATAGTAAGGAATATAATTATACGATTTTAACCAACCGCAACCTGGAAGACATGCTGAACAATACCCGCGAACTGGGTGGACAGGATGAGAAACGCGGAAGGTTGGATTTTGCACTTTGGATAAAAGCAAAGCCTGAAACACTGATGCAATGGCAATCGCCATGGGGTATGGGTTTTCCGGGCTGGCATATCGAATGTTCAGCCATGAGCGCCAAATATCTGGGTGCAGAGTTTGATATCCATGGGGGTGGAATGGATTTAGCGGCCACGCACCATACCAACGAAATTGCACAATCGGAAGCTTGCAGCCATAAACAGCCTGCGCGCTACTGGATGCATACCAATATGCTTACAGTAAATGGCACACGCATGTCTAAATCGGCCGGAAATGGTTTTCTTCCTCTGGAGTTGTTTACCGGAGATCACCCCTTGCTGAAGAAAGGTTATAGCCCGATGACGGTGAAGTTTTTCATGTTGCAGGCACATTACCGCAGTACTTTGGATTTCTCTAACGATGCCTTGGATGCTTCGGAAAAAGGATTCCGTCGTTTAATGTCGGCAATTGGTTTATTGGATAAATTATCGGTTTCTGAACAGAACGATTTCGATATTGATGCATTGAAAGAAAAATGCATTAATGCGATGAATGACGATTTTAACAGTCCGATTTTAGTTGCTGAGTTATTTGAAGCCGTTCGCATTATTAATACTGTTTATGATGGTAAAGGGAAAATCTCAGCAGAAGCCTTAGAAAAACTAAAACAACTGATCAACGATTTCGTATTCGATATTTTAGGTCTGAAAGATGAAGATGCCGGAGGAAATGACTTAAATGGCGTTTTAGATATGGTGATTAACTTAAGGACTGAAGCAAAAGCCAATAAAGATTATGCAACCTCAGACCGTATCCGTATCGGATTGCAGGAGTTGGGTATTCAGCTTAAAGACGGAAAAGAGGGAACAACCTGGAGCAAGGCTTAATTAGTTATGAGTCTATAGTTCAAAGTCATGAGTCGATTTAAATAATGAGAAAAATTGGTTTAGTAGGAGGCATTAGCTGGGTATCGACAATAGATTATTACCGTTTTATAAATGAGGGCGTAAATGAGCGGTTGGGTGGATTAAATTTCGCTGAATGTATTATTTACTCCCTTAATTTTGCCGATATTCAGGATCAAACCTGGGAAGGCTCGTTTGATCTTTTGCTTCATGCCTGCCAAAGTTTAAGGCGGAGTGGTGTAGAAGCCATCGTGCTCTGCGCCAATACTGCTCATCTTTTTGCTGATCAGCTTCAGGAGGAAATTGGTCTGCCGATCATCCACATCGGTACCGAAACGGCTAAAGCCATAAATGCCACCGGAATTAAAAAGGTAGGACTATTGGGTACCGTATTTACCATGGAGAAAGATTTTTACATCAAAAAACTCGAAGACCATGGATTAAACGTTTTGGTGCCAGCCCAAAAAGAAACCCGCGATTATATACAGTTTACGCTTAAAGAAGAACTGGGTAGGGGAGTGATACTGGAAGAAACCAGGGCGCAGTACCTCAAAATAATTAATGACCTGATTGCAGATGGAGCGGAAGGCATTATTTTGGGATGTACAGAAATCCCAATGCTCATCAATCAGGATGATTTTGAAATCCCGGTATTTGATACCACTAAAATTCATTGCCAGGCTATTGTAGATTATATTCTATCCTTAAAGAGGAGAATATCAATTTAAATTCAAAATAGCGCTATTTTTCTTTTGCAGCAATAATGCTACCTTTAGCAAAAGTAAATGGGCTGTAAATCAATATATTCAGGGAAAATGTACTCGAAAGGGATAACTTTATTTATCCTGTTTTGGAGTTTGCTTACTTTTTCCAACAACAGCGCAGGTTCGGTTGCTTTTCAATATAATCCATCTTTTCAAACAGAATGGGTATCTCATAAACGTAAGCATTTTACCGCCCCAACTCTAATCAGGAAGGCAATAATCAAAACTAGTGCCTCGATCGGCGAATACCTTTTACAGATTTTCACCTTTAACAGGTTACTCGCCGTAAAATTGGCCAAACTCAGCCTTACTCACCTATCCAATCCCCGCATTTCGCGCTTATTTGTTCAGGAAGCGATCTCGCAATACCCTACAGAAAAAGATCACATAAACTAACACCGGTTTTGGCCTGATATCCAAAAAGGCCATTCAATTATTGTTTTACAGATCTACTGATTATTCAATCGGGAAATCACCATTGATTTAAAATGAAATATTTCAAGAAAGCTATAAGGCTAATGGGATTGGTATTACTGATCTTTTTAGCTTCTATCGGACTTGGCAGGGGCGTTCCAATTCCTCCATCTAACAGAAAAGAAAATCACATCGAAATAAAAGTAGCCTTAAAAGATGCGGAGGAAGGCGAAAAATTAATGGTAGCTGATTTTAAGAAATAAAAAAAGTCCCGATTTTCGTCGGGACTTTTCCAAATATTATTATTTGATCAATATTATGCTGGTTCTGCTACCCTTGCAACATTACGGTAAGGGAATTCATTAAAAATGTGTCTGCGGGCAAAACGTCCCGGAGAATCGGCATTTACCAGTTTCACATAAATTGCTTTTGGCACATCGAAATATTCGTAAGCACTTCCATCAAAAAACTGGATATTTAAAACCTGTTGTTTGTATTCGAAATCCTGAATATTAGATAACGTGGTGGTTTGTGTGTAAGTTTCGATATTCTGCTCGCGTGTTTCTGGCGCAATGCTCACTAAGAAATGGTAAGCTTCGATAATTTCTTTACTTCTTGCTTCTGCATCCAATTTCTCTTCTTCCTGCTGAAATTTATCAGGGTGACAATCTTTCATCAGTGTACGGTACACCGATTTAAGCTCTTTTAACTCAGCATTTTTATCTACGTTCAAAAGCTTTCTGTAATCAACTATTTTTTTCATTTGGGCTAACCTCTTTTTTAATTTTGGTGAAACGACTTTAGAAATTTCTATCCGCCAAACCGTTTCAAGGCCGCAAAGATACGATTTATAATCATTTGATTTAGAGAAAGTTTTGTTTTTTCAAATATTAACAATTACCTAACCTAATGGTAAAATTGGGCAAAAAAAAGTTTTGCAGCATTTACACTGCAAAACTTCATATTAATAAAGGGCAATAAGCCTTTAGTATTTAACCTGTAACGAGTTTTCTATTACTTCTTTATAATAATTGATATACTCCGGAAGAATTTTTTTCAAATCAAAATCCTGAGCTCTTGTAAAAGCATTTTCTTTAAAACGGTTAAGCGTTTCATCATCCTTTAGGATTTCAATAGCATGCGCTGCCATTGCATCCACATCGCCTACATTGCTCATATAGCCACAAAATCCATCTACATTAAGCTCTGGTAAACCTCCGGCATTTGTGGTAATGATAGGAACTTTACAAGCCATGGCCTCTAATGCTGCTAAACCAAAACTTTCAGATTCTGAAGGCATCAGGAAAAGATCGGAAACCGATAAAATTTCTTCTACGGCATCTTGTTTGCCTAAAAACCGTACACTTTCGCAGATGTTGAGCGACCGGCAAAGTTGTTCGTTATAAACACGTTCTGGTCCATCGCCAACCATTAAAAGTTTTGATGGAATTACCGCCTGCACCTTTTCGAAAATTTTGATTACATCTTCAGTCCGTTTTACCTTTCTGAAGTTACTGGTGTGGATTAAAATCCGTTCGTTATTTGGGGCAATTGCTTTTTTAAAGTGATCTTTTGCCTGTAAACTAAACCTGCTAAAATCGATAAAGTTAGGGATAACTTTAATTTCTTTTGTGATTTCGAAGTGGCGATAGGTATCTTCTTTTAAATCTTCCGAAACAGTAGTTACTCCGTCGCTTTGGTTAATAGAGAAAGTTACCACTGGTTTATAGGTTGGATCTTTACCCACCAGGGTAATATCGGTACCGTGCAAAGTAGTTACCACCGGAATATGAAGGCCATAACTGGCCAGAATCTGCTTGGCCATAAAAGCGGCGGAAGCATGTGGAATGGCATAATGAACGTGCAATACATCCAGTTGCTCAAAACGGACAACATCTACCAGTTTGCTGGCCAATGCCGATTCGTAAGGCGCATAATCAAAAAGCGGATAATTCCTTACCGAAACCTCATGATAAAAAAGGTTGGCAGAAAAGAAATCGAGCCTTGCAGGCTGACTATATGTGATAAAGTGAACCTGATGACCCTCGTTAGCAAGTGCCTTACCAAGTTCTGTTGCAACTACTCCACTACCGCCAAAAGTGGGGTAGCAAACAATTCCTATCTTCATTATAAACGTATTGTTGTTATCGCAAATGTACCCGATTTTAATCTATAATGCGTGTCGGCCTATTGCAATAATAAAGACTAGATAATAAGTAGAGATTTCTTTGGTGAACTGAGGTGGTTATTTGAGGTTCCTCATTTCCTCTTTTATCACCAAAAACAGTTCATTAGGTCTTTGTGTGCCAATAAAGTATTCTAAACCATCACGATCGGTTAATACAACCGCATCTTTACCTGATGAATAGAAACGGATAGTACCTTTGGTATGAAGATTATATACCGGATTATTGAAAAAATAACGGCTGTAAGTCGCTTTGCGTACGTCAACAATACTGTTTAAATCTATTTTAACACGTTTTGTTGTCCAAAGTCCATCCAAAACCATGCTGCCATTATCTACAATAATTTTATACTGAATCAGAAATAACAGGAGCATAGAAACACCAATAATCCCGAAACCCACTACTAAGAACAGATCTTGCGTATTGTCGCGGTCGCGTTCATAAACATAGGCTGCAAAACAGAAAGCTGCCATAATCAACCGAATAAAAATGCGGACGTAATCGCGGCCAATGTATTGTTTTTCGATATAGGCGTATCTGCTTTCCACTTATTTAATTTTGAGTTCGAATATAGCAACTTTTTTTGTTGCAGTAGTTAATTTATATCGGTTATCCTGTCGCATACCTGCAATCCAAACAATTTCACCGTTTCCGTTTACTAAAATAGGGGTGGTGTTTTTCAAATGTAGCGGAACTTTCTCGTCAATAAAATAATCGCTCACCTTTTTCAGGCTACGCATGCCCAGGGGGACAAATTTATCGCCATTTTGCCAATTCCTCAATACCAATGGAAAAATCAGCTTACCGGCATTTACAAAAGCTTTATTTGCATCGGATTCGAATGTTATTTCTTCCGTAAACTTTAATGCCATTTCGTGAGCTGCAAAAATAATACTCTCGGTAGCAGGGTGGATAAACTGATTGGCCGTAACTGAAACGTTTTTCTCAACGATAACCAAATCATTTCTATTGATAATCGCCTGATGTGTTGCGCTAAAAAAATGTGTTCCACTTAGTGCTTTTAAACAATCCAAAATTTCTTGTATCACATGCTCACCAAAACCAAAAGGCTTCAATAATTCGTAAAGCAATAGTTTTTGTGGATTTAACCGTGTAATTTCTTCTAAAGGGATATAAACTCCATCGGCCCTTTTATTTAAAATTTTAGTAGCCAGTTTTTGAACCTGTACATTTAAAAAAGTCTCCAGTTCTGCAAAGCGGGAAATATTTTCGGCAAAGGTTTTTTCGAGATTACGGTTAATCTCCTGCAAATGTGGTATAACTTGTAACCTGATCTTATTGCGGGTATAGTAGGTGCTGGCATTCGAGCT
This sequence comes from Pedobacter roseus, assembly GCF_014395225.1. Lineage (NCBI taxonomy): Bacteria > Pseudomonadati > Bacteroidota > Sphingobacteriia > Sphingobacteriales > Sphingobacteriaceae > Pedobacter > Pedobacter roseus. Next base: position 6,239,914 of record NZ_CP060723.1, read on the forward strand.
ATCCTCCACAAAATCGATGTTATTGGCTTTTACCAGTTCCTCAATCTGCTGCCGGTTTAAAAATAACAATGGCCTGATCAATCGATCGCGTTTAGGTAGAATGCCATGCAATCCGCTTATTCCTGTACCGCGGGTAAGGTTAATCAATACCGTTTCAACTGCATCGTTCTGATGTTGTGCCAGGGCAATGTAATCGTATTGCTCCGAAAGCCTGATTTCTTCGAACCACTGATATCGAAGATCACGTGCAGCCATCTGCGTCGAAATTTTATTTTCTGCAGCATATTTTTTGGTGTCAAAATGCGTTACATAAAAAGGTAACCCTAAATTTCTGGCCAGTAATGCAACAAAACTTTCATCGCGTTGCGCCTCATCAGCCCTTAAACTAAAGTTACAATGTGCTACACCAACATCAACGCCTATTGCTTTAAACAGATGCAACATTAATACCGAATCTTTTCCGCCACTTACGGCCAAAAGAATCCTGTTACCCTGAACAAACAGCTGTTGCTGTTCAATAAAATCCTGAAATTGCTGTACGGGTAACATCCATCAAAAATATTTAATTTTAACTGGTATTCCGAACGTTCGGAACAAAAAACTAACTTTGTAGTGTGCAAAAACTATTTGTCTTTTTATTTCTTCTAATCAGTCCGGTATTTTTATTCGGTCAGCAGCCCGCTTCGAAGATTAAGATTGTTTCTTATCAACATATCGCAGGTGATATGAAGAAAAAAGCAACTTATCTTAATTTTGTTGTTTTTCAACAGGATAATGCCACCTTAGCATGCGATAGTGCTGTTTTTTACAGCGAGCGGAACTATTTTGAAGCTTATAAAAATGTACATATTAATCAGGTTACTACTGACATCTATTCAGATCAACTGGAATACGACGGAAATAAAAAGCAGGCGCATTTAACGGGGAACGTAAAGATGATCGATCCAACATCGGTCTTAACCACTAATATTTTAGATTACAATACACTCACAAAAATAGGCACTTATACCAGTGGTGGTAAAATTGTAAATAAAGAAGTAACACTAACGAGTAAAAATGGTTATTATTTTAGTCAAAGAAACGTCGCCTATTTTAGATATGATGTTGTAGTAGTCACGCCTCAATCGGTTATCAAATCGGATACGATGAGTTACAATACACAGGATAAATGGACCTACTTTTATGGGCCAACCAATATTAAAGGAAAAGACGATAATCTTTATACCGAAAATGGCCAGTATAATACCATGACGGAGGATGCCTTTTTTGGCAAGAAAAATCTTTATACGCAGGGTACACGATCTTTAAAGGGAGATAGTTTATATTATTTTGGCAAGCAGGGAGTTGGTAAAGCGGTAAAAAACATCGTTTTTTCTGATACCAAGGATAAAATGAAAATGTTTGGTGATTTAGGCTATTATTATAAGATAGATCAGCGTACACTCGTAACCCGGAATGCATATATGGGTATTGGCACCGAAGATTCGGTAATGGTTAAGAACAAAAAAAGGCCTGATAGTTTATGGATGGGTGCCGATACTTTGGAGACACAGATGGTGCTGCAAAAAAACTTAAAACTGATCCCTAAAATTTCGATCAAAGCCGATAACCAGGTTGGTGAGGATGATGAAGACGGCGGAAAAAAAGGAAACGCCGAGCCCAAAGTAAAACCTGAAATCCAATCTACCCAAAAAGAAGACAGGAGTAAAAGGAAGGCAGACAAGAAGAAAAAAAGCAAGGGTGATGATAAAACCGAGGATTTACTGAATCTGAAAGATAAAAGTACCGATAGCTTAAAATCGAAAGTAGATTCGCTCAGCAAAGGACTTCCCAAAATTAATCCCGATAGCTTGCAGAAGGATAATGTTTTAAAAAGCAAGGCTGATTCTTTGATTAAAAATTTGCCTAAACTTAAAACAGATAGCCTGCAAAAGAAAATAACGGATAAAGCTGTAAAAGACCTTTCAAAAACGAAGATCGATAGTTTGCAAAAGAAAATTGCGGATAAAGCAGCACCGATTGTTAAAGAGGTATCAAAAGCAAAAATTGATAGTCTGCAAAAAAAGGTCTCTAAATCTGGTATTAAAGATAGTTTAACAAAAGTTATAGGAAATTTAAAGCTTAATAAAGCTAATGATACCGCCAAGTTTAACCCGGCTGATACTGTTCAAACGCGTATTATTAAGGCTTACCATGGAGTGAAAATCTTTAAAACGAATATTCAGGCCAAAACAGATAGTCTTTTTTACACCAGTGCCGATTCTACTTTACGTTGCTACAGCAACCCGATTATCTGGTCGGAAGGCTCGCAGCAGGTTGGCGATACCATTTATGTGCAGTTCAAAAACAAAAAGCTGAATAATTTACAAGCCATTAAAAATGCATTTTTGGTAAATACTCCAGCCGATTCGCTAAGGTTTAACCAAATTAAAGGCCGCTTAATGACAGGTTTCTTTTATAATGGGAAATTAAAAAACCTCTATGTTGATGGTAACGCCGAAAGTATTTATTATACCCAGGATGACAGTACCAAGGTTTATAAAGAAATGAACCAGACGCTAAGCAGCAGGATCAAGTTCATTTTTAAGAATAAAGAAAATGCAATTGAAGATATCGTGTACATCAAAGGTGTAGAAGGTGCTTTAAATCCAGAAAATACTATTGCAAAAGATCATGCTTTAAAGGGTTTTTCATGGAAGCCTAGTGAGCGGCCAAAATCGAAGAAAGATGCCATTGGTTCCTCTGGCAAACCTAAGCCCAAAGTAAAGGCAAAAACAGTGGCAGGTAAACCTGTTGTTGCAGGTGCAAAAACAGCTGTTCCGGCAGGCAAATCTTCAAGTATTGTTCCTACAGTTAAACCTAAAATTGTATCGGGAAAAGACAGTTTAAGCGTGGATAAGAAATTGCCAATTAAAAAAACTGCAGATACTGCCAACTTCGGCATTAAACCCATTTTACCCAAAAAAGATAGTGTTCAGGTGAAAAAGGATACTTTACAGGTAAAAAAGCCAGCTGGTAAAATGTAATCAATTTGGTCATCATTTCGATTGAAGCGTATTCCGGCCGTTAAGTCGGGAGAGACATTTCTAAGATAGCGCTAATCTTAAAGCTTATTGCATTATGATTGCCAATCATTTCAACGATGAATTTAGAAGGTCGGTCGTCATTTCGACTGAAGCGCAGCGAAATGGAGAAATCTTTGGACTATGTTAAAAGATTTCTCCACTACGGTCGAAATGACGACCTGTCGAAATTTATTAATCTAGTTAAACTATAAATCTGTCCCCCTCAAAAAATCAATCATCTTCTTCAAGGCAATAGCCCTGTGACTGATTTTATTCTTCTCTGCCATATCCATTTCAGCAAAGGTAATTTCATAACCATCTGGCTGAAAAATAGGGTCGTAACCGAAACCCTTCGAGCCGGATAATGCTGCTCTGATTGTCCCTTCAATTATTCCTTCAAAAATATGATTCTCGCCATTTTGCATCAGTGAGATTACTGTTTTAAATCTGGCTTTTCTATTGCTGTTTCCTTCAAGTTTCTTCAAAACCAGCTGAATGTTCTCTGTACTATCACGGCTTCCCGAATACCTTGCTGAGTAAACACCTGGTTCGTTATTTAAGGCCATTACTTCTAAGCCGCTATCATCTGCAAAACAGTCTAAATTAAAATGTTCTACCACATACGCACTCTTCAGACTTGCATTACCTTCAAAAGTGTCGGCCGTTTCAGGGATATCCACAAAACAACCAATGTCTTCCAGGTTCAGTACTTCATATTTACCTTCAAGTGCTGCGCGTATTTCTTCTGTTTTATGTTGATTATTGGTGGCAAAAACGAGTTTTTTCATTGGGGAAAATTTGAAAGGTTAAAAATTTGGAATGTCGAAAAGTTAAGGTTTCCAGATTAAGGCTATAATGCCATCCTGATACTCAATACTAATAACTTGATACTAAATACTTCACACTTCCAAGCTATTTAATTTTCTGAAGATGCCCCCAAAGTGTTTTCTTTGCTGTTAAATCACTATCCAGATGATGAAGATTTGGTGCAAAGATGATTTTGGTGTTTTCATGAATGATGATTTCGTTCTGCCAGGTCAGGTTTAATTTGAGCTCTGCAATTTCTACCCCAAAAGATAACATGATAACCGGTTTAAAAAAGCGTTGCAGTTCTATATAATCAGTTCCTCTGTAATTTGCATAGTTCAATACTGCAAAATCGGGTGTACCCAGATCAACTGCTTTTACAATTTTACGGAGCAGTTCCCTGCCTTGTTCGGTACTCACATCATGCTGTTGATCATTCACCAATATCAGCACTGATTTTTTATTTCCACCTAAAAATTTAAATGCTTTTTCGGGTAGTGGTTCGGCCACAATATGCGGAATTTCAGGTGCTTGTGGATAAATTTTTGGTGTTTGTGTAGTTTTAATTGCTGGGATTTGGATAGTTTCTGCCTTTAAAACCGTTTCTTTTTCTTCAGCAGCTGAAACATTTTCAGGGACAAAAACTCGCTCAGGATTACCCAAAAGCCGAATTTCCACACTTTCATCCTTCACCACGAAAACTTCGTCGGTAAAAAATAAACGTAAAGCGTTCGCATTGTTGGTAACCTGGTTTTCCATTCGTATTTTTGTTGGATAATAATTTCTGTTAAAATTAGTTAAATATCTTATAATAGCGTCGCTAATTGTTACTTTTATCCCTTAAAATTTATAGAGTGCTCTGTGTGAGGAAAACTTACTGCCTATTTGTTTTTAGCTTTATTTATAGCATTTCGTTTGCACAAAACGTGGCTGTTGTAAATGGTAAATCCATAAGTGTCAGGGAATTTATGTGGGCATATAAAAAGAGCCATAATGGAAGCATCAATGTTGCTTACGATACCTTACAAGCTTATTTAAACCTGTATATAAATTTTAAACTTAAAGTTTTGGATGCCCGTGATATGGGACTGGATAAAAGTGCCAGTTACCAGGAAGAAATCAAAACTTATGAGGATGCGTTGATCGCGCATAAAAAAATTGGTGGCGGTAATAAAGACCGCGATTTTTTATTGAATGAATACCGCGAAGGTGTTTTGATGTTCAATGTTTCGGAACAAAAAATCTGGAACAAAGCACAGGAAGATGAGCAGGCAATAAATGATTTTTACAATAAAAACCGTCAAAATTATAATAAACCCTTAAATGAAGTGAGGGGAGAGGTGATTGCCGATTATCAGCTAAGTTTGGAGGATAAATGGCTAAAAAGCCTCAAACAAAAATATCAGGTCAGGATTAACGATAATGAGCTTAAAAAGCTTGCTAAGCTATAACCGGAATTGATGGAGAGTGAGCATAAATATTAAATTTGCAAAATATAACAAATAGAATGAAGAAAGTTTTTTTAGTAGCAACCGCTTTAATTTGCCTGTTTTTAAACAGTTATGCGCAAAAGCATACTGTAGATAAAGTTGCTGCTGTTGTAGGAAATAATATTATCCTGCTATCAGATTTAAACCAACAATACACTCAATATCTTTACCAGGGCAACCCGGCCAATGATGATATTAAATGTAAAATTTTACAACAGACCTTAACCCAGAAACTGCTTAAACAACAGGCTGAAATCGATTCGGTAATGGTTGAAGATGGTGCAGTTGATGATGAGGTAAATAAACGTATGCGTTATAGCATGCAGCGTGCGGGTGGCCAGGAGCGTTTAGAACAGTTTTTGAACAAATCTGTGCTTCAGTATAAAGATGAAATCAGACCATCGGTAAAAGATGAATTGATTGCGCAGAAAATGCAGCAAAAAATCACAGAAAACATCAATGTTACCCCAATGGAGGTTGAAAAATATTTCAAGTCTTTAGGCGATAGCATTCCGGAGTTTAATACAGAGGTAGAAGTTGGTGAGGTAATTTTAAACCCTCAGTTAACCCGGGCCGAAAAACAAAAATTCCGTGATAAAATCGAAGCCCTTCGTTTAAGGGTTAAAGCAGGCGAAGATATGGGCGTGTTGGCAAAAACCTATTCTGAAGATCCGGGTTCTGCTGCCGATGGTGGTGATTATGGTTTTATCGACAGAAATACTATGGTTAAAGAGTTTACCGCCTGGGCTTTTAAATTAAAAGCAGGTGAAATTTCTCCGGTTTTCGAAACAGATTATGGTTTCCACTTTTTACAGGTATTAGAGCGCAGGGGCGAGCAGGTACACGTGAGGCACATTTTAATTATGCCTAAAACCACACCAGAAAGTTTAACACGTTTAAAACTGCATGCTGATAGTATTTACCATAACATTATCGGTAAAAAAATAAGCTTTGCGGCAGCTGCAAACCTTTATTCTGATAATAAAGAAACTAAATATAACGGTGGTATGATGCTTAATGCTGAAAATGTTCAGGCAAGAAGTACTTTTATTCCGGTTGATAAATTAGATCCAACGGTATTTTTGGTAATCGATAGCATGAAAATTGGCGGTATTTCTAAACCTGATTTATTTACTGCACCTGATGGAAAACAAGGTTACCGCATTTTATATTTAAAATCGAAAATACCGCCTCACAAAGCAAATCTGAAACAGGATTTTCCAAAAATCAGGGATGCTGCACAAAGTGATAAAATTAATCGTACTTTAAGCGAATGGTTTCAAAAACGTCGTGAAAGTACTTACATTAAAATCGACGACGAATTTAATACCTGTGATGAGTTAAAAATCTGGACTAAAACCACAGCCGCAAAATAACACCAATGCAGTATAAGAACGAAGTAGAAGCTGTTGATGCACTTCATCAATCTTTCAACAACATTAAAGCTGAAATAAGCAAAGTAGTAGTTGGACAGGATGACATCATAAAATCTGTTTTAATCGCCATTTTCAGTAACGGACATTGTTTGTTGGTTGGCGTACCCGGATTGGCTAAAACTTTACTTGTACAAACTGTGGCATCTGTTTTAGACCTCGATTTCAACAGGATCCAGTTTACACCAGATTTAATGCCAAGCGATATTATTGGCGCAGAGATTTTAGGAGAAGACAGGCACTTTAAATTTATAAAAGGGCCTGTTTTTTCTAATATTATCCTCGCTGATGAGATTAACCGTACCCCTCCAAAAACGCAGGCTGCTTTATTAGAAGCCATGCAGGAGAAATCGGTTACCGCCGCTGGTCAAACCCATACTTTGCCAAAACCATTCTTTGTTTTGGCTACACAAAACCCAATTGAGCAGGAAGGAACTTATCCATTGCCAGAGGCTCAGTTAGATCGTTTCATGTTCAATATTCAGTTAAACTATCCTGCTTTTGCAGATGAACTGAACATCGTTAAAAACACCACCAGTAATAAAACCATTCAACTGCAGAAAATTATCCACGCAGATGATATCCAATATTTCCAGAAACTGATCCGCGATATTCCCATTACTGACAATGTTTTGGAGTATGCCGTTAAGCTGGCTGCTAAAACCCGTCCAAATAGCGAATTCGCTACCGAGGTCGTGAATAAATACATTAGCTGGGGTGCAGGTCCACGTGCATCGCAGTTTTTAGTGCTGGGTGCTAAATGCCACGCTGCAGTAACCGGAAAATATTCTCCTGATATTGAAGATGTGAAAGCCGTAGCAGAGCCTATTTTACGTCACCGTATTGTGCGTAATTACCGCGCCGAAGCTGAAGGTTTATCGATCGAAAAAATTATTAAAGATTTATTGTAGTGCTGGTCGGGAATTGCCAATCCATTCTTATGAGTTAAGGATTTGTAATGATTAACACCTAGCTATGCTTCCAGGTACCTAACAATGATAATTTGTGAAAAGTGGATTTCATGCTGTATCTTGTATATCCATATCATTCAAAGACCATCGTGCTAAAAGAAACATTCAGTGAACTCTTAAAAAAGTATACTAACAACGAAAGTATAATAACCGAATTCTGGGAAGAGATTGAGAAAAACTACAATTATAAAAAAAGGTATTACCATACGCTTTTGCATCTTGATAATTTATTAAAACACTTATTTGAAGTAAAAGATAAAATCGAAAGTTGGGAAACTATCCTATTTACGTTGTTCTATCATGACATCATTTACAATGCCTTAAAATCAGACAATGAAGAGCAAAGTGCCAGGCTAGCAGTGAGAAGGATGAAACAGATTGCAATTCCAGACCATATCATCCATAACTGTCAAATTCAAATACTAGCTACTAAAACACACCTTTCCCATCCTGAATTAGACACTAATTATTTTATAGATGCAGATCTTTCGATATTAGGCCAAAACCCTAAAAGTTATGCAGAATATGCAAAAAATGTACGAAAAGAATATTCGGTTTATCCAGATCTTATTTATAATCCAGGGAGAAAAAAGGTTTTACAGCATTTTATAGAAATGGAAAGGATTTATAAAACCGATTATTTTTATAATCAGTTTGAAAACCAGGCAAAATCGAATTTACGGTTAGAGTTAAAACAACTCGGTTAGTCATGCCAGTTGGGATTTCAAATCCGACCAACTAAAAATCATAATTGCAAATTCCAACCAACGAAAACGAAAATCATTATATTTGATTAATGATGGAAAACAATCCCCTCACCGGTGCAATTGCAGCATTGATAGATGAATATAAAAAAGCAGTTGATGAGATGATTGAAGTAATTAATCCAATCAACCAGCAGCAGTTGCTTCAAACCATCGAGCCAAAAAGTTTAAATTCCGATTGCATCTCCATCCAAACCATTTTAACGCATGTATGCGCCTCAATGTTCAGTTATGCGGTTTACATCGAAAACTCCATCGGATTGGAGACTACCAGGCCGGAACGGTTGCAATTTGATCAGGTAGCGCCCTATATTTTAAGGCTAAAGGAAGCATTTAATTATAATCAGGATTTTTTCATCAGAAACCCCAACATTAAAATGGAAGAGTTTGATCAAGCCAAAAAGATCAATACAAGGTGGGGGCAACAATACGATGTAGAACAGATGCTCGAACACGCCATCGTTCATATTTTAAGGCACAGGCGGCAGATTAAAAATGCACTGGTCAACATGAAAAGCTGATCAATAGAAAAAAAATAATTTGCAATTCATTGAAAATAAATATCTTTGCATCAAATTTACAGAAATGCTACGTCAAATACATATCCAAAAAATGCACTTTAGCCCGTCTTGTGGCATAAAGAGTTTGGGTATTGACTTAAATTTCCTTCCCAACCCTTAGCGTTTTTGCCATTATAGCATAAACCAAAATTTAAAAATCAATTTAATTACCCATTTGCTAAGCAAAATACCGCTTAACAAAATTAATAATATCCGTTATGGACATTTATACTACTGTAGAGGAAAAATATCTACAGGCCATTGAAGAATTGCACTGGGGCGAGCTGCCCAAAGCACTTCAGTATTTTAATGAGCTTATTGCCTTCGATCCTGATTACGCCAGGGGTTATTTTCAGTTGGGAGATATATATCACGAGCGTTTTAAGGATTACAAAACCGCTGGTTATTACTATAAACGCTGCACCGAACTCGATGCTGATTTTCCGGAAGTGTACGAACCTTATTTAAAGCTCGTAATTACGCTTAAAATGCATAAGCTGGTTAAACAGATTGCCGATAAAGCTTTAAGTGTTGCAGGCGTTTGCGAAGCCCATATTTTCGAAAGTTTAGGTTTGCATGCAGAACAACAGCAAAATTTTGCAGAAGCAGCAAACTATTTCAAAAAAGCAGAACTGTTTAATGCCGTTCAGGATGAACATAGTGCTTTACTTGAGCATCAGAACCGCATTAAAAGCAAAATGAACAGCACAAAAAAAATGGTTTACGATTTACAGGGATAAAGGGCTAGCCTTTATCCCTATGCTTTTACATACAAATCGCCATTTTATCTTTTTATTTTAATTTTGTTATTATCTTTACCACACAATTACAAAGCATAAATTCTTAAATCAAAAATATTCGATATGTCAGCTCACGATTCACACGCGCCAGTTCAGCAAACTAAAGGCATTTGGGCACTACCATTAACGGCTTGGATTATTGTTTTAATCCTGCTTGTGGCTTTCACAAGACCAATTTTCCACCATGGTGAAGAAACTTCTTCGCACGAGAAAACTGAAGCACACCACACAGAAGCGCCTGAATCGCACCACTAGGCATTAGTAAAGATCAAAAAAAAAGCGCTGAAACCAGCGCTTTTTTTGTTTGAGTTGCTCACGCTCGTTTCCAAACGAGCATGTAATAGCAAGGCATTTTAAATGCTATTTTATTTCGGTCGATGAGACACCAATGATTGGTTAGTTATTCAACTGCCCCATAATATTAGGGTAATCAGTAAGCACGCCATCTACACCTAAATCCATAAAATATTTAAGCTCCTTTACTGTATTTACCGTCCAGGGAATAATTTTGATACCCATCGCATGACAGCGGTCTACCAGGCCTTTACCAACCAATACCGAATAAGGGCTATAAATCGTTGGTTTAAATCCTAATTTCTCAATATAATCTTCAAAAGGTTCTTTCTCGTCAATCAGTAACGAAGTTTGTATTTTAGGGTATTTCTCATGCAGGTACTGAAGCGTACGCATATCAAACGATTCGATAATTACCCTTTTGCTTAATTTTTTGGCGTTGATAACCTCCATAATTAGGTCTACAAACTCTGCAGGCTCAGGGTGGAATTCGTTATCTCCATTTTTAATGGTTTTTGTTTCGATACTGTACACTGGTTTAGGCAGTTTGTGTTCTTTCACGTAAGCCTCTGTTGCGTCTATTGTTTCAGAGAGCAGAGGTTTGTAAGCCTTAAATTTCATCTGTCCCGGAAAACGGCTGTGCACTTTACTGCCTACATCGAACTTTTTAACCTGCTCGTAGTCCATTTTGTAGATATTGAAATTCTTCTGGTCCTTTAGAGTAATGGGTTTTCCATTTGGCTGAAGTGAAATTTCGTTGTTAAAATAAGGCTCCTGCGAAAGCACCACCTGTTTATCTTTCGAAATAACGGCGTCCATTTCCAAGGTGGTAACGCCTAAATCTAATGCTTTTAGCATTCCTTCGATGGTGTTCTCGGGCATAATGCCACGTGCGCCGGCTTTGCCCTGTAAATCGAATTTTTTCTTTTGGGCCGAAACATTAAAAAAGAATAAAGCGAGCGTAACGAATAGAAGTAATTTTTTATGCATAGGTTTTCAACGTGAAATAGGTTGTTTTACTTGTCATTATTTTTTGAAGCGCAAAAACTGTGCTGTTTTTAATGTTTGTTCCCGCTTTGCGCTATATCTTTCCGCTGCGCTACAAGGATACCGCTTTAATCGGGGCTAAACCCGAACGGTAGTGCCGGTAAATGCAAGATGCCGACATAAAAAAAGGGCCTCTTTTTATGGATAGCCCTCTTTAATTCACATTTAAATTTTATCTTTCTGCAGGTATAAAAGCCTGTACTATTAAGTTCCAGCTTGCATCTGCTGCTTTTTCGTAAACGAAAACATAGTTAAAACTTTCGCGCAGATCTGCTTTATAATCAATTGTTGCCACACCATAGGTATAAGCTAAATCGCTACCGATTGCTTTATCTACGCCCGTGGTTTTTAAATTGATTTTACTGATCATGCCGTTATAAAACGTAATAATTTTTCCTTTGCCATCAATGGCTTCGTTACCTGGGAAAAGTAAACGTGCATCGTTGGTTAAAAAGCCGCCAAATGCTGCAATACCATGGGTTTTTAAAAGCGTATTTAATGTTTTTTCGGTAGTTAAGATGATGTCTTTACCGGCCTTAATCTCTCTTTCATTTAAGAATTTTGGTGCAACGTGGTCTTTCGGCTCTACAAAAGAAGGTGTAACATTAGCCAAAGGTTTGTTGCTTTCTGTTCCTAAATCGATCGCTAATTTCCATCTGCCGTTTTCTGATTTCCAGATTGAAAGGTATTGACCATATTTTTTTTCCGAAGTTCCGATTTCGTAAGGGCCTGTAGTAAAACCTAAATCGCCACTACGTGATACTTTTGCCAAATTTGGCGTCCAGGTTACATCGCTTTCAGCATTTGCCTTTCCGGCATAAAAAGTTTTGGCGTTAACTGGGTTTGGTCTGAATACTAAAGTATTAGGGGATGAATAATCCAGATACGCGTCTTTATCTCCATTTTTGGCAATCGACTTAGCGAAATCCTTTTCAGCATTTACTAAAGATTTGGTTGTCCCGTCACTCTTTTGGGCAAAAGCGCCTAAGGCTAAAAGCGAAGCTATTGCGGTTGAAAATAATTGTTTCATTACTATTTTAGATAATTTATTTGGCGAATATAAAAGTTTCTTTGGTGTATGGTCTTAAAAATAATTAACAATTACACATTGTTGCCATTTATTTTTCCCTGTAAATGGTTTCTAAAACCGTTTGTCCGGTTGCTTTTAACGTATTTTTGTCAATATTCGCTAAATTATCCAGTTGGGTATGCCAGTTGATGTAAAAGCCGCTGTTATCATTATAATGGATAATATCGATAGAAGGAACGCCTGCCTTGTTCATCCAAAAATGATCATCTACCAGTTTTCCGCTCGGAATTTTGGTAAAATAAGAGGAGTAACCAATCTCATTCCCGATGTCCCAAACCTTATCGGCCACAGTTGGAGCAGCCTGGCGCGAAATTTCATCCTGAGTAAACTGTGCATTACCTCCGCCAACCATATCCAGGTTAATGCCATATAGCGCTTTATATCCGGAAGCCGTTGCTTTTTTTACCCAGTATTGCGAACCTAAACACCAGGTGGTTTCATCAGGCGTTTCATCGTTTGCCTTGCCATAATCTTCTAAATCCCATAGCACGAAATCTACGCCAACATTAGGCTGTTTTTGTTGAATCTGGCGTGCCATTTCTAAAATTACCGCTACGCCGCTTGCACCGTCGTTAGCCGCATCAAATGATTTGGTATGGTTTGCCGGATCAGCATCCTGATCTGAAAAGGGACGGGCATCCCAATGGGCTGTAATTAAAACCCTTTCCTTTTTATCTGGATTAAAGGTGGCAACAATATTTTTTAGCTGAAAACTTTTGCCATCATAAGTCTGCGTTTTCTCACCTTGTATACTTACACTAGCACCGAACGATTTTAATTTGGCAACTAAATAATCTGCGCATTTTTGATGTGCTGATGTACCCGGAATCCGCGGACCGAAATCAACTTGCGTTTTTGTGTAGGCATAGGCACTATCCGCATTAAAATCGGGGGATGATAATTTTACGGTAGTCTGTTCTCCATTTTCAGTATCACTTTGTTTTGTTTTATTTTGGCAGGCCTCCAGTCCGATTAATGCCAGGAGCGGGAGTATCAATAATTTTTTATTCATTGTTATTCTAACGGAAAATTATTTAAAGTAGTCTAATATAGGTTGTTAATTCGTTTTTGATTGCTGCTCAAAATTTAAATATTCCGACCATTGTATTGCTTTGGGTAATAGCTGGTTGCTAAATTCTAAATGGATAACCCTTCTTTTTTTGTTATTGGTTGTCCGGCTTGAACTGTGCAGCAGCAGTGGTTTCATGATCATTACAGCGCCCCGTGCTACGTTACAGCTCACCTCCTGCTCTACATCCCAATTAATGGTTTCTGGACGGTACATGCCCTTACTGTGCGAATTTGGAATTACTTTTAGCGCACCATTCTCTTCATTGGTATCATCAAGGTGGATGCGAATGGTAAAATTGCTTTCAAGGATATTTAAGGGTGGCTGTACGGAGAACTGATTATGTTTATTGGTATAGGGGCCGAATCCGGCTATTTCAACTTTTTGATCAACAGAAATGGTTAAATCCTGATGATAGGAAACAAACCAGTTTGAAGTTGCTGGTTTGTCGAAATAAATTGATTTAACGAGAAAATAATCTTCTCCAAAAAGCCTTTTAATGATTTTTTTTAGCTTTTCGTTAAAAACAATGCCGATGGCATCTGGAACTTCTTTTAAAAACTGGCGGATTGCAAAAAGGTCATTCGATTTTCTAAACGTTTCGTTTTTTGGGTTGGTATTATTGATTGCAGTTAGGATGGTTTCAACCTCTGTGTCGGTAAATACATCTTCAATTACAGAAAAGCCATTTCTCCGAATTTCATGCTCATTTACATCTAAATCCATACCTAATTGTTCAGCATTGGCTTAAACCGGTTATCTTTATTTCTTAAATCTAAACCACCTTCGTAAACGGATTTTAAGTTAATCAGGTAAAAACTCCAGCCATTTTGGCAACCCAGGCGGATGTTCCGTTTTGAATGATTATCTTCAGGGATATTCTTCTGGGTCAATTCTACAACGGTGTATTCAAATTCTTCACTGAGTTTAATTTCAACCAGACAATCTCCGGCAAAGGTAAACTGAAAATAATCCGTGCCATTTGCTTCGGTTACCATTCCGTTTTCGATATCATCATACAGGTACCAGATCCATTTATACCGATCGCCTTTAAGCGCATTCTGCGTTTTGCTGAGCAATACTTTATTCTCGTCAGTGAAAGATGCATCGCTTAAAAACCATTTTTCAATTTCGCTAACTCTTGTCCAGGCATTGTATATGTCCTCAAGCTTTGCTTTAATGGCAATCCTGATCGTGAATTTGGTCCAATCGAAGTTGTCCATTGGCTAAATTTTGAGTGATTAATTAAATACTAAACAAACCGGCGCACCAACATCGATCCTTTTGCCGCTATCGGTTAATTTACCCGTTGTTTTGTTGCGGTTAAAAATAACAATGTTATTAGTGTACTGATGTCCGATCAATAAGAATTTTCCGGTCGGATCAATCGCAAAGTTTCTTGGTCCCTTGCCCAAGGTACTTACCGTTTCAATAAATTTCAATTTTCCGGCAGGTAAAATAGAGAATGCAGAAATGCTATTGGCATCGCCACGATTGGTTTCGTATAGGAATTTTCCATCTGCCGAAACATGGATATCTGCACCGTCAACCTTGCCGGTAAAATCTTTTGGGGTAGTACCAATTTCCTGGGTTTTGGTTAAGTTTCCGTTTGCATAAGCAAAAGCAGTTATACTGCCATTAAATTCGTGTGCCAAATATGCAAACTTACCATTTGGACTAAAAGTTATGTGCCTTGGACCAGTACCAGCATTGGTTTTAAGTACCGATTTTACCGTTAATATTTTTTCTTTCGAGGTTGGGTTATATTTGTAAATATAGGTTTGATCTTCGCCCAGGTCGTTAACAATTAAGTATTTATGATCTGGCGTAAATTTAGTCATGTGCACATGAGCGCTTTCTTGTCTGCCTTTAGGATCGATGCTTTTTCCGGTATGTTTGATTATCTGCAAAGCATCTGTTAAAGACCCGTCAGTTTTTCGTGAAAATACAGCTAAACTACCACCACTATAATTGGCTACAATTACATTTTTTGCATCAACTGTAATAAAACAAGGATCGGCACCGTGACTGTCAACTTTATTTAAAAAGGTTAAATCACCTGTTTTTGCATTATATTTAAATGCGCTTACCGTACTGGTCGCTCCGGTTTCGTTTACGGCATAAACAAATTTGTTATCAGGTGAAACGGCTACGTAACTTGGATTAGCGGTGTTTTTTGTAATGCTTTTTATGCTTGTTGCAGCTGTTGCAGCATCAAAGTTATAGGTATAAATTCCTTCGCTTTTTCCTGGTGCAGTGTAAGTGCCTACAATCAAGTTGTAATTCTTTTTCTGGGCAAAAGTAAGAGTCGAAAGTATAGAAAGTATAAGCAATGAACTGAATTTTTTCATGAAAATATGGTATTGATTTTAACAAATATGGGAAATAAAATATAATTAGCCACCGAAAGTAGATGCTGTGGAGATCTTATCTATTTATTCGTATCCTTTTAATCCCCGTTTTGTGAAAAAATAGATGGAAAGAATTTTGCCACGAATGCACAGAAAATGTTTCTAATTATTAGAGACTGTTTCAACGGATACCTAACTCTGTGACCTTCGTGATTTTTCTCTGTGTACCTTTGTGGTGAAAAAAATAGCAATGCAAAAAAAAGGCAGCCAATCGGCTGCCTTATATATTATTTAATTAAATGTTTAATCTGAATCAGTTCATGCTCTTCAAGATAGCGCCATCTACCGCGTGGTAGATCTTTCTTGGTTAAATTGCCATAAACTACGCGGTCTAATTTTTCTACATTGTAACCTAAGTGTTCAAAAATACGACGAACAATCCTGTTTTTTCCACTGTGGATCTGGATACCGATTTCTTTCTTGGTTCCACCTGCAACGTAAGAAATGTTATCAGGTTTGATCAGGCCATCTTCTAATTCTAAACCAAAAGCAATTTTATTTAAATCGCCTTGTGATAAAGATTTATCCAATTCAACATTGTAAATTTTAGTGATACCGTTTTTAGGGTGTGATAATTTATCGGCTAAATCACCATCGTTTGTCATTAACAACAAACCTGTGGTATTGCGGTCTAAACGTCCAACCGGGTAAATACGCTCACGACTCGCTTTATCAACCAGTTGCATTACCGTACGGCGTTCCTGTGGATCGTCGGTAGTGGTGATGTAATCTTTTGGTTTGTTTAATAAAACGTAAACTTTTTTCTCGCGTTTTAATAATTCGCCATTGTAACGAACCAAATCCTTTGCAGGGTCAACTTTATGTCCCAGCTCGGTAACAGCTTCGCCGTTTACGGTAATAATACCGGCAATAATTAGCTCATCGGCTTTTCGACGAGAGCAGATGCCTGCATTTGAAATATATCTGTTTAGGCGGATTAAGCCTTTATCTTCATTTGTTTTACGGCCTTGGGTAATTACAGTGCGCTCCGGGCGGTTAAATTCTGTATCTCTTGGCTGTGCGTCCTCGCGTTTTCTAAACGGACGGGTGTCGCCTTCCTTTGGCTCTCGGGGTTTTACATCTCTTGAACTTCCAGCACTTGGCTTGAAATCATCTGATTTACCTCTTGATTTGTAATCTTTGTAGCCACCCTCTCTAGGTTTGAAATCTCTCGATCCACCATCTTTCGATTTGAAATCACGGTCGCCCGTTCTTGGTTTGTAATCTCTCGATCCGCCTTCTCTAGGTTTAAAGTCGCGGTCGCCAGTTCTCGGTTTAAAATCTCTCGAATCTCCATCCTTAGATTTGAAATCGCGTTCTCCTGTTCTTGGCTTATAATCTCTTGCACCACCTTCTCTTGGTTTAAAATCCCTGTCTCCTGTTCTAGGTTTGTAATCTCTTGATCCACCTTCTCTCGGTTTGAAATCACGGTCGCCGGTTCTCGGTTTGTAATCTCTCGATTTACCTTCTCTCGGTTTAAAGCCACGGTCTTCTGATGCTGCATCTTTTGATTTAAACTCGCGATCGCCGAATTTGAAACTCTGTGGTTCCGAATCTTTCGATTTGAAATCACGTCCGCCTGATCTTGGTTTGAAATCTTTTTTGTCTCCGAAAGATTTTGATTTGAAATCTTTACTGTCTGCGCTTCTGGGTCTGAAGCCTTCTTTTGAATCGGATGATTTTTTGAATTTGCTGTCTTTGTCGTCTGATCTTTTTCTGTCAGACCCGGCCGAACTACTTCTGCCTTCTGTTCTCCGACTGCCTGGTTTGGACTTGTCATCCCGACTGTTCCTGTTGTTTTTATTTATCATGATACGCTTTTAACGCATTAAAAATGCGGGCTGCAAATTTATGAAAAAATGATGAACATAACAATTTTAAGAGCTGAAAAATTAGATAAAAAAATAGCCTCTAATATAGGGAAATTTGTCTGAAAATCAAAATTTAAAATCCACGTTTAAAGCACTTTAAAGGCTGGTTTTGAGGCTTATTTCTGTAACTGTTTGATAATGTGCTTATTATTTTTTACCTTTGCCAACGTTTTTATATAAGTTCACCAAAAAAAGGAGGAAAATGTTAAAGAAACACATCGTACCATTTGCGGTAGTGGCAACACTATTTATCTTGGCAAAAGTGTTCGCTTACCAAATGCCCTTAGCACAAAAAAGTCTTTTAAAAGAAGAAAAATTAAACACTACAATACCCAAATCTGATAGCCTTGAAGTACAAAATGAGGAAGCTCCTCAATCTTTAATGGCACAGTTGAATTTTGCGGAAGAAACCCTGCCATTAGGCGATAAAAAGGTAGAACGCAAAATGAAAAAAATTCTTGCAGCACACACTTACGGAAATACCCAAACCAACCGCCTGCATGCAAAAGCAGCAAAATGGTTTCCTGTAATTGAACCCATTCTCGCTGCTTATGGAATCCCGAACGATTTTAAGTATTTGGCATTGGTCGAATCTGGAATGGCGGAAGGGGTTTCTCCAAAAGGTGCAGCCGGAATCTGGCAGTTTATGCCCGGCACTGCCCGTACCTATGGATTAAGAGTAAATGGGAATGTTGATGAACGCTATAATCTGCGCAAATCGACCATTGCAGCCTGTAAATACATTAAAGAAATGTATAAAGGTTTAGAAAGCTGGACATTGGTAGCTGCGGCTTACAATGTTGGCGACGGACGCTTACGCAAGCAGATCGATAATCAAAATCAGGATAATTACTACAAAATGAGGCTTAACCGCGAAACCGGGGGCTATGTTTATAAAGTAATTTCTATGAAACAGATTATGGAACATCCGAAACGTTACGGTTACGCAAAACCGCGCGTATTATTGGCCTACAACGCCGAATAATATAATAATTAAGATAAAGACAAGCATTTGGTAAGGCGTCCCGGTTTTTAATCGGGACGTTTTTTATTTAGGATGATTTCACAGATTTTTGGATTATACCGATTTGTTTTGCTGATCAATGTTTGCTTTATCACAGGGTCACTAAGGCACAAAGTTATTTTTCTGCATCATGCTAACCAATGAACCAATGGCTAATGAACCAATTAATAGTTGGCAATTTGCAGTTACCAATTAACAAATGACTAATGAACGATTGAACTAATAAACCAATTTCCTTTCTTTGCATTATGTTCAAACTGCGGATCAATAAAATCATTAATCAACCGGGCGATAATATTACTTTTCAATTTGAAGAGGTAGATGAATACCCAAAATATTTGGCGGGACAGTTTTTATCGTTGGTTTTTCAGGGAAAACATAAAGAGGTAAGAAGGTCGTATTCTTTTAACAGTTCGCCGGATGTAAATGAACCTTTGGCCATTACAGTAAAACGGGTGGAGAATGGAGAAATTTCGAGGTTTTTGCATCATAAAACTGCTGTAAATGATATCCTTTTGGCTCAGGAGCCGCAGGGTTTATTTAGTTATTTGCCTGAAGAAAACTTAGAGCGCGATCTTTTTCTTTTTGCTGCAGGGGTTGGCATTACGCCTTTGTTCTCGATTATGAAAACGGCATTGGTGCGCGAGAAAAAATCGTTGATTACATTAGTATATAGTAACAGATCGAAAGAAGAAACTTTGTTTTACGATGAACTGATCGAATGGCAACAGCAATACCCTGATAGGTTAAAAATTGTCTGGATTTTTAGCAATAGCAAAAACTTAATGACGGCCAGGCTGAATAAATTCTATATCGAGAAATTAATCAAAGAACATTTGCATTTCGATCGGGATAATGCGCTGTTTTATAGCTGCGGGCCTATAATTTATATGGATTTATGCCGGATTACCTTATTAGGCATGGGTTTCGATATCAAACAGATTAAAAGGGAGACTTTTGTGCTGCCAGAAGATGAGGTTGATGAAGACGATAGTTCTGAAAAAGTAGTCGATAAAAATACCTATTCGGTTATTTTAAATTTCAAAGGAGAATTGTACAATCTTGAAGTGCCCTGGCCAAAGCGGATTTTAGATGTAGCACTCGAAAATAAAATTAAACTTCCTTATAGTTGCCGTGGAGGGGTATGCAGCACTTGTGTAGCCAATTGTACCAAAGGTGGGGTCAGGATGGATTATAACGAAGTGCTTACGGATGATGAAATTGAAAGAGGTCGGGTATTGGTTTGTACCGGGCACCCAACTGAAAATGGAACGACGATAGAGTGGTAGGTTAGCTCAATCGTTATTGGGCATTTGTTAATTAGTCATTGGTTCCTTAGTCTTGGTTCAATCGTTCACAGGTTCATTGGGTTAACGTGGCGTTTATCGTCGCGTCGTCATCTCGAGCGGAGAGTAACGGAGCCGAGAGATCTTTGAAATGTGCTTAATAATTGAAATCTAACGTAATTCTTCAATGAGGAGGCAACTAATTATGATCTTTAACCTTTGTAGTTTTTTAAGTTTTTGTATCATTTGATTAGCGATCGTTATTTTCTCTAAAAATACAAAACCGTTGCCTCATTTACAGCGTTTATCTGGTATGATAAAAACTTTTTTTACGCTTATTATCTGCCTCATCTGTTTACAATCCTTTGCTCAAGATTCAATAGCGGTAAAAAGAGAGTTTGCCAACAAAGAATATATTCATCTGTACAAAGAAAATGCTGATTTAGCTTATACGGCACCAGGTGGAGAATTGGGAGCACCTTCAAAATATGTAATCAACGGTCGGCTAACTACTACATATATGCTTTTGGGTAGTTATAAATCGCCAATTGCCTTTGCAATTATTCCTGATTTTACGGTACGTGTTAGGAATGAATTTTCTGCTGCTGTACGGACGCCGAGTTACCGTTTGGGCGGAGCGCTTTATGCGAGGTTAAATCCCGATCCAGAACATTATAAATATGCTGAACTGGCTTTTACACATCATTCAAACGGTCAGGATCAGAGCGCATTTAATCCGGATGGTACAATTAATACCCGTACAGGAAATTTTAACGCAAATTATTTAACGCTTTCTTACCGTTTTGGAGATTTTACACCAATTAGTGCCGATGAAAGCTATTATTCCTTCAATTATCGGCTTGGCTTGCAATGGTATAAATTCTTTAGGTATGAGCCTGCACTTAATGAAGGTTTTGGATTTACTAGAGTGTTGTATGGTTTTTCCTGGCGCAGGTATGATGAAATCGAAAAAAAAGCCAGGAATAAGCAGAAAGTTAAAAGCGAAAAGGAAACCTGGCGTTTAAATACCGAGTTATCTTATGCCGTAAATAAAATTCCATCGAAAAATTTTGCCAATATCCAGAAGCGGTTAAATGCTGAAATAAATTTCAATTACAGCTTTCCGTTTATGAACAATGTGTTTTTGATGGCGGCGGTAGGCTATTATGGCGAAGATAATTATAATATCTATTTTCAGGATCATTACAGTTATGTGCGCTTTGGCTTATCATCTGGTTTCCTTAGAAATAGAAGCCGACATTATGACAATTAATAGGTAATACAGGTTGGTTTTGACTTTCTTTTTGATAAAATTTTTAGCATTTTTGCGGATTGAAATCCGGTCTTTTTTAAGACCCGGTTTTGGCCCCAACTTTAAATAAAATATGAGCAATAAATCTATCGACCTCGGCGAGCAAAAAGATGTAGAAGTATATGGTGCGAGGGTACATAATTTAAAGAATATAGATGTTAGTTTTCCGCGCAACCAGCTGGTTGTAATTACTGGTTTGAGTGGCAGCGGTAAATCTTCGTTGGCTTTTGATACCATATATGCGGAAGGACAGCGCCGTTATATGGAAACATTTAGTGCCTATAGCCGCCAGTTTATGGGCGGGATGGAGCGGCCTGATGTGGATAAGGTTTCGGGATTGAGTCCGGTTATTGCCATTGAGCAGAAAACCACCAGCAAAAATCCGCGCTCTACTGTAGGTACCATTACCGAAATTTACGATTTTATGCGTTTGCTTTACGCCCGTGTAGCCGATGCTTACTCGTACAATACCGGCGAGAAAATGGAACGCATGAGCGAAGATCAAATCCTGCAGAACATTTTTAATAAATTTGATGGTTTGGCCGTAAATATCCTTGCACCAGTGGTTAAAGGTAGAAAGGGGCATTACCGTGAACTTTTTGAGCAAATCCGCAAACAGGGTTATGTAAAAGTGCGTGTAGATGGAGAGATTAAAGATATTACCGCTAAAATGCAGGTCGATCGTTATAAAATCCACGATATTGAAGTAGTGATCGATCGCCTCATTATTGACGTGAAAGATAAAAAACGCCTGCTCGATTCACTGCAGATTGCAATGAAAATGGGTAAAGGAGTAATCAAAATCAGCGATAAAGATAATAACGTAGCGCACTTTAGTAAGTTTTTGATGTGCCCAACCACGGGTATTTCTTATGACGAGCCTCAACCCAATAGTTTTTCGTTCAACTCGCCTTATGGCGCCTGCGAACGTTGTGATGGTTTGGGTTATATTTTTGTAGTCGATAAAGAATCGGTTATTCCGAATCCAAAACTGAGCATTTTAAATGGCGGTTTAGCCCCATTGGGCGAATACCGCGATATCTGGATGTTCCAGGTGTTAAAAGCTTTGGCTAAAAAATACAGTTTCTCGCTTTCTACACCCATCGAAAAATTAAGCGATGAAGTCATCAATATCATTTTAAACGGTTCGCCTGATCTGATCAAGGTTGAGGTAGAATACAATAAATGGAACGTTCAGAATTATAACATCACTTTCGATGGTATTATTAAAATGCTTGAAGAGCAGAACGAAAAAAGAAGCGAGTCAGCATCCGACGATATGGACGAGTTCAGGAAACTGAAAACCTGTCCGGAGTGCCATGGTGCCCGTTTGAAAAAAGAAAGTCTGCATTTTAAAGTTGATGGCAAAAACATTTTCGAACTTTCATCGATGGATATCAACAACCTTCATCAATGGTTCGAAAAAGTTGATGAACGTTTGTCCGACCGTCAGAATATTATTGCCAAAGAAATTTTAAAAGAGATTAAAGCCAGGATCGGTTTTTTAACAGATGTAGGTTTAACTTATTTAACTTTAGATCGTACTGCCCGCACACTTTCGGGTGGCGAGGCGCAACGTATCCGTTTGGCCACACAGATTGGTTCGCAGCTGATGAACGTAATGTACATCCTCGATGAGCCAAGTATTGGTTTGCACCAGCGTGATAACGAACGTTTGATCAATGCACTTAAAAATCTCCGTGATCTGGGAAACACCGTTTTGGTGGTAGAACATGATAAGGATATGATTTTGGAGGCCGATTGGGTAATTGATGTTGGTCCTGGCGCTGGTATTCATGGAGGTACTGTAGTGGCCGAAGGAACCGCTGCGCAGATCCTGAAATCGAATACCTTAACCGCCGATTATTTGAATGGCAAAAGGCAGATTGAAACACCAAACGTCCGCAGAAAGGGCAATGGGCATAAATTGTCGCTGCTTAAAGCCACCGGACATAACTTAAAAGAGGTTTCAGTAGACTTTCCTTTGGGTAAATTTATTGCCGTAACCGGAGTTTCAGGTAGTGGTAAATCGAGTTTAATTACCGAAACTTTATACCCGATTTTAAACCATCATTTCTTCAGGGCCAAAAAAACACCTTTACCTTACGAGAAAATCAATGGTTTAAAAGAAATTGATAAGGTGATCGAGATTGATCAGGCGCCGATTGGCAGAACGCCACGTTCTAATCCTTCTACCTATACCGGTGTTTTCTCTGATATCAGGAATCTGTTTGTTCAGTTGCCCGAAGCGAAAATCCGCGGCTACAAACCCGGCCGTTTCTCTTTCAATGTTAAAGGCGGGCGTTGCGAAACCTGTCAGGGAGCAGGTTTAAAGGTGATCGAAATGAACTTTTTGCCTGATGTGCAGGTGCCTTGCGAAGAATGTGGCGGAAGAAGATACAACAGGGAAACTTTAGAAGTACGTTTCCGTGGAAAATCGATTAGTGATGTATTGGATATGAGTATTGAAGATGCCTGTACTTTCTTCGAAAATATTCCGATCATCTACAGAAAAATCAAAACTTTAAAAGATGTAGGTTTAGGTTATATTACTTTAGGTCAATCGTCGGTAACTTTATCAGGAGGGGAGGCGCAGCGTGTAAAACTGGCTACCGAACTTTCTAAAAAAGATACTGGAAAGACCTTTTATATTTTAGATGAGCCTACCACAGGACTTCACTTCGAAGATATTAACGTGCTTTTGGGCGTATTGCAGGAGCTGGTTGATAAAGGAAATACCATTTTGGTGATTGAACATAATTTAGACGTGGTTAAGGTTGCCGATTGGGTGATTGATTTAGGAGAAGAAGGCGGTGCTGGTGGCGGAAGGATTTTATTTGAGGGTACACCTGAAGGTTTGATCCAGAACCCAATTAGTTTAACCGGAAAGTTTTTGAAAAAGGAAATGGAATGGAATCCACAGTCCGAAGTCGGAAGTCCGGAGCCCAAAGTCAAAACTCCGAAGAAAAGTAAAGCTGAAAAGAAATAGGCTGCGGAGAATCGTCGTTCCCAACCCGATAGCTATCGGGTTGATTGGGAATCTTAATGCAAGCGCTTCAAGATTCCCATCTGCGTGGGAATGACGATTAATCTAATGGAATCTGTTAATGGTAGTCTATCGAAGAACCTGTTTAAACTTATGTGTTTCGACGAGCTCAACCTTACTTATCAAATTGAAATTAACTTTGAAAATACACTTAACAAACTCCTAACCCGTCATCCATTTTACATCACCCATTTTACATTATAAAACATGATCTTCACCGATACCCATACCCATCTATATTACGAACAGGATGCCGAAAAACAGGCGCAGCTAATGGAACGTTGTTTTGAAAGCGATGTGAACCGTTTGTTTTTGCCCAATGTTGACGTGAAATCGATCGCGATGATTGATGACCTGGTGGCTAAATACCCTGAAAACTGTTTTGCAATGGCCGGCCTGCATCCCTGTGATGTAAAAGAAGATTACCTTGCGCTGTTAGATGAAATTTATAAAAGTATTGCTAGTCGGAAAATTTATGCCATTGGCGAAATCGGGATCGATTTATATTGGGATAAAAGCACTTTAGCTATCCAGCAAGATGCCTTTCGCAAGCAGATTGCCTGGGCAAAGGAGTTGGGGTTGCCGATTGTAATCCATTGCAGAGAAGCTTTTGATGAAGTTTTTGAAGTATTGGAAAGTGAACGTGATGAAAAATTGCGTGGTATATTCCATTGTTTCACTGGAAATTTGGCTCAGGCAAAACAGGCTATTTACCTTAATTTTTATTTAGGCATTGGTGGTGTGGTCACGTATAAAAAAGCGGGTTTGGATCTGGTATTGGCAGATATTCCTTTAACTAATCTGGTTTTAGAAACCGATTCTCCCTACCTGGCACCAGTTCCTTTCCGTGGTAAACCTAACGAAAGCAGTTACCTGGTTTATATCGCGCAAAAATTGGCTGATATTTATGGCGTTTCTATTGAAGAAATAGCAGATGTAACCACAGAAAATTCGAAGAAAATATTCGGGATTTAAATGTTATTATTCTTACGCGACAAATTTTAGCGGTTCGTCATTCCCAACTTGATTGGGAATCGTAATGCAATAGCTTTAAGATTCCCGCATGTGCGGGAATGACGTTTAAGTTTTAGATTCTCTTTCTTGCTGGATCCCGAAACAAGTTCAGGATGACGACAATATTGTATTTCTTTTATTGTCAAATTGACAAAATTTATCTTTGTAAATTATTGAATTAATAATATTGTTATTGATTTTAGCTTTTTTATTGCTAATTTAAAAATATCACCCAATCATTTGTAAATTTTTAGTTTCTTTGCGCTGAGCAACCTTCACTAAACCAAATGACCAAAATACTTATAATTTATACCGGTGGTACCATTGGTATGATTAACGATCCTACAAACGGGATGTTGATTCCGTTTGATTTCCAGCAGATAAAAGAAAACGTTCCGGAACTGGGCCGTTTAGATTACCACTTAGATGTACACTCTTTCAATCCGGTGTTGGATTCATCAAACATGGATCCTGAAATATGGAAAACATTGGCCGAACTCGTTTATAATAAATACGATCAGTACGATGGTTTTGTAATCCTGCACGGATCTGATACGATGGCTTTTACCGCTTCGGCACTGAGTTTTATGCTCGAAAATCTCGATAAACCTGTTGTTTTAACAGGATCGCAATTGCCGATAGGAGAAATCAGGACTGATGCCAAAGAAAATTTAATTACTGCGTTAGAAATTGCCGCAACTAAAGAAGATGGCAAAGCACTATTCCCGGAGGTTTGCATTTATTTTGATGCACAATTGTTTAGGGGCAACCGCTCTATTAAATACAATAGCGAGAAGTTTGAAGCTTTCCGCTCGCCAAATTACCCCGTACTTGCAGAGGCTGGAGTACATTTACAGTTTCACAGAAATTATATTTTAAAAGCTACCGGCGGTGAGTTAAAATTACATACCAATTTTAATTCGAATATTGGTGTGCTTAAATTATATCCGGGAATCACCCCGCAGGCTGTTCAGGCCATCACCGATTCTAAGGTCGATGCCATTATTTTAGAAACCTTTGGTTCAGGCAACACCTCCACCGCACAATGGTTTTTAGATAGTTTACGCCAGGCCATTTTAAATGGAAAAATCATTATCGATATCTCTCAGTGTAAAAAAGGCTCAGTACAGCTTGGTCGCTACGAAACCAGTAGGGAGTTGTTAAAAATGGGCATAGTAAGCGGCTACGATTTAACTTTCGAAGCTACGGTAACCAAACTGATGTTCGTAATGGGCTTGGGTTTATCAGTTGAAGAAAGCCGTAAATTGATGGATGAATCGTTGCGGGGAGAGCTAACAAAGGATTAATGTTTCCAGCGTTTATAATATTTTTTTTAAGGAAATGAGCAGTTCCACTCTTTTGGAGGTTTTCAGTCCCGCTCACGCTTCTGCCGATGAAGAATCGGCATCTCGCTTCGATCGGGTTTAGAGACAAAGGATAAGTACAATTGGCTAAACCTAGCAAAGTGCAGTATTTGGCGTGATGTAAGGAACAGGCCTTTCAGTTATAAACCTGACAGTAGCGGCAGCTCCCGATTTTTTTATCAGGACTAAAGCGAATGGCAGGGCTTCACTGGCCAAGAACAACAAAACGTTCGTTTTCAAATAAAAAGGATTAAGATTTAGCATTACTAAATTTAATATCTAGATAAGCTGTATCATGTACTACAATAAGTAAAACTTCTGCAATTATGACTAACATCATTTCGGTTATAAGTATTTAGCCCTATTTTTGCTATGGAAGGATATATGGCGAAAGGTTTAAGGCGTAAGGTTATATCTTGATACTCACTTCTCCATACTTGATACTTATTAAACATGAAAATAGAACAGATATATACAGGTTGCCTGGCAGAAGCCGCTTATTACATCGAAAGTAATGGCGAGGCTGCAATTATTGATCCTTTAAGAGAAGTTGCGACGTATTTAAAGAAAGCAGAAAAAGCAGGTGCCACCATTAAATATATTTTTGAAACGCATTTTCATGCCGATTTTGTTTCTGGTCACGTAGATCTTGCAGAAAAATCGGGTGCCGAAATTATATACGGACCAACCGCAAAAACCGAATTTAAATCGCATATCGCCAAAGATGGTGAGCAATTCAAAATTGGAAACTTAACCATAACAGCATTACATACCCCTGGGCATACTTTAGAATCGACCACTTATCTGTTAACTGATGAAAACGGTAAAGACCATTGCATTTTTAGCGGTGATACCTTATTTATCGGAGATGTAGGTCGTCCGGATTTAGCCCAAAAAGGTCATTTAACGATGGATGATTTGGCCGGAATGCTTTACGATTCGTTAAATGAAAAGATAAAACCTTTAGCAGATGATGTAATCGTATATCCGGCACATGGTGCTGGTTCTGCCTGTGGCAAAAGCATGAGTAAAGAAACTTTCGATACCTTAGGCCATCAGAAACAGGTTAATTATGCTTTAAAAGCAGAAACAAAAGAACAGTTTATTGCTGAAGTAACAGATGGCATTATGCCACCACCACAATATTTTGCTAAAAATGCTGCTATTAATAAAGGTGGTGTAGAAAGTATTGATGATGTTTACGAGAAGGGTTTAAATGCCTTAACCCCTCAACAATTTGAGGATCTGGCGAACCAAACGGGAGCAATTATGCTCGATACGCGCGATCCGCAGGTTTTTGCAAAAGGTTTTATCCCAAACTCGATTAATATTGGTTTAAACGGACAGTTTGCGCCATGGGTTGGCGCCTTAATTACCGATTTACAACAACCGATTTTATTGATTACCGACCAGGGCAAGGAAGAAGAAACGATTACCCGCTTAACTCGCGTAGGTTACGATAGTACCATTGGTTATTTGGATGGTGGTTTCGAAAACTGGACTGCTACAGGTAAAGAAATCGATACCATTGAATCAATTTCGGCCGAAGCTTTTGAGCAAGCTGCATCAAATGGAGAAATTACGGCGCTTGATGTGCGTAAACCAGGTGAATATGAATCAGAACATTTAGAATTTACGCTGAGCCGCCCTTTAGATTTTATTAACGACTGGACTACCGAAATTAATACAAAATCTACTTATTATATCCATTGTGCAGGTGGTTATCGCTCTATGATTGCGGCTTCCATTCTAAAATCGCGTGGGGTAGAAAATGTAATTGATGTAGCTGGTGGTTATGGTGCAATAAAAAATACCGGTTTAAAAAGAACCGATTTCGCCTGCCCAAGTAAAGCAATGAAAGTATCATAACTCGTCATTGCGGGAGAAACGACAACCTGCCCCGACTTTTCGGGGAATCAATCTTACAGCGAAATAAAAATACCTGAATGTCAGACAATCAAAATCATTACGACGTATTAATTATAGGTGCGGGCCCGATAGGGATGGCCTGTGCAATTGAAGCCCAAAAAGCAAACTTAAGCTATGTTATTATAGAAAAAGGTGCTTTGGTGAATAGCTTGTTCAACTATCCGGTATTTATGACATTCTTTTCTACTTCTCAAAAATTAGAGATAGGAGGCGTGCCTTTTGTAACCATCAGCCCCAAGCCGAACCGTAACGAAGCTGTAGAATATTATCGCCGTGTTGCCGAAAAATTCGATTTAAACATCCATCTTTTCGAAAGGGTAAAGCAAGTGGTTAAGAATGATAACAATCTTTTCGAAATCAAGACTTCAAAAACTGATTATACGGCTGGCAATGTGATTGTGGCTACGGGATTTTACGATGTACCTTTATTGATGAATGTGCCGGGTGAAGATTTGCCAAAAGTGACACATTATTACAAGGATCCACATTTATATGCCTTCCAAAATGTGGTTGTTGTTGGTGCCAATAACTCGGGCGTGGATGCCGCTTTAGAAACCTACCGCAAGGGTGCAAAGGTAACCATGGTGGTGAGGAGTGGTGAACTTGGTCCGCATGTTAAATATTGGGTTCGCCCCGATATACAGAACAGGATTAAAGAAGGTGAAGTTACTGCCCTTTTCGATTCTGAACTTGTTGAAATAAGGGAAGGTGAAGTGGATATTAAAACCCCGGAAGGGATAAAAACCATTCCAAATGATTTTGTAATTGCCATGACGGGCTATCAGCCAGATTTTTCGATGTTAAGAAAATTCGGAATCGATCTGCCCGAAACACTTTGCCCGGCCTATAACGAAGAAACCATGGAAACCAACGTAAAAGGTTTATACCTGGCTGGTGTAGTTTGCGGTGGATTAGATACCCACAAACTATTTATTGAAAACTCGAGGGTACATGCGGAGATGATCGTAAAGAATATTTTGGGCTAGTGTCTTACGAAGTTTAACCAGGGGATTATCGATCGAATAACTTCGTAAGCCTGTACTAAATTTCTGAAATCATTTTCTTCGATTTTCCCCATTTATAAGCTACGGATAACATCATGGTTACCACTGCGATCTGCAGTATGATTACAGCTTTAGATACGATTGTTAAAATAATGAAGTTTTGTTTGAATTGATCGATTTTGGGTTGTATCGACAGTGGGGGATAAACCGTCCAGCCGTTAATATTGTGATATGGATTAAAAAATGGTAAAAGCTGAACAGCCAATGATGCAAGAATGATTAAAATAAATCCTAAAAAGAAAATAAATGAGCGTTGAATTTTTCTACAAAATGAATATTTAAGCTCCTTAAAATAGTAAAGAAAAAATGAAATAATGGTAAAAAAGGATATCCATGCATGTTCTGCTTTAACAACGAAATAAGTGTCATGAAGATTAATATCCAGGCCAGAATTTCCCAGTAGTATGATGAACATATAATATGATACTACTGCACAGCCCAAAAACCATGCTATTTCAATTAATAAAGGTTTGAGATTTTTCATTGGTTTGAGGGAGAAAGTTTAGATGATGTTTAAAACTAGTAAAAGTATTGTGAATCCTAATAAATGTGGGGCAAATAACCACCAGTTTTTTGTTCTAATGCTTTTATAGAGATTGAATAAAATTAATATAAAACTTATTGGTACCAGTAGCAATATAGATATAACATCAAGGCTTGGTGTACAGGTACCTGAACGAAAATACCTTATGCAGATTAATATCGAACAGATTACAAAAATATAGTAAAGGATACGGAAAAGTATTTCTTTTTTCGATATTAATCCGATGCCCCGGCAAAGCCATCTTTTATGGTTAATCTAGTAATCCATATTAGCGATTTATTTGGGTTAAACTCTATTTTATCAATTTTACCACCGCACCGCACAAAAGAATTACCAAAAGAAGCCGGATTAACTGGCTTTTTAAAAATGATATTTTCGAAACATAAAATATAGGTTCCCTCTTTATTGGTTGCGGTGATAAAGGCGTCTTTTGCTAATTTAGCATCGGAAAATTTAACCGCATTTAATGCCCCTTCTTTTTGTGTAACCGGATGGGAAGAAAATAAGATTTTATGTCCTTTGTATTTGCTTATAGCTTTTTCCAATTGTTCAAAAGTCATTAAGCGCTGGGTTACCATACCTGACGCCGACAAAATATTAGCATATAAAACTATTGCCCTATAATCTGAGGTATCCTTTTCTGATGATGACAAAAGATCAGATGAAATTCTATAGGCATTTTTCCAATCTTCTGCCTGTAGGTAGGGGATTAGCTTTTTAAAATCATTATAACTTACTGTTTGCGCCTGGCTTTTGATAAAACAGAATAAGATAAGAAGGAGTGAGAGCCATTTTTTCATTTTGATTTATTTAGAAGTTTCTAAAGATATTTTTAGGATATTCTTTATATATAGATTTATTGCCTTTTCTACACCCGGCAAATCTTTCGAAGTAATATAAGAACCCATTACATGGTTACCTGCATTGGGTATGGCTACTTTTTGTTTTAAGTTATTTGGCGTACCCAGTTCATCATACATTTTCAGCATGGCATCTACCCGGACTACAGGATCTTGCTCGAGCTCATTCTTATAGTAATAAAGTAGTAATACAGGTTGTTTTACTTTTTTAAAGGTCGGTTTGAGCATGCTACTTTCTATAAATTCTTCCAGTTCTACCAACGATTCTAGCCGGTAATTGGTGTACCAGTATTTTTTGTATTCGTCGGTGCGGTCATCTACTTTACGTTCGTCGCCTCCCACTACTTTACGGGCAATCTGTAAGCCCCACGGGTTGTTTAAAAGCCATGCATTTTTATCGTTAATGGCCACATTTGGCGACATTAAAATCAAACTGTTAATTTCCGGGTAGGTTGCCGCTAATTTTAGAGCCACCGTTCCTCCGGTAGAAGTACCTACTAAAATTACCTTTTTGCCCAGTTTTTTGCCAATGGCATAAGCCTGTTTACTGGTTTCCCAAAGGCGGTCGGCCGTAAAATATTGCATGGGTGCCAGGGTATCAATACCGTGATCGGCCAAACGCGCGAGGTATAAATTGGCATGTAATTGCTTAGCTAAATCTAAATGTACCGGGTTGCCTTCTGTTTTTGATGCCGAAAAACCATGTAAATACACAATGGCATATTCAGTTTGCTGGTGGAGGCTATCGGCCCATACAATTTCGGCTTCGTTGCCGGGTTTTATTTTATGCATGGATTCGATACTGGCTACATAGCTGTCAAGGTCTTCCAGATCGGGCACTTTGGTCAGCTCCTCACTAAATACTGGCTTTTTGGGTTTTGGTCCTAACAAATAACCAGCAATAATGAATGCCGAAAGGCCAATAATTACTTTGTAGCGTTTTTTCATGCCATTAAATATTGGTTTAAATGTAAAATTTGAATTTAAATAAAGCTAATTTTTAGGGGAATTAATTCTCGCTTTGAGGGGTGCTCTTTACCTGCACTGCCCCATCATGTTAAACCTAATAGCGCCAAATAGCCCACAGCCCGAAGCATGAGGGCGAGGACTATGGGCAATAGCAGGAGCAAAGATGTTAAAGATTGCTATCCTTTGCTTTTCAAATCCTTAATAATAAGATTGCAGATTACCTTTTTATGGGAAATTAGCTTAAGTTTGCAATCAAAATTTTTCGACTTAATGCCGGGAATCGAACAGATAAAAACACCTATAGCTGCTGACATTAAAGCGTTTGAAAAAACCTTTAAGGAATCGATGCATAGCGACGCACCGTTGCTGGATAGGATTACCCATTATATTGTAAAGCAAAAAGGCAAACAAATGCGGCCGATGTTCGTGTTTTTTGCAGCTAAATTGTGCGGTGGAATTACCGAATCAACCCACCGTGGGGCCGCCCTGGTGGAGCTTTTACATACGGCTACTTTGGTACACGATGATGTGGTGGATAACGCTTATGAGCGCCGTGGCTTTTTCTCTATCAATGCTTTATGGAAAAATAAAATTGCGGTTTTGGTTGGCGATTACCTGCTGGCCAAGGGATTGCTGCTTTCGGTAAACAATAACGAGCATCGTTTGTTACAGATTGTATCAGAAGCGGTGAAACAGATGAGTGAAGGAGAGCTGCTGCAGGTAGAAAAGGTACGGAGAATGGATATATCGGAAGATTTGTATTTTGATGTGATCCGCCAGAAAACGGCTTCGTTAATTGCCTCCTGCTGTGCTGCGGGTGCTGCTTCGGCTGGTGCTGATGATGCTACGATAGAAAAAATGCGTTTGTTTGGAGAAAAAGTGGGGATTGCCTTTCAGATTAAAGATGATACCTTCGATTTTGGAACCGATGATGTTGGCAAACCTTTGGGCATAGATATTAAAGAAAAGAAAGTAACCTTGCCTTTAATTTATGCCTTAAATAAAGCGGAGAAAACAGAACGTAAAAAAATGATCAACCTGGTGAAAAACCATCAGGACGATCCGGTTAAAATACAACAGATTATTGATTTTGTAAATGCCCACCAAGGTGTGTATTATGCCAATGAGAAAATGTTGGAGTATCAGAATGAAGCATTTAATATTCTGCACAGTTTTGATGCAGGTGAAGCCAGAACAGGTTTAGAACAGCTTGTACTGTATACCACTGAACGTAAAAAATAATGGGTAACGAATTACTTTTTAGCTTAGGTTTTCTTCTTTTTATTGTACTGATTCTTGCTTTAGACCTAGGTCTTTTTAGCAGGAAAGAGCATGTAGTGAGTTTAAAACAAGCAGGGATAATGAGTTTGATTATGGTTGCCCTGGCCATCGGCTTTTATTTTATCTTACTAACTGAGGGACATCAACTGCACGGAATTAAGGATTTTGCCCACCTGCAAGAGATTGTAACCAAACACCAGCATCATATAAAATTAATTCCCGGCGATTTTGAAGGGAGTTTGGCGGTTTATAAGCAAAATCTCGGACTGGAGTTTTTAACGGGTTACGTAATTGAGTATGCACTTTCGGTAGATAATATCTTTGTTATTGTACTCATTTTCTCTGCATTTGCGGTCGAAGAAAAATATTATCACCGCGTATTGTTCTGGGGGATATTGGGTGCCATCATTATGCGTTTCATCTTCATTTTTGTGGGCGCGGCACTGATTACCAAATTTGCCTGGATACTTTATGTTTTTGGTGCTTTCCTGGTGTTTACTGGCGTGAAGATGTTTTTCAGCAAGGAGGAAGATGATAAGATTGATCCCGAAAATCACCCTGTGGTGAAATGGGCATCGAAAATATTTTCTATTCATCCAAAATACGAGGGTAAAAACTTCTTTGTTAAAATAGACCATAAAACATTTGTTACACCATTATTTTTAGTGTTGCTGATTGTAGAGTTTACCGATCTGCTGTTTGCGGTCGATTCTATTCCAGCTATTTTTGCCGTAACCAAAGATCCTTACATTGTATTTTTCTCTAACATTTTCGCCATCATGGGCTTGCGGTCTATGTTCTTTTTATTGGTAAATATTATTCACAAATTCCATTATCTAAAAACAGGTTTGGCATTTTTACTGGCTTTTATAGGAGTGAAAATGTTAGGGCATACTTATCTGGAAAAATGGGGATTTACCACTGAGCATTCATTAATTGTGATTCTAAGCATCCTGGTGATCAGTATTGTAGCCTCGTTAGTTTTTCCGAAGAAAAAGGCACATGTAAAACCTTAGTTTATGTTTGTCATTCTGAGGGATAATTTATTGTATAAAAGTCAATATGAATGGACAGATGGATAAAGAAGCTGAATGGTCTCGAAGTTTCGTCATTTCGACCGCAGTGGAGAAATCTTTTAAATCTGATTTCAATAACTTGGTACAAAGATCTCTCCACTTCGCGTTGCTCCGGTCGAGATGACGGCCAGTCTATTGGAATCTGTTAATGCTACCACAGCGAAGAATCTCTTGCTACTACAGGAAAGCGTTTCATAGGTTGCAGATGCTTCGTGCCTCAGCATGACAGCATATTTAGAGTTGGTACGAGAAAGAAATGTTCGCGCCAAAGCAAAATAAACGTTACAGCTCTCAATCTCTACCGAAAATTTGTACTTTCAGCAGATAAACTAAACCTAATGAAATACCTTTTCTCTACCGCCCTTCTTTGCACCACTTTATTTGCCAATGCACAGGATAAATTCGGAGATGTTTTTGCCAAAATCAATACCGATGTACAGCAAAACTCAAAAGCTTACCAAACCCTTAAATACGAAACCGAAACCATCGGTCACCGTTTAACAGGCTCTGCAAATGGGGCAAAGGCTGAGCAATATGCTTTCGATTTATTAAAATCTTATGGTTGCGAGGTAAAATTTCAACCTTTTGAAGTAGAAAGCTGGGCCCGGAAAACCATCAGTGTAGAAATTGGTGCTGATAAAAATAGCCTTGTTAAAATGAAAGCCGTTACGCTGGCGCATTCGCCGGTAAGTGCCGATATTACAGGTGAAATTGCAGATGCTGGTAACGGGTTGGAAGCAGATTATCAGGCCAGCCCGGAAAAGTTTAAAGGTAAAATTGCTTTGATTTATCTGGGTGTATTACCAGGCTCTCCGGCAGGAACAAAATCTTTGCACCGCTCAGAAAAAACTGCTATTGCCACAAAATATGGAGCCATTGGTGTAATCATTATTAATACGGTAAAGGATGGTGTGCTTTTAACAGGAACGGCATCAGTAACGGGTAAATTAATTCCAATCCCTGCAGTTTGTATTGGTTTGGAGGATGGAACGGCTCTGAAAGAGAAAATTAAATCGCAGCCACAAACAGCGCATATCGCCATGACGAATTTCTCTGGTTTGATCAAAGCCCGAAACGTAGTCGCTACTTTTAAGGGAACAGAATTACCAAAAGATAAAATTGTTGTCGGCGGACATTTAGACAGCTGGGATTTAGCTACTGGCGCTATTGATAATGGAATCGGTTCTTTCGCCATTATGGATATGGCACGGACGTTTAAAAAGTTGAATTTAAAAAGCAAACGTACAGTAGAATTTGTTTTGTTTATGGGTGAGGAGCAAGGTTTGTTGGGTTCTAAAGCTTATATCGACCAGACTAAACAAGACGGAACCTTGAACCAGGTAAAGTTTATGTTAAACTACGACATGACCAATGATCCGAAAGGTTTTTCTACTTCACGTGCTGAAATGAAGGAGCTTTTTACATCCTGGGGAGCTGATATTGTAAAGATTGATACCGGATTTAAAAACCTGTTTAATGCTGGTGCAGGTTTGCACAGCGATCACCAGCCGTTTATGTTAGCGGGTATTCCCACGGGTGGTGGTTTCGGTGGTAAATTGCCAAATAATTCCGGACCCTTTTACCATTCTGATGGTGATAGTTTTAAACTGGTTGATGAACAACAGTTAAAAAATACGGTGCGCTACAGTGCCATGTTAACTTATGCATTAGCCAATACACCAAAAATTCCGGTAGGTGTTCAAGGTGAAGAAGAGTTAAGGGTTTTCTTAGAGTCGCAGAATTTAAAAGAAGCTTTAACTATTGCAGGTGAGTGGAGGTGGAAGTAACCTTTGGGTTGATTACATCGATTTAGAGATTGCCCCGATTCATTGTGGATAAACCCTTTTTTTCTGCCGTAATGCAGGAGTTTTATTTACGATGAGCGCATTTTGGTACAGAGATTAACTTAATGTTAATTGATATATTTTTTTACAATTGGTGTTAAGCTTGTACTTTGTTTTTGACTATGTGGTTGGATATCATATATTTGTTTTCGTGCCAAACAGAAAAACAGTGTCAAAATGAACAGAAAACGGAATAAAACAACCGTAATTTTTGTAAGTAAAAATCAAAATTCGAGCAAGCCCATTCAGGTTCCAACAGCTTACGTGGTCCATTGGAAAAAATATATTTTAGGCATCCTCGGGTTATTTTTAATCCTTGTGGGCAGTATATTTTACCTCATCCGAAGTAATGCCAATACCGAACTGACAAAGAATAAACTTCAGGCTGCGCTTCTAAAAAGTAAAGGCCAGTTATCGGTTATTGATACCTCCTCGCTTAAAAAACATTATCAATCGATAGATAAGAAATTACTAACGATTAATAAATACCTTAAAGCGCGTGGACTAAAGCCGATTTTAACAGGCAATGAAGGTGGAGAACAAAGTGATGATGTTTTATCGAATGAAGAAATCAGCGAATTTTACGATAACTACCTGAGTAAAATTACTTACAATGTAGCTTATACCCCAATGGGTTACCCGCATTTAGGTACCATTACATCCGGTTTTGGTCATAGAGAAAACCCTTTTACCGGAGAAAATGTAGAAACCCATAAAGGGTTGGATATCAGGGCCAATTATGGCGATCCGGTTAAATGTACGGCAAATGGTAAAGTGATTTTTGCGGGTAAACGCGGTGCCTATGGCAACTGTATCATACTAAAACATGGCAATGGCTTTGAAACTTATTATGGCCACCTTTCTAAAATTTTGGTTGAAGAAGGCGAAAATGTTATTGCCGGTAATAATATTGGCAAAGTAGGCTCAACCGGGCGTTCAACGGGCCCACATTTACATTATGAAGTACACCAAAACGGTAAAGTTATCAATCCAAGATCCTTTTTAACCTTGTAGACATGTTCAAGAAAAACAACCAGATAAAAGACCTCAATCAGCAAGAAATTTCTACAATTATAGGCCTTGGTTTTACCATTACCGGCGAATTAAAAGGAAAAGCAGTAATCAGGATAGATGGAACGGTAATCGGTAATGTAAATGTTGAAGGTGGTATTGTTTTAGGTGAAAAAGGAATGATAAAAGGCGACATCCAAACCGATTCTGCCATTATTTATGGTAGGGTTAACGGAAATGTAAAAGCACTGAACCTTGAAATAAAAAAAACAGGCAAGGTTAACGGCGACATTAAAACAGAAGCCATTGAAATTGAGATGGGTGCACAGTATAACGGTAAACTCGAAATGCACCAATCTGGTAAAACTGAGGAAAAAGTAGCAGTGAAAGCTTAAGTATATCTACTGGTTGATGTCTCACCATCCAACACCATCACTACCCGCTAATATAGCTTTCCAACTGCGAAATGGTCTGTTTTTGGTCGGCAATAATAAATTTTACCACATCACCGATTGATACCATACCTTTTACTTCACCGCTTTCTACAATCGGTAAATGGCGGATGTGTTTATCCGTCATCAGTTCCATACAATGATCAATACTGTCGCTAAATTTGATGGTAATAGGATTGGCTGTCATCGCTTCTTTGATTAAGGTATCTTTTGATGATTTCCCTTGCAGGATGATTTTTCGGGCATAATCGCGTTCGGTGAAAATGCCCCGAAGCTGCCCATCTTCCATCACCAATACGGCACTGATATTTTTTTCTGTCATTACTTTTAAGGCATCCAGAACAGAAATATTTTCAGATACGGAGATAATGATAGCCTGTTTGGTATCAAGTAAGTGTTTTACGCTTTTCATAATTGTTAATTTGGTTATAACAATTTAAGAAATAATTAGCTGTAAATCAAAGTTTTATTTTGTGTTTTGAAGTTTTAAAAGAAGTCAAGTTTTTAATGTGCACCTTGCCATGTCAAACTTGACTTCTTTGGAAGCCATACCGCAGCACCTGATTAATCTAAACCTGTATTCTATGGTTAATCCAAGCAATTTCTTATTTTTTTTTATGCGACCAATTGATAGTCTTTTACATATGGCCTGTCATTCGCTACAGCCGAGAATGCCCTACTGACAAGCTTATTTCTAAGTACATTCAAGATTGATGAATGATGTTTCCCTTCTTTTATTTTTCTATCATAATATCTCTTAAATTCATTGTCTTTTTTAATGGTGTTCAATGCGCACATTGTCAATAAGGTTTTGATCCGTTTATTGGCCAGGTGACTGACCTTGGGTTTTGTGTTAAGGGTTGTTCCCGATTTTTTACCAAAAGGGGCCAGGCCGCAGTAACAAGCAAACTTTCTTGGGTTATCAAATAGGGAAAACCCTTGGGTAAGAACCACAATGAACATTGCGGTCTGTGGTCCGATACAATATACTGAGTTGACGAGTCTATATTGTTTTTCCAATAAGGCATCCTCCTTTACATAACACAAAAGTTTTTCCTCTAACAAACTTATCTTATTATCATATTCGTTGATTAATGCCTTTCTGATTTGCAGGGTGAACTTAGCAGATTCCCTGTCAAATTCCTCAAGCTCTCCACAAACATTCTTCAGTGCGGTCTGTTGCTTTACCAGCTGTCTCCTGCATGATAATAGGTATTTGATCTTGCTTATCGTCTTGCTGGGCATACTAAATAAAAAGGCTTTCCGCCTATGGATAAAACCATATTCTGCTATAGCTGCAGCATCTGCCTTGTCTGACTTACCTCTTTTGAGCCCCAGGGACCGCTTTAATCTGAGCGCATTCTCAACCCAGAGGTTTCCACCCTGATCACTAAAAAAAGTACACGCAGGAAGTGCATAGATTCCAGTATCTTCTGCGCAAAAGAACATATCTGATATGGACAGTTTGGTAAGATGATGGATCCAGGTAATCATCTCTGTATAGCCAGCATCACTGTTGGCAAAAGTGCCATGGAAACATTCATCGGGATCCTCAGCAAGAAAAAAGACTACATCTGTTTTCAGTTTTGAAATGTCGATGCCTGCAAATAATTTGTAATTCATAAATTTGGTTATCTTAAGTTGAGATTAAACCTTCATGTTGAATAAAACTAAATCCCTTAATGGTCCTGCCAGACTAAAATTCTATATGGTTCTTGTTCAACAAACGGCAGTGCTCTAATACAGGTTTTAGATCTTTAATCTAGACAGAGTAATAGTGCAGCACTGCCGTTAAGGTTTTATATATTCAAAGTTCATATATTTTTAAGTACTCACAAACCTAAGGGACAGGAATGGCAGCCTCCGATTCTTCATCGGAGCTATAATGTATGGCAGGGCCGAAGCTGATCTAAGAACTACAGGACTTGCTTTCCAAAAAAAAATAAATAAGATATGAAGTTTTCGAACTTGGTTATAAGAAATCGCATCACTATTTTACAATCCTCAAACCAGCTTGCTCTTTTAATTATTTGGCTTTCACAAAGGGATGCCGTAACTTTGCATCACATTTAAAAACAAATAATTATGTCATCAGTAGAGACAACTTACATTCCTTACAAAGTTAAGGACATTTCACTGGCAGAATGGGGCCGTAAAGAAATCGAATTAGCCGAAGCAGAGATGCCAGGTTTAATGAGTTTACGTAAAGAATTCGGTCCAACACAACCATTAAAAGGTGCGCGCATTGCAGGCTGTCTGCACATGACCATCCAAACGGCTGTATTAATCGAAACACTAGTGGCCCTCGGTGCTGAAGTTACCTGGTCATCTTGCAATATTTTCTCAACACAAGACCACGCTGCTGCTGCAATCGCTGCTGCGGGTATTCAGGTTTATGCCTGGAAAGGTTTAAATGAAGAAGAATTCGACTGGTGTATAGAGCAAACTTTACACTTTGGTCCGGAGCAACAACCATTAAACATGATTTTGGACGATGGCGGCGATTTAACCAATATGGTTTTTGATAAATATCCTGAGCTGATTGCAGCAATTAAAGGTTTATCAGAAGAAACTACTACTGGTGTTCACCGTTTATACGAAAGAATGAAAAACGGAACATTGCACTTACCTGCAATTAACGTTAACGATTCAGTTACCAAATCTAAATTCGATAACAAATACGGTTGCCGCGAATCATTGGTTGATGCGATCCGTCGTGCTACCGATGTAATGATGGCTGGTAAAGTGGCTGTTGTTTGTGGTTATGGCGATGTGGGTAAAGGTTCTGCAGAATCTTTAAGCTCACAGGGTGTACGTGTTATTGTAACTGAAATTGACCCAATCTGTGCTTTACAGGCTGCAATGGAAGGTTATGAAGTTAAAAAATTAGCTACTGCCATTACAGAAGCTGATATCGTGGTAACTACTACAGGTAACTGTGATATCGTTCGCGAGCAACACTTCAGGGCATTAAAAGATAAAGCGATTGTTTGTAACATCGGTCACTTCGATAACGAAATCGATATGGCCTGGTTAAACGGTGCTTATGGCGATACCAAAGTGGAAATTAAACCTCAGGTTGATAAATATACCATTGATGGTAAAGATGTAATTATCCTGGCTGAAGGTCGTTTAGTTAACTTAGGTTGTGCAACTGGTCACCCAAGTTTTGTAATGAGTAATTCATTTACCAACCAAACTTTGGCTCAATTAGAGCTTTGGACTAACACTGGTGCTTACGAAAACAAAGTTTATACTTTACCTAAGCATTTAGATGAAAAAGTAGCACGTTTACACTTAGAAAAAATCGGTGTAGAGTTAGATGTTTTAGATCAACACCAGGCTGATTATATCGGCGTACCGGTAGAAGGTCCTTTCAAAGCAGATACATACAGGTATTAGTCCTGAGTCTTCAGTCGAGAGTCTGGAGTCGATTTTATGAAGAGGGATGTGCAGATTTGCATATCCCTTTTTTATTCCCCTCTCCCAGAGGGGTGTCCGCAGGACGGGGTGTCTGTATGTGTTTTTTGAAAACGTTGGTTCCTGTTCTCTTCGGGTGCTTCAGCCCTGCTGTCCACTTTATCCCGAGGAAGAATCGGGATGTTCGTTTCCATCAGGTTTATTTACAGCGGGTTGTAGTCCTTTTGCTATTGAAAACTTACATTTGAAAAAAAATCTTAATGAAATATTTACTCTCTATATTAATTTTGTTATCGGGTTTTGTTGCACATGCACAGGTTAAAGTAGAAAATGATCAGCTTTTTGGAAAAGACTGTTTTTACATGCAAAGCTTACCAACAGAAGTTAAAATTAAGGGTATATTATTTTTGGTTCCCGGCTTTTTAGAGTCTCCAACCGCCGTTATGGCCCAATCATCCATTGTACAAGAAGCAAGTAAGAATGGATTAGCTGTTATAATGGTTAATCTTACACCCAATAATGAAAGTTTTCCAATCGACAAAAAATCTATTCATACATTAGGTAATATGATTGACGATTTTTATCACAAGAATAAAATTTCATTAGATTTAGACCTTTATCTTGGTGGATTTTCTATCGGGGGTACAACAGTATTAAAGTTTTATGCCGAAAAGTATAAAACATTAAAAATAAGTAAGGTTTTTGCCATTGATCCTCCTTTGGATATGGTTAGGTTAAGAAAATCATTATTAAAAGGGCGGGAAAAAAGTTTTGTAGCTAAATTAGATACCTTAAATACTGAGCATAAAACACAAGAAGAAAGTTTAAAAGAGCAATCGGTTTACAATCCGGATTATACCAACTTAAGCATGCTACCCGATTATCGATTAACTGCCTTAAGAATTTACAGCGAGCCCGATATTTTGTGGTGGATTAATAACAGAAGCATGGATTTGTCGGATATGAATGTAACAGATTGCGCAGGATATATCAATAAATTAAAACAAAAGTCAGAAGAAAATAAGGTAGAACTCATTTTAACTAAAGATAGGGGAATAAGAAATAATACACAAAAGCATCCGCATTCCTGGAGTATCGCAGAACCAACCGATTTAATCGCCTGGTTGTTGGCAAAATAAGTTAATTTTGAATAAAGATTTAGAAAATTATGAAAAGTATTATATTAACATGCTGTATCGGTTTTTTTGCATTTATGGCTCAGGCCCAAACCACACCTCAAAAAACTGCAGCAGCAAAAGTAATTACCAAACAGGTAGTAGACATTGCCTGTGGCGAATGCCAGTTTAAAATGAAAGGTAAAGATTGTGAGCTAGCAGTGAAGATAGACGGCAAACCCTATTTCGTTGATGGTAAAGGCATTGATGATTTCGGTGATGCACATGGCGAACATGGTTTTTGCAATGCCGTGAGTAAAGCAGAAGTTACCGGCGAAATTGTAAACAACCGATTTAAAGCAAAAGAAATAAAGTTATTGCCGGTTAAAAAGTAGTTTTGCCGCAAAAAAACGCAAAGCTTTTCGCAAAGATGCGCTAAGGTTGATTAAAGAAATATCTGAACCCAGCTTTGTGCGCTCTGCATTTTTCTCTGTGTTCTTTTAGGTTAAAAATGAGATAAATTTATTCAAATTCTTTTTCTAAACCCTGCCTTAAATCAAAAAGCAGCCATTGTTTATTTTTCACATCAGCTTGTTTCGTTTTTAGCAACTGTATAAAATCTTTCACCCCAATTTCTTCATTTCCATTTCCATGGATCAGTACAATGCTGCCCGCGTTTGGTTGCTGTCCTTTGGCCAACCAGGCATCACTTCCAACGGGGATTAATCCATAAGCTTCGATTTTTTCAACAATTGCTTTATCTGATACCAATCCCGGGAAACGGAAAAATACCGAAGGGGTTAAACCGTTTTTAAGCATCAGTTTTTCGTTTTCCAATACTTCTATATCTAAGTTGGTTCCCGGAGCCAACAGGAAATTTTCAGCCAAAGGCAGTTTATTTACTTCGTGGTTGTAAGTATGGTTTACCCAGGTAATATTCAGTTCCTTTTTCTCCACTAAACTTTTTAACCAGTTCAGGTCATCCGGGTGTTTTAACATCCATTTACCCGAAACGGAAACTGCTAATGGGGCGGGCTGCTCTGTCTTTTTAAATTCATCAAAAACCGATTGGAAAATAATCCGGTCTAAAGCCTTATGCGATGGACAAAGATCGATGGTCAGCGTAATGCCTTTTTCATTAGGGATGGCGTGGTCGATCCCTGCGTTTTGCAACTGCAGATCTTTAGCAGCTGCGGCTTCGATTGATTTTATATAAGCTGTGTTTTTAAAAATCGCTAATACATTCTGAAACTGCAAACTGCTGGTGGTATAATTACTGGCCAGATCTACTTTAGTATCTAAAGTTTCGGGATTAACCAGCAATAAATATTTTTGGTTATTTGCAGAAAAACTTCTGAGCGCAATCAACTTCTCATTATTACCTGTTGCCAGGGCAAAACTTACCTTATAGCGTTTAATATCTTCAAAATTTTGTGCTAAAATTTTAATACAAAAAAAGCAGCTATAAAAAACAATGAGGAGCAGACGTTTAGATAATTTCATATTTCCTTATTTAAAATCTTTCTAATTTAGCGCAAATCCGTTATCTTTACAAGCATCGCCATGAACAAAGAAAAAGTAAAA
Source organism: Pedobacter roseus (assembly GCF_014395225.1). Taxonomy (NCBI): domain Bacteria; kingdom Pseudomonadati; phylum Bacteroidota; class Sphingobacteriia; order Sphingobacteriales; family Sphingobacteriaceae; genus Pedobacter; species Pedobacter roseus. Next base: position 6,283,781 of record NZ_CP060723.1, read on the forward strand.
TTATGGTTTAAGCGGGTAGGGCTGGTAGGGTTTTTATTCTTCCTGATTAAAGGATTAATATGGCTTGTTGTGATATATTTTGTCGGCAAAAACGTTTCTTAACTAGTTGATGTGTTCATTGGTCATTAGTTCATTGGGCCGTGCAAATTGCAAAAATGCGGTGTTAATTAGTTGGTTTTTTCTTAATGTCCTTAATCCCTTAATGGTTAATTGCCTACCTGAAAGTAAACAACATATTTGCCAGAAAATTCCATACAAATACAATTACAATAGCAAAAAACTTCGCTACATAAAAGTTTGTCCCGTTTTTCCTTTGGTGGAAAAGATAAATGATAAAGGTATTTAAACCCAAGCCTATTAAACTTACCACTAAAAACTTACTGAATTCAGTTGCCCAATGAGTATTGGTACTCTCAAATGTCCATACCCGGTTAATGAGGTAATTATTGGTTACAGCAAGGGTAAATCCAATGGCGTTAGCAATATATTTATTGATTTTGATTTTCTCTTTGCACAGCCAGGTCGCCCCAAAATCGATTGCCATGCCGAGAAAACCTGTTAATCCAAATTTTAAAATGCGGAAAAATAAATCCATGCTAATGTATTTTAACCAAATAAAAATGTTCTAAAACCTGCGGGCGTGTTTTGGCATTGATGAATTTACCTGTTAATTTGGTAATGTGGTAATATTCAAATGATTTTAACACTTCGGCGTGGTATTCGGTTTTTAATCTTTCGAGTTCTGATTCCGGGGTGTAAATCACAAGATCTTTTTCATCTTTAGATTTATTCAGCTCCTCGTAACTCCAAAAGTATTTCGGTTCTCCATTGGCATAAAAATCGAACGAATAAGCATCAGGATGCATCAATACAGAAGCCTTTGCATCTGGATAATTTTCTTTTAACCATTTACCAGCCTGCATGCCCGATTCGTATTTCAAAACCGATGGATAGAAAAAAGCAGAAAGAAAAATCATTAAGCCAACCGAAATCATACTACTTCTTGCCAGCAGATTTTCAGTTTTTAATCCTTTGAAAATTAAAAAGGATACGGTCAGTAAAATAACTAAAACAGCAATTGCTATATAATTATTTGTAAAACCAAAAAAGACAGCAATAGCAGATAGAATCAAAACAATTAAAACTGCCAGTACATTTTGAACGGTAAAAAATACTTTTAAACTTTTTCCCTCCAGTTTCTGTAAGTACAAAGCCGTAATGATAGCAAACTGTGGCAAAATGATTAAAATATAATGCGGCAACTGGAATTTAGAAAGTGAAAACAATAGAAAGGTAATTGCTGCACTCGTCCAGATCATGATGCTTTCTGCTGGTAAATCAACCCGGTTTTTCTTTTTGAAAAGATTAACCACCGCAGTATAAAAAAGTATCGACCAGGGTAGAAAGGCCCAAAGGGTAGTGTGTAAAAAGAATGAAAAATCGCCTTTGCCTTTTATTGGTCCGTTATTAAAAAACCGGCCAAACTGGCTGTCCCAAAAGAAAAATTTTAAACCCGAAACACCCGTTTTTCCAAAAACTACCTTCTCCGGGTGTAAATCGAACTGAATATATAGAGTATAGAGTTCTGGAATAATAAAAACAAAAATCAATGCAATGGCAATCCACCATTTTGGCTTTAATAGCTGTTTAAACTGTTTGGTTAATAACCAGTAAATGATAAAACCACCAAAAACGGGGATCAGCACAAATATGCCTTTAATCATAATCGCACAGGCAGCAAAAAACGATCCGGCAACAATATGCCAGAAAGGACTTTGATGTGCTTTGTAATAATGATAAATGGCGGCCAGCGTAAATGTGGTAATATAAACCTCGGCACGTACATCAAAAGTTGAAATAAGGATATGCAGCGAACTTAAAAAAATCAGGGCGCTAATCAATCCTGTTTTTTCATTGTAAATGTCTTTTGTCAGTTTGTAAAGGTACCATGCACCCAATAACCCAAATAAAAAGGAAGGAAGTTTATAAGCAAAAGCCGTAATCCCGAAAATTTTAAATGAGGCAGCGGCCAGCCCAAAAGTTAAGTGTGGTTTGTCTAACCAATCTGCACCTCTAACATAAATATTGATCCAATCATTACGCAACACCATATTTTTAGCTATGGATGCATAAAGTGCAGAATCGGGTTCCATTACCCCACCAAAAAGTGCCAATATACTCACTAAAGCAATCAGGGCAATTAAAATTTTATATAGGGAGGTGTCTTTCAAGTTCATTTACAGGAAGCAAATATGAGCAAAAAAAAGTCAAATTTTTTTAAGGTTTAAGATTAACAGGGGCAAAGCCTTATCTTTGCTTTATGACAAAGTTATCGGTTAACATCAATAAAATTGCTACGCTCCGCAACAGCCGCGGGGGTAATAATCCTGATTTAGTTAAAGTTGCATTAGATTGCGAACGTTTCGGCGCGCAGGGAATTACGGTACACCCACGCCCTGATGAACGCCATATCCGTTACCAGGATGTGTACGATTTAAAAGCCGTTATTGCTACAGAGTTTAATATTGAAGGAAATTGTAAAGAAGATAAATTTGTTGATCTGGTTTTGGCCAACAAACCTGCCCAGGTTACTTTGGTACCCGATGCCGAAGGTCAGATTACCTCTAACCATGGCTGGGATACCATCAAACATAAAGATTACCTGAAAGAAATGGTGAGTGTTTTCCAGAAAGAGGGTATCCGTGTTTCTATTTTTGTTGATCCGGTTGTAGAAATGGTTGAAGGCGCAGCTGAAACCGGAACAGATCGTATCGAGTTATATACAGAGGCCTATGCGCATAATTATTTTGCCGATCGGGAAAAAGCAATTGTTAATTATATCGCGGCTGCCCATCATGCCAATACTCTAGGTTTGGGCATTAATGCCGGCCATGATCTGGATCTGCACAACCTGCATTATTTTGCACAAAGCATCCCGGGTTTATTGGAAGTTTCTATCGGTCATGCTTTAATTAGCGACGCACTTTATTTAGGTTTAGAAACTACCGTTCAGAAATATTTACAACAATTGGCTTAACTAAGTTAGGCCAGTGTTGATACCCGATACTAACATATAATTTATAATGTTAAAAGGAATTCTCCTTGTTTTTTTTGGTGCCTGCAGTTTTGGTATCCTCTCTACTTTTGTTAAACTCGCTTATCACGAAGGTTATACTTTAGGTGATGTTACCGGGGCCCAGGCTTTCTTCGGAGCCGTAATTTTATGGGTGTTATTTTTCTTCCAAAGTAGAACAACGGCTTACAAAGCTAAAGCGGTTCCTGCTAAAACGCCCTGGTGGAAAATGGTAATCGCAGGAACCTGTACAGGTTTGGTGAGTATCTTTTACTATCAATGCGTAAAATTGGTGCCTAATTCGGTTGCCATTATTTTATTAATGCAGTTTATATGGATGAGTATCTTAATGGAATACCTCATTTTTAAAAAGAAACCTACCGTCTTACAGTTAGCGGCTATTTTATTGGTTTTAGGAGGTACTGTATTGGCCAGCGGAATGGTAGAAACCAGCATTGGAAGTATGGATTTAAAAGGCATTGGTTTCGGCTTGCTGGCTGCACTGTGTTATGCAGGCTTTTTACTATTGAGCGGTAGGATAGGAAATGAATATGCTCCGCTAAAGAAAAGTGCCCTGATGATAACCGGTGCCTGTATATTAATCTTCATCATCTTCCCGCCAACATTTTTATTTAATGGTGCTTTGGGAGGAAGTTTATTAAAATGGGGTTTAATTATTTCTGTTTTTGGTACCGTAATACCGCCATTATTTTATGCCGAAGGCGTGCCGAGAATTGGTACGGCCATTAGTTCCATTTTAAGCGCGGCAGAATTACCAGTTGCGGTAATGATGGCAGGGTTTGTACTGCAAGAGCAGGTTTCATTTTTGAGGTGGGTTGGAGTTGTGGTAATTTTATCGGCGATGGTTTTGCCGAATTTAAAATATCTAAAAAAGAAATAATCTCATTTTTACCACAAAGTACACAGAGTGAAGGCACAGAGGGCAAAAAGCAGGGCTGTTATTTCTAACAATTAAGGATGTAGGATGCCTGAAGTCTCTGTTCTCTCTGTGAAAACTTAGTGTGCTCTGTGGTTTATATTGGTAGCATATCAAAAAAATAAATATCTTTAAAAAAGCATAGAGCATATACACATGAAAAAACTTCCTATTTATATTTTATCCTTTATTATCATTGGTTTAGCCGCGTGTAAAACCAAAACCACCATCAATCAGGATGAAGCCGCTGAAGTGATTACCAGTTATCTGAAAGCCAATCCGGAATATAAAACCACCAGGTTTAAGTTTGGCGAGATGAAATTCAACAGTACAAACGATATGTTCGAACTGGGGAAGTATAAATCTTTGGCCAGTAAAGGTTTGGTTACCTTAAGCTTAAAAGAAGCTAAAAAGAAATTCCTTTCGAAAGATAGCAGTTTTGTTTATCAGATTACCTTAACCGATAAAGCAAGTCCATTGGTGTTGAAACAGGATGGCGACAGGGCCACGGTAAAAGTGGTAGAATATGTGCTGTCAGACGAAAAACCAGTTGATTTTGCACAAGTAAACTCAAGCACTGCAAAAGTTACGGTATCCTTAAAAATGAATACTACCGATTTCGAACCTTTTGATAAAGAAGCTAATAAAAACAGTAATTTCATTACTAAAACTTATAAATTAAAGTTGAGTAAAGATGAAGGTTGGAAAGTGCAGAAGTAAGGGGGAGGACTAAAGCGGAAAGACCAAAGACCAAAGACCAAAGCTGAAAGCCCGAATTAATAGTTGGTGCTCCTATTGCATCCTGCAATCTCTGTTTCTTGCATTTTCTTCATTTTTAAACCCGACAGCAGTGGAAATCCTTTTTGCTGCAGAAGCTCCGTGCCTCAGCATGACAGGATCGCAAAAAGATTGAAACGAATGGCGGGAACAAACTTAAATTTTAGCACAGCCACTGCTTTCCAAATAATCAAAATATTGGCTCAAAATTGAACAAACGTTTGTCTTGATTGCAAGCCGATAATCTACCTTTTTTGTCGCTTTTAAGTATAAATAAGACGCCTTTTTTACACTGATTGATAGTGAAATACAGCTTCATTTTTGCTACCTTTGCACGCAAATTTATTATTCATACCGCATGAGCTTAAATATCCACTACAAGGAAGATTTTCAAAATCGTCATATTGCGCCAAATGAGGCAGATACAGCCGAAATGTTGCAAACTGTTGGCGTAAATTCTATTGATGAGCTGATTGAACAAACTGTTCCGGCGGCAATTAGGTTAAAACAGCCTTTAAATTTGCCTGCTGCGAAATCAGAAACTGAATATCTTGGTGCTTTAAAACAAACTTCATTGTTAAATAAAGTTTTCAAAAGCTTTATCGGTCAGGGTTATTATGATACCATTACCCCGGGTGTAATTTTACGTAACGTATTCGAAAATCCAGGATGGTACACACAATATACGCCATACCAGGCAGAAATTGCACAGGGCCGTTTACAGGCTTTATTAAATTTCCAAACCATGGTTATAGATTTAACCGGGATGGAAATTGCCAATGCATCTTTATTGGATGAAGGTACTGCTGCTGCTGAGGCCATGTTTATGCAATACAGCTTGCGTAAAAACCAGGCAGCTAAAAAATTCTTCGTTTCGGAACTTGTTTTTCCTCAAACGATCGATATTTTAAAAACACGCGCCAATCCTTACGGCATTGAACTGGTTATCGGAAGTCATTTAGATTTCGTTGCTACTGAAGAATTTTTTGGTGCAATTGTTCAGTACCCTGCAGGAAACGGTGAAGTTTTCGATTATAAAAACTTTGCAGCTGAATTACACAGCAAAAATATTAAATTAACGGTAGCTGCCGATATTTTAAGCTTAACCTTATTAATGCCTCCGGGTGAGTGGGGAGCTGATGTGGTAGTAGGTACTACACAGCGCCTGGGTATACCAATGGGTTTTGGTGGACCGCATGCTGCATTTTTTGCGACTAAAGAAGAATATAAACGTAACATCCCTGGCCGTATAATCGGTGTAACCATCGATAGTCATGGCGATTACGCTTTACGTATGGCTTTGCAAACCCGCGAGCAACACATTCGTAGAGATAAGGCAACTTCAAATATATGTACTGCGCAGGCATTGCTAGCTATTATGGCTGGTTTCTACGCTGCTTACCACGGTCCGAAAGGATTAAAAGCCATTGCAGAACGTACACACGGTTTGGCCATCAGTTTAGCCTCTACTTTAAAAGGTTTAGGTTTTGAACAGTTAAACTCAGCTTATTTTGACACCATTCGTTTCGATTTAGGTGATTTAAAAGGCGGTATCCATTCTGGATGTATCGATAACGAAATCAACTTAAACTATGTTGGTAACGTAGCCACCATTTCGTTCGACGAAACCAGCACTTTCGAAGATGTAGCTTTAATTGCTAAAATCTTTGCAAAGGTTAAAGCCATTGCTGCCGATCAGGTTGAGGTGGTAGAAAATGTAGAAACCGTTATTCCAGCCGCTTTACAACGTACTACGGCTTATTTAACCCACCCAATTTTTAACTCGCACCACTCAGAACATGAGATGTTGCGTTATATCAAGTCATTAGAAGCAAAAGATTTATCGCTTTGCCACTCAATGATTGCTTTGGGTAGCTGTACCATGAAATTAAATGCTACCGCAGAAATGATTCCGGTTACCTGGTCTCACTTTGGCCGTGTGCATCCATTTGCCCCTGCCGATCAGGTATTGGGTTACTATTCGGTTTTCAACGAATTGGATAAATGGTTAAGTGAAATTACCGGTTTTGCGGCAATGAGCTTACAGCCAAACGCTGGTGCTCAGGGCGAATATGCAGGTTTAATGGTTATCCGTGCTTATCACCACGATAGAGGCGATTTTCACCGTAACGTAGCATTAATTCCAGCTTCGGCACACGGAACCAACCCTGCTTCTGCGGCAATGGCCGACATGAAAATTGTAGTGGTTAAATCTTTAGAAAACGGTAACATCGATGTTGAAGATTTAAAAGCGAAAGCAGAATTACATAAAGATAATTTATCGTGTTTAATGGTAACTTATCCATCTACACACGGGGTGTTCGAAGAAAGCATTATCGAAATCTGCGAAACCATCCACGCTAACGGCGGACAGGTTTATATGGATGGTGCCAACATGAACGCACAGGTTGGTTTAACAAGCCCAGCCAATATCGGCGCCGATGTTTGTCACTTAAACTTACACAAAACTTTCTGTATCCCTCACGGTGGAGGAGGTCCTGGTATGGGTCCAATTGGTGTGGCGAAACACCTGGTTCCTTATCTTCCAGGTCATGCTGTGGTTGATATCGACAAAGGAAAATCTATTTCTGCAGTTTCATCTGCACCATGGGGTTCGGCTTCGATCTTAATCATCTCTCATGCTTATATTGCGATGATGGGTGCTAATGGTTTAACCAATGCCACTAAATATGCGATTTTAAACGCAAACTACATGAAAGCGCGTTTAGAGCAACACTATCCGGTACTTTATTCAGGCGCTCAGGGACGTTGTGCTCACGAGATGATTTTAGATTGCCGTTCGTTCAAAGCTTTCGGAATTGAAGTAACTGATATTGCAAAACGTTTAATGGATTACGGTTTCCACGCACCAACAGTATCATTCCCGGTTGCGGGTACCTTAATGGTTGAGCCTACAGAATCAGAGCCTAAACATGAGTTAGATCGTTTCTGTGATGCACTAATCGCCATTAAAAACGAAATTACTTCGGTAGAAAACGGAACTTTAGATAAAACAGATAATCCTTTAAAAAATGCACCTCATACGGTTTCGGTTATTACCGCTAACGAATGGGATCATGCTTATAGCCGTCAAACTGCTGCGTTCCCACTTCCTTATGTGTTAGAGCGTAAGTTCTGGCCTTCAGTTGGGCGTGTTAACGATAGCCATGGTGATAGGGCATTAATCTGCGCTTGTCCGCCGATTGAGAGTTACTTAGAAGAGATCGTTCCTTAAGGTTGAGGGTAGAAAGGATGAGGGTTTAAGGTTTTTCTTTCCATCGCCTTAGTCCAAATGCCTAGGTTCGTGTCCTCACGAACATATTGATCTGCAAGTTTTATGGATTCATACCATAAAGCTTGCAGATTTTTTTTTGGAAATGAATACCAGTTTTCCATCGGATGTTGCAGCCCTGCCATTCGCTTCAATCTTTTTGTGGTACTGTCATGCTGAGGTACGAAGCATCTGCATGCTATGAAACAGATGCTTCGTACCTCAGCATGACATAGTATTCAAGGTTGCTGCAAACAAAAAGGATTTTCGCTGCTGTCCCTTAGGTTTGTGAGTACTTAAAAATATATGAACTTTGAATATATAAAACCTTAACGGCAGTGCTGCACTATTACTCTGTCTAGATTAAAGATCTAAAACCTGTATTAGAGCACTGCCGTTTGTTGAACAAGAACCATATAGAATTTTAGTCTGGCAGGACCATTAAGGGATTTAGTTTTATTCAACATGAAGGTTTAATCTCAACTTAAGATAACCAAATTTATGAATTACAAATTATTTGCAGGCATCGACATTTCAAAACTGAAAACAGATGTAGTCTTTTTTCTTGCTGAGGATCCCGATGAATGTTTCCATGGCACTTTTGCCAACAGTGATGCTGGCTATACAGAGATGATTACCTGGATCCATCATCTTACCAAACTGTCCATATCAGATATGTTCTTTTGCGCAGAAGATACTGGAATCTATGCACTTCCTGCGTGTACTTTTTTTAGTGATCAGGGTGGAAACCTCTGGGTTGAGAATGCGCTCAGATTAAAGCGGTCCCTGGGGCTCAAAAGAGGTAAGTCAGACAAGGCAGATGCTGCAGCTATAGCAGAATATGGTTTTATCCATAGGCGGAAAGCCTTTTTATTTAGTATGCCCAGCAAGACGATAAGCAAGATCAAATACCTATTATCATGCAGGAGACAGCTGGTAAAGCAACAGACCGCACTGAAGAATGTTTGTGGAGAGCTTGAGGAATTTGACAGGGAATCTGCTAAGTTCACCCTGCAAATCAGAAAGGCATTAATCAACGAATATGATAATAAGATAAGTTTGTTAGAGGAAAAACTTTTGTGTTATGTAAAGGAGGATGCCTTATTGGAAAAACAATATAGACTCGTCAACTCAGTATATTGTATCGGACCACAGACCGCAATGTTCATTGTGGTTCTTACCCAAGGGTTTTCCCTATTTGATAACCCAAGAAAGTTTGCTTGTTACTGCGGCCTGGCCCCTTTTGGTAAAAAATCGGGAACAACCCTTAACACAAAACCCAAGGTCAGTCACCTGGCCAATAAACGGATCAAAACCTTATTGACAATGTGCGCATTGAACACCATTAAAAAAGACAATGAATTTAAGAGATATTATGATAGAAAAATAAAAGAAGGGAAACATCATTCATCAATCTTGAATGTACTTAGAAATAAGCTTGTCAGTAGGGCATTCTCGGCTGTAGCGAATGACAGGCCATATGTAAAAGACTATCAATTGGTCGCATAAAAAAAAATAAGAAATTGCTTGGATTAACCATAGAATACAGGTTTAGGGAGGAGGGGCTGGGGGGGTAAAGGTATTTAACTAAGCTGTTGCTTTATCTATAATTTAGCTGCTTTTGATCCCATTTCATCAGCTGCTTTTTCTAAGCTGGTATTATCATTAACACTGGTGTTGGATTTTAATTGTGCTGTTGCTTTAACCCTGCCTTGTTTTTGTTCTACAACATGCCATGCCTCATGCGGTAAATGTTCTTTCTGGTTTGGAACTATGTGAATATTCATGCCCTGTGCGTATGCCGAAGCCGCCAATTGTGCCGGTTTATCAGAATTGAAATGAACACGAACATCGTCCATCGAATGGCCCGAAAGGGCTTCAATTCCATTTTTTAAATTATCAGGTAAATCTTTTGATGAGCCTTCAGAATTAACATTATAACCTAATATTTTAATTTGGTTATTTTCTGCTGTCAGGGTAATGGTTTCTTTCGATTGGAATTTTGTTCTTTCAACGATATAATAAAGTACATAGTTGGCTGAAGCATTGGAGCCTTTTACCACTTTGGATTCCCAGTGATCTAATTTTTCACTTTTTATTTCACCAAGTTTATTTGCAGTGGCAATTAAAAATTCGTTCAGCTTTTCAGGTTTGGTAACAGCTGTAAACCGTGGACTAAAAAATGAATTTAGTTTGTCAAATTCTTTTTTCTCCAGCAATTTGTAAAACTCATCCGTTACTTTTTCAGCATCTTTTTTATCTTCTTCGCGGTTTAGATAAGTGCTGTTAAAGTTGCAGCTGGTTAAGGCAAACAATAAGCATAATAGGTATAAGGTAGCGTAAGTTTTATTTTTCATAAATGCATTTAGATTTTATTTTTTAAATATAATATTATTTATTCCACCAATAAGTAGAACTAAACTAAGAATTAAAAATATTGATTATTCGCATGTACAGGTTGTGGCACAGAAACCTTTCGCCTTTAAACCTTCCACCCTCTACCTTTTTTCCATCCAAACAAATTAAACCTTAACATAATCCTGCAGTCAATAGAATGATTTTAAATAAATCCGATTATTTTTGAAAAAACTTAACATAGGTCAACAACAAGAGATTGGTAGTTCATCTATATTTGTATCAAATTTTAAAAAACCAGAAAATGAAATTAAAAATTAGCTCAATTTTTTTATTAGTGGCAGTAGTAGCATTGTCAGCTTTTAAAAACCCAACCAAACCAGTAACTTATACTGTAGATGCAGCAAAATCGACCATCACCTGGATTGGTAAAAAAGTAACAGGTTCTCATAACGGAACAGTGGCTTTACAATCAGGTACCTTAGCCGTTAACGGTAAAAGTGTAACTGGTGGTACTTTTGTAATCGATATGGCTTCAATTAAAGATGCTGATGGCAGCGCGAAATTAGAAGGTCACTTAAAAGCGGACGATTTCTTCGGTACAGCTAAATTCCCAACTTCAACTTTCGTAATTACTAAAGTTGCGGGTTCAGGTGCTAACGTAACGGTAACAGGTAATTTAACCATCAAAGGTATCACTAAACCACTAAGCTTCCCTGCAACTGTAACTGTTAATGCAGATGGAACAGCTTCAGCTTTAGCTGGTAAAATCGTTGTTGACAGAACTAAATATGACATCAAATACGGTTCGAAATCATTCTTCGATAGCATTGGCGACAAAGCAATTGATGATAACTTCGAATTAGCTGTTAAATTGGTAGCTAAGAAATAATTATTTCCGTCTCGGAAAATGAAAGCCCCGGCATTTGTCGAGGCTTTTTTGTTTTAACCGCAAAGAGGGCTAAGTTTAACGCGAAGGGGCACTAAGTTATGTCAGTCTGAGCGAAGTCGAAGACTAACCACCGAGAACACCGAGTTTTGCACAGAGAGGCAAAGAGTTTTTAAGAATTTTGGATAGCACCCAACTCTGTGTACTTCGCGCCTTTTCTCTGTGAGCTTTGTGGTAAAAAAGCGAGTAGAGTTACCTAATCTTAAACCCGCCCTCAACAGCATCCACAAAACCAGTTGCAGCACTTTTGCCATGGTAGAATAAACATTCCCAGTTTTCTTCTGCAGCTCTTTTTCCAAATTCTTTTCTTAATTCCATTGCCTTGCGACCGTCGAAATCATATTTTGCAATAAAATTTTTAACTAGTTCTTCAGGCTCAGGCAAAACATCGCCACCAAAAAATACCTTTTGATTGCCTTCGGTTAAAAGAAAAACCTGGTGGTTAGGGCAGTGTGCGCCAGTAAATTCGTAAGCAATGGTTTCATCCAATGCACCATCTCCCTCAACAAACTTCAACTGCGCATTTCGCTGCACAAAATCGAAAATATCGGTATGGTAAGACGAGGAAGTGCTGCTAAAAGCGGTTTCCCATTCGCCACGGTTAATTACATATTCTGCATCAGGGAAACTCAATTCAACTTTATCGTTGCCTTGTTTATGGATCATACCGCCGGAGTGGTCGTAATGTAAATGCGACATTAAAACTTTGGTTACGTCAGTTGGATCGAAACCTGCATTGCGGATATTTTTATGTAAAATCAGTTCGCCGTGGTCATCACTAAAACCTAAACCCGTATCAAAAAGCACGAGGTCGTTTTTCAGCTCCACCAAAAAAGGCTGAACATTGATGAATAATGAAGCAGGTCTGTCTTTAAAACTATGTATGGCTGGGTCGAAAGGCACAAATTTCTTTGATGCATCAACAGAATAGGTTCCTTCGAATAGGGTGTGAACTTGCAAAATGTTATTTTTTAATGTTTATACAAAGGTAACAATCTAAACATTAGTATTTGTTTCGGTAAAAGCTTGGATACTTCCTTTTTTTGTAAAATATGATGCTTAAATTTCAGGCATGAATCTTCGAATCTTAATTTTTCTGCTGGCTTGCAGCCTTTCCATACAGTTAAAAGCACAACAAAAGCCAAACGTAATAATTGTATTGGCCGATGATATGGGTTATGCCGATATTTCATGTTATGGAAGTCCGCTGATAAAAACACCTTTCTTAGATGGAATGGCCGCGAAAGGAGTAAAAGCAACAAACTTTGTAACTACCTCGCCAACCTGTACACCATCAAGGGCATCATTGCTAACCGGCAGGTATTGCAGCAGGATGGATCTGCCATGGCCAATAGGCCCGGGCGACAAACGTGGCATACCTGAAGATGAGGTTACCATTGCACAGATGCTTAAACAATCGGGTTATGCTACCGCTTTGGTGGGCAAATGGCATTTGGGCGATCATGGCGTTTCATTGCCCAATAAAAAAGGATTTGATGAGTTTTACGGTCTTTTATACAGTCATGATTATAGGGCACCTTATGTAAAAACAGATACCACGATCAAGATTTTCAGAAATACAAAACCAGAGATTTATAAACCACACGATAGTATTTTAACGAGTTCTTATACCCGCGAGTCGATTAAATTCATTAAAAAAAGTGCAGCAGAAAAGAAACCGTTTTTTCTTTACCTGGCGCAGAATATGCCGCATTTACCTGTGGCATTTGCCGCTCAAAAAAGCAGAAAAACACCTTCGGCAGGAGGCGAATTGGGTGATGTAATTGAAGATATGGATGCAGCTTTAGCCGCAATCTGGAAACAGGTAGTCGCTTCCGGACAAGCTGATAATACCATTTTTATCTTCACCAGCGATAATGGCCCGTGGATTAATGCGCCACAACGGATGTATGATGATGGCTTTACCAAATTTTACCACGTAGGTTCTGCCGGGATTTTTAGGGGTTCGAAAGGTATCTCTTACGAAGGTGGTCACCGTGTTCCGTTTATCGTATATTGGAAAGGCCATACCCTTAACAATACCCAGTTAACCAAACCCATTTCTAATCTGGATGTTTTTCCTACGCTGGCTGAGTGGACCAAAAGCAAACTACCTCAAAGAGTGTATGACGGTGAATCTGTTTCGGGATTACTTACCAACAAAGCTTATAGTAAAACACATCGCCCAATCTACTACCATAATTATGTTTTAGAAGGAGTGAAAGATGGTGACTGGAAACTCAGGATTACCAAAAAGGATGATAAAGAACTTACTGAACTGTACAATTTATCCTGGGATCCGGCTGAGCGTGTAAATTTAATTGATGATGCCAAATATGCAGATCAGAAAGCACATTTAATGAAACTTTATGCGGCATATCCTGGAAATTCAAAGTAAAACCTAACTTTTTGTTATTAAGGCGGTTGTTTGTCAGCTCACTAGAGATTGCCTCCATCATATCCAATTAAAATGTATATTTACTGTTCGGAGACAGAATAAAATGGAAAAAAGATGGGTGCTGGCATCGGATTGTAATGATGGCACAGTAACAAAAATAGCAGAACAGCTCAACATAGACCGCTCATTGGCACAAATACTGGTGCAGCGGAATATTTGTGATTTCGATCAGGCAAAAGATTTCTTCAGGCCAGACCTCGATCATCTTCACGATCCTTTTTTAATGAAGGATATGGATGTTGCTATTGCCCGTATCGAAACTGCATTAGCTACCCACGAAAAAATATTGATCTATGGCGATTACGATGTAGATGGCACAACTTCTGTTGCACTGGCTTTCAGTTTCTTTTCACAGCTCACTAAAAACATCGAATATTATATTCCCGATCGCTATCTGGAAGGTTATGGCATTTCTACCGCGGGGATTGATTATGCAAATGAAAATGGATTTTCATTAATCATTGCCTTAGATTGTGGGATAAAATCGATTGATAAAATTGATTACGCCAACACTTTGGGTGTTGATTTCATCATCTGCGACCACCATTTACCCGGAGATGAATTGCCTCAGGCCATTGCGGTTTTAGACCCTAAACGTGCTGATTGCCCATATCCTTTTAAAGAATTGGCCGGCTGCGGTATTGGGTTTAAGCTGGCGCAGGCTTATGCGCAAAAACATCAGCTTCCTAAAGAAACTTACCTGCAATATTTAGATTTGGTAATGGTGAGCATCGCTGCCGATATTGTACCAGTAGTAGGCGAAAACAGGATTTTGGCTTATTATGGGCTGAAAAAATTAAATTCCAATCCTTGTGAGGGCTTGAGGGCTTTAATGGAAGTTTCGGGCAAAACCGAAAATTACAGTATTACCGATGTGGTTTTTACATTAGGTCCGCGGATTAATGCCGCTGGCAGGATAGACCACGCCAAACATGCCGTTGCCATGCTGCTTTGCCAGGTGGATAGTAACTCATTGGAGCAAAGCGAACTCATCAACCTTAAAAATACCGAACGAAAAACTTACGATCAGGACATTACCCGCGAAGCCTTGGCACTAATTGGCGAAAGTGAAATCCTCATCAACAGGAAAACCACCGTAGTGTTTAACGAGAGCTGGCATAAGGGAGTAATCGGGATAGTGGCTTCGCGTTTAACCGAAAAATATTACCGCCCAACAATCGTACTCACTAAATCTAATGGTCATGTAGCCGGTTCCTGCCGCTCGGTGGTGGGTTTTGATTTATATGAAGCTTTAAGTGGATGCGCGCATTTATTGGATCAATATGGCGGGCATAAATTTGCTGCCGGCTTAACCATGCAAGAGCATAACATTGATGCTTTTTCAGATAAATTTGAAGAAATTGTATCTGCAAGCATTACAGAAGAACTGCTTACCCCAATGATCAGGATCGATGCCGAAATTGAACTGGCACAAATAGACGGTAAGTTTTATAGGGTTTTATCACAGATGGGACCATTCGGACCAGAAAATATGTCGCCGATTTTTGTGACACATAATGTATACCTGGCACAACATGCCATGGCTGTTGGCCAAAATCATTTAAAAATTAATATAAAACAACAAAATTCGCCTATTTTTGAAGGCATTGCATTCGGATTGGCAGAATTTCAAAATCTTTTACAACCAAAGGTGCCGTTTTCCGTTTGTTATACGTTAGAAGAAAACGTATGGCGTGATAAAAAACGCTTGCAATTAAATATTAAAGGAATAAAAGTTAATTAAATAAACTAAATCCAAACCTCGTAGGTTTTCGAAACCTACGAGGTTTAGTATTAAGATATATGATACTAAAAGCCGAAAATCTGGTTAAAAAATACAAACAGCGCACTGTTGTAAACAACGTTTCCTTTAACGTAAGTCAAGGGGAAATTGTTGGGCTTTTAGGCCCGAACGGTGCAGGAAAAACAACTTCCTTTTACATGATCGTAGGTTTGATCAAACCAAATGAAGGCCGTATTTTTTTAGAGGAAGAAGACATTACCGAAGATCCGATGTACCGCAGAGCGCAAAAAGGAATCGGTTATTTAGCCCAGGAAGCGTCTGTTTTTAGAAAACTTACTGTAGAAGATAATATCCTGGCCATTTTGGAGATGAGCAAATTGACTAAGGAAGAACAACGTGATAAACTCGAAGAGCTGATCAACGAGTTTAGTTTACACAAAGTGCGTAAAAACCGTGGCGATTTATTATCAGGTGGTGAGCGCCGCCGTACCGAAATTGCCCGTGCTTTAGCGGCCAACCCTAATTTCATTTTATTGGATGAACCTTTTGCAGGTGTGGATCCGATTGCCGTAGAAGAAATTCAAAGTATTGTAGCCAAATTAAAACATAAAAATATCGGTATTTTAATTACCGACCACAACGTACAGGAAACACTGTCGATTACCGATAGGGCATACCTGCTTTTTGAAGGTAAAATTTTAGAACAGGGCGTTCCGGAAGTGCTAGCTGAAAATGAAATGGTGAGAAAAGTTTACCTGGGATCGAATTTCGTGTTGAAACGTAAGAAATTCGATGTTTAAGTAACAATAAGCAAACAAAATTTAACTTGGTGTGTTGCCTAATCGCGACGTTAAACCAAAAGCTATAAAATTATTTACTGTGTATAAAAATCTGTGTGTATCCTCGTTAAACCAAGGGCAGATGTGAAAATCTGTGGCAAAATGATGCCCGTTAATTTTAACATTTAAAGATGGCATTTGTAAATTCAATTTTTACCTGGTTAATGAAAAAGCGGATCCACCAGATCGAGCTTTTTATGAAATATCCCTACGACGTTCAGGAAGAATGGTTTCATACTTTGATCGATAGTGCAGAAAATACTGAATGGGGAAGGCATTACGATTATAAATCGATTTTAACCCAACAGCAATACCAGGAACGCGTTCCCATTCAAAATTACGATACCTTAAAGCCTTATATTGAGCGCATGCTCAATGGCGAACAGAATATTCTTTGGCCGTCTGATATCAAATGGTTTGCAAAATCATCGGGTACCACCAGCGATAGAAGTAAGTTTATCCCGGTTTCTCCAGAATCATTAGAGGAATGCCATTTTAAAGGTGGTAAGGATATGCTTTCCATCTATTGCAACAATCGGCCCGATAACCAGATGTTTACCGGAAAAGGTTTGGTTTTAGGTGGCAGCCATCAGGTAAACCAATTAAATGAAGATTGTTTTTATGGCGATTTATCGGCTGTGCTGATCAAAAACCTTCCAATATGGGCCGAATATTACCGTACGCCTGATATGTCTATTGCTTTGATGGATAATTACGAAATCAAGATGGATCGAATGGCCGAAGCCACCATCAATGAAAACGTAACCAGTATCTCAGGAGTACCCACGTGGACCATCGTACTGGCAAAAAAAGTGCTCGAACTTACCGGGAAACGGAATTTACTGGAGGTTTGGCCAAACCTCGAACTTTATATCCATGGTGCAGTAAATTTTGCCCCTTATCGCGAGCAGTTTAAGCAACTGATCCCATCCGATGACATGTATTATCTCGAAACTTACAATGCATCCGAAGGATTTTTTGGTATTCAGGATCAGGATAATTCAGAAGAAATGTTGCTGATGCTTGATTACGGTATCTTCTATGAATTTGTTCCGATGGAAAATATAGGAGATGAAAATCCTAAAGCTTTATTGCTTGGCGAGGTAGAACTGCATAAAAACTATGCTATTGTGATTTCGACCAATGGTGGTTTATGGCGCTACATGATCGGCGATACCATTCAGTTTACCTCACTTTCTCCTTATCGCATCAAAATTACCGGGCGGACCAAACATTTTATCAATGCTTTTGGTGAAGAAGTGATTATTGACAATGCAGAACAGGCCTTAACCAAAGCCTGTCTGGAAACTGGTGCGGAAATAAAAGATTACACCGCCGGACCCATCTATTTTAAAGGAGAAAAAGCCGGAGGGCATGAGTGGATCATCGAATTTGATAAACAGCCTAATGATTTTGAAAAGTTTATAGATATCATGGATGGCACATTGCGGGAAGTTAACTCTGATTACGATGCTAAACGCTTTAAAGATATGGCGCTGGCCCGTCCTAAGGTACACAATGCTCCTGAAAATACTTTTTACAACTGGTTAAAGGCAAAAGATAAACTAGGCGGACAGCATAAAGTGCCACGCCTGGCCAATGAGCGTAAATATGTTGATGATATTCTGGAAATGATGAAATCATCTTAAAATATTATTGATTATATTTGTTTAGTTCACAATTAAGAATATGGAAGCTACAGGAAAATTGACGAATGTTCAGCTTGAGCTATTAAAATTATTTCAATATAATTTACCTGATGCTCAGTTGAATGATATTAAAGAAATATTGGCAAAATACTTTGCAAAATTGGCGTCTGATGAAATGGATAAACTCTGGGATGAAAACAATTGGAATGAAAGTACAATTGAGTCTTGGAAGAGCGAACACCTAAGGAAAAAGTAGCATTAATGAAAGTTGTACTTGATACGAATGTACTTCTTATTTCAATTCCTAAAAAATCAAAATATAGGTCAATCTTCGATGCACTAATTAATGGGCATTTCCAGGCTGTAATTAGTAACGATATTTTATCTGAATATGTCGAAATTATAGAACAAAAGACAACTTTCCTAATTGCAAGTAGCATCGCTGAATTATTGCTACATCTTAAAAATGTAGAAAAGGTTGATATTTATTTTGAATGGAAACTAATTTTATCTGATTTAGATGATAATAAATACGTTGATGCATACGTGTGCGGTAATGCTGATTATATCATAACTAATGATCATCATTTTAAAATCTTGAAACAAATAGAATTTCCTAAAGTTAATATTCTAACAATTGATGAGTTTTTAACAACGATCGAAAAATAATGCTACTCAAACATGAAAAATATACTCTTCTTTATTTTTATTCTGGGATTATCAATAAATCATTCAAAAGCCCAGGTAAAAGAAATCTATAAAGCACAGATTGCGTATAAAATTGTAGAAACTTCTCCGCGTTGTAAACAACTTACCAAAGGACTTTACGAAAGGGTAGTGAAAAATGGCGGTACCTCTTACGGTGTTATGCTCGAGAGCAGCCCTAACCCTAAAACCGATCCATCACAGGAATACTCCAAAACCTATAATTTTAACCTGCACGAAAGTTACCCGGATAGGATGCCTGTTATCGCTAGGTTTGTGTTCGATCCCAAGAAACAGCAGCTTTACGAAGATAATGTGGTAAATGCACAATTGGTTGCCATAGCCTTCGATAAAAAATTACTCGCGCTATTCAATAAAAAATAAATGAAAAGCATCAGCTATAAACAGGTGGCCTGGCTATTGTTTTTTACGTACTTTTTTATGCTGATGGTGCAGCTTACTTTGCGTTATGTCCCGCTGAGCAGTGAAGTATCCTTTCTGCAGATCAAGCAGACCGAAGTATCCGGAATAAAAGCCTACCTGCCCATATTTTATGTGCATGTATACAGTGCTATATTTGTGTTATTAGCTGGTTTTACACAGTTTAATGCCAGAATTTTAACTAACTATCCTAAAATACACAAATCTTTAGGCTATTTGTATGTGAGCTTTGTGTTAGTGTTTGCCTCACCATCCGGTATTTTTATTGGTTGGTTTGCAAATGGAGGCTTAATAGCAAAAACCTCATTTATAATTTTGGGTATTTTATGGTTCTGGTTTACCTTAAAAGCCACCTTATTGATCCTGAAAAGAAAAATAACTGCTCATAAAAAGTTTATGTACCGCAGTTTTGCCCTGGCAGCTTCGGCCATCACTTTAAGGCTATGGAAAGTTATTTTAGTATATTTATTCCACCCGGCGCCGATGGATGTGTATCAGATTATTGCCTGGCTGGGCTGGATACCCAATTTGTTGATTGCCGAGTGGCTGATCAAAAAGAAGATTGTTTGACCTATAAAAACAAATAAAACACTATGAAAAAAATCTTATTACTCGCTCTGATCCCTTTTTTGATGCTCTCATGCAGAGACACGAAAAAGAAAGATAATGTAAAATCCACAGCAGTTGCTCAGCCAGAAATCCACAAAGAACTGTACGGTTTTTGGGTTGGTGATTTTTACACAACAGATGAATTAGAGTACGAAGGAGATATGTCGGATGCTGTTAAAAAACTGAATATCAACATCAAAAAAATCACTAAAGATACGGTAATTGCACAAAGCGTAGTTTCTGGTAACAGCCGTCCGCTATTGGGTAAATTATCTGAAGACGGAAGTAAAATCACTTTGGTTTTAGATGAGCCAGGCACCGAAAAATACGATGGAAAATTTGAAATCACACTGGTTGGCGATACCTTAATAGGAAAATGGAATGCCTACAAAAAAGAACTTAAATGGCCTGAAAAAGAATTTAAATTACTCAAAAAGAACTTTGAATATAATGCAAACCTGATGCTGCCATCAGAATCGAGTTATGTAGACTGGAGTGATCACAAGATGGTAAAAAGAGTGGATACTTTAGAGGATGGTACAGTTGATTCCCTTGAGGCCAATCCTTTTTATAGAAGTGCATCCGAACAGATTTTTAAATTAAACGCATCAACCAACGTACTAAAAGAAGAGGATGTAAAGAATTTAAGAAAACTCGATCTGCAGATTATCAAAAATACCATTTTTGCCAGACATGGTTATGCTTTTAAAAAGCAGACCTTTAGAAATTTTTTCGATCCGGTAGAATGGTATGTTCCTGTAAAAAACAACGTTGATAATGATCTAACGGCTGTTGAAAACAAAAATATTAAGTTATTAGACCGCTTTACAAAATACGCTGAAGATAATTATGATGCTTTTGGCCGTTAATTTGTAATATAATTAACTATGAAATTGAACAGGGAAAAAATATTAGGTTTCTTTAAAAAATCCGAAAGCAAGGCTTCGGTGATTCTAAGTAATAAAACCAAAGCCAATAAAACTATAAAAGATGCTTTAGGCAAGGCCGTCACCAATAAAGGTGATCTGGAAGGCGTTTGGTCTAAACTGGTTCTGCTTTTCGCTGTATCAAAGGATTATGTAAATGGCGACTACAATGAAATCCCCAAAAGATCAATCATTGCCATTTTGGGAGGATTAATATACTTTTTGTCGCCGATAGATGTGATTCCGGATTTTGTACCTGTGCTGGGGTTTGTTGATGATATTTATATCTTAAACCTGGTTTATAGACAGGTAGTTAAAGATCTTGAAAAATATAAAGCCTGGAAAGATGCCCAGGGGAAATTTATCGGTGATATTAATGGTTCAACAGCAACATAGTTTTCTCGATTGGTTGGGAAATCACCTTTTTAGCTGTCCTTTTAAAGCGAATTTTGGGATAGATTGTCCAGGTTGTGGCTTACAGCGTTCGGTTTTAGCCTTATTTAGAGGAGATCTGATTGCTTCTTTTAAATTTTATCCCGCAACAATCCCACTCCTTTTTGTGGTTTTGTTTACCATTGTTCACCTCAAAGTAGATTTTAAGTTTGGGGCACAGCTCATTAAAATCGTTTTTGCAGGTGTTGCAGTAATTATCTTAATCAATTACATTTACAAAATATATACTCACCAATTGATCTAAATATACCGATGTCAGAAGAACAAGGAAATCCCGAAGAAAATAAACCCATTGATCTTTCAAAGAATCAAAATCCCGAACCAGCACCTTTTCAGCCACTTGATCAGGGACCTGCAACGCCACCACCTTTCCAGCAACCGCCGCCATTTCAGCAGCCGCCGCCGTTTGGTCAGTTTGGAGGAGGTTTTGGTCAGCAAAACTTACCTAATGCAACAGCTTCACTTGTAATGGGGATTTTGGCCATTCCCGCTTGTTGCTTTTATGGCATATTTGGTTTGATTTTCGGTGTAATTGCCTGGATATTGGGCGCAGGTGATATGAAAAAGTATCAGTTAAATCCCAGTTTATATACCGAATCATCTTTTAAAAATGCGAAGGCAGGTAAAATCTGCGGAATGATTGCGACCATTTTAAGTTTATTATTTATTGTTGTTGTTGTACTTATTATTGCAGGCGCAATAGCTAACCCTCAGATGTTTGACAACTTTATAAAAGGTATGAAGTAGTGAATTAATTTTACCTTAAAAATATAAATCGAATGGTGCATGCCATTCGATTTTCTTATTTTTGTACCATTGAAATTGTAAATAAAAAATTAAGATAATGTATCCAGAATATTTAGTAGAACCAATGCGTAAGGAATTAACTAACGTTGGTTTTCAAGAATTAAAAAACGCAGCAGACGTAGATCAAGCCATTAAAGGCGAAGGTACAGTGTTGGTAGTGGTGAACTCTGTTTGTGGTTGCGCGGCAGCAAATGCACGCCCGGCAGCCAGAGCAGCAGCAGCACACGAAAAACATCCTGATAAACTGGTTACCGTTTTTGCAGGTATGGAAAAAGAAGCAGTAGATCAGGCCAGGAACTACATGATGCCTTTCCCTCCATCTTCGCCGGCAATGGCATTATTTAAAGATGGTAAATTGGTACACATGATTGAGCGTCACCAGATTGAAGGTCGTCCGGCACAAATGATTGCTGATAACCTGATTGGTGCTTTTGAGCAATATTGCTAAAGATTGATTGTACAGATTGAGGGATTACATCAATAGGTGATTCTTAAAATTATATTGAAAAGGTGAGTGGAAACATTCGCCTTTTTGCGTTTTTAGAGTTGCTAAACTAACTGGTTTATTTTTGCCACGGAAGCACAGAAACACGGAGTATTAATCGTTATGCCATCCTGAGGGATAATAATTTTCATAAAAATCAATATAAATGACAGGTTTTTTTGGCAAAATGATAGGCTGCGTGAGATCGGCATTCCCCACTCGATTGGGAACCACGGAGTGCTCATAGATACCTTTGAAACAAGGTAAGCTTATGAATAATCGTAATGCAATAAGCTTTAATATTCCCGCCTACGCGGGAATGACGATCAATCTTAGGATGACGACTCCTTCTTTAATCTGTTTTTACTAAAAATCCTTATTCAGCAATTTCTCCAATTCCCCGAAAGAAACATTCATCCTTACACGACCTTGCTTTGCATAAGAGATTTCTCCTGTTTCTTCTGAAATAATTACCGCAACAGCATCTGTGGTTTCAGAAACACCAATCCCGGCACGGTGCCTTAAACCAAATTGCGATGGCAACTGGTCGTTATCTGTTAAGGGTAAAATACAACTGGCACTTTTAATTTTATTTTCAGAAATCACCACGGCACCATCATGCAGCGGACTGTTTTTCTGGAAGATACTTTCCAATAAACGTTTTGATATTTTGGCATCCACAATCTCACAGCTATTAGCGAAAAACTGTTCGTCGTAAAATTTAACAAATACCATTAAAGCACCCGTACGTGTTTTTTTCATGGTTTTACAGGCATCAATAATGGGTTTTATCCTGGTTAAATTATTTCTTTCTATCTCTTTTCTGCCAAATAAATAACCCCACCAGGCTTTGTTTTTCTGTAAAAAGGCATTTTTTCCGATCAGTAAAAGGAAACGCCTGATCTCCGGGTGGAAAATTACAATCAGGGCTATAATCCCCACACTCATAAACTTGTCTATGATTGCGGTTAGCAGTTCCATGTGTAAAGCCTTTACTATCCAGTAAAAAACTGTAATAATAAACATCCCTACAAGCAGGTTAACGGCTAGCGTATTGCGGATTAGGGTATAAACGTAGTAAATTAATAAGGCCACCAGAATGATATCAACGATATCAGTTGGCGATACTTTAAGGAAGTCAAAATCAAAACCTTTCATTTAGTGGCAAGATAGCAAAACGGATTTCAGTATACAAGATAGGTTAATTGTTTAAAACGGTTAATCGGTTAATTGTTTGGGGTTGTGGGTTAATTGTTTAAAATGGTTAATCGGTTAATTGTTTGGGTGCATAAGAATTAACTCTTTAATATCGATCTGCGTAATGCATTTAGCTTGTTTGTTAATTCATCTAGTTTTAACCTGAATGAAATATATTCTTCTTCATTGATATACTCTAAATCGTATGCTCCGATAATGTGATTAATGGTTTCTATCGCGCTTGAATAAGACATGGATATAAAGTGTGCTTTGTCTTTGGAAGTAATTCTCGCTGAACCTTCTGCCAAACAATCCCCAATGCTGCTGGATGATCTTTTAATCTGACTGGTTAAGCCAAATGTTTCATCTTTTGGGAATTTTCTCGTCAAGTTGTAAATGTCTTTTCTAAACATTCTGGCTTTTTGCTAGGTTTCTAATTTTTCAAAGGAATATACATGCATCATAATTAAATTTTAGGTTTTAATCATTAGATGTAAGCCGAGAATAGGAATATTTGAGATGAATTTAAGTCATTAATTGTAAATGACCAATTAATTTCTAGATTATGAATGTTCAATTAATTTAACCTAATAACCATTTCTTGTCAGTTAACCGATTTAAACAATTAACCAGTTAACCTCTCAATCTTTCCACCAACCTCACGCACTCCACCGCTTCCTTCACATCATGCACCCTTAAAATTCCGGCTCCTTTTTGCAGCGCAAGGGTATTAAGTACCGTGGTTCCGTTCAGCGCTTCCGCAGCTGTAGTGCCAAGTGTTTTATAAATCATTCCCTTACGCGAGAAACCGACCAAAACAGGCAGCTTGAATATTTTAAAGGCCTCCAGCTGGTTGAGCAGTTCGTAATTATGCTCCGTTGTTTTTCCGAAACCAAAACCTGGGTCAATAACAATGTCGTGAACGTGCAGGGCCTTAAGTGCGGCAATTTTTTTTGTCAGGTAATCAATAACCTCTAAAAGCACATTATTGTAAATGGGGTTTTGCTGCATGTTTTGTGGGGTACCCTGCATGTGCATGATCATATAAGGAACCTGCAGTTTGGCTACGGTTTCGAACATCTTCTCGTCCATATCGCCACTGGCAATATCATTAATGATGTGCGCACCTGCTAAAATGGTTTCTTCGGCCACTTTCGCCTTAAAGGTATCGATGGAAATTACTGCTTCCGGAAATTCCTTTGTTAAAACTTCAACCACGGGAACCAAACGGTCTATTTCTTCACTTGAAGAAATGTCTTTAGCGCCGGGCCTTGATGAATAACCGCCAATATCGATAAAAGTAGCCCCCTCCTTTAAAAACTGGGCGGCTTTGGTTAGGGCTTCGTCTGTCGTTTTCGTTCGGCTGTTACTGTAAAAAGAATCGGGGGTAATGTTTAAAATTCCCATCACTTTTGGCGTGCTTAAATCGATAAGTCTGCCTTTTATATTTAAGCTTTGTTTGGGCTCAAAAAAGTTTTTTTCTGCCATAATAAACCCTTTCGGGATTTGGGTTTCGCTTTAAAAATGTATCTTTAGCTTTTGTTTTTTCATGACAAAAATACACTAAAAACTAAATAATTATTGGCTTTGGCACAAACAAATACCTCTATAGAATTTGATGAAGTGATTGCGGTTTGCAGATCATTATTTTTAAAAAAGACTAAAGATTACGGCACTGCATGGCGGATTTTAAGACCGAGTTCGATCACCGATCAGATTTTTATCAAAGCACAGCGCATCCGTACACTGGAAGAGAAAAAAGTAAGCAAGGTGGGAGAGGGTGTTGTATCTGAATACATTGGCATTGTAAACTACTGTGTGATTGCGATGATGCAGCTCGAACTGAAAGAAAGCGACCCCAACGAAATGCCTTATGCAGAGG
The DNA here is from genome assembly GCF_014395225.1 of Pedobacter roseus. Lineage (NCBI taxonomy): Bacteria > Pseudomonadati > Bacteroidota > Sphingobacteriia > Sphingobacteriales > Sphingobacteriaceae > Pedobacter > Pedobacter roseus. The sequence goes on from NZ_CP060723.1 coordinate 6,309,337, forward strand.
TTGAAAAACTGTTTGAAGGCAAAATAACCGAAACCAAAGATTTAATGTTTGCCAAAAATCATGATTATGGCGAAGCCTGGCGCGATATGCGCATCAGCTCGTTAACCGATCTGATTTTGATGAAGATTTTTAGGGTGAAACAGATTGAAGATAATGAAGGACAAACCCTGGCTTCTGAAGGCGTAAAAGCGAATTATCAGGACATGCTGAATTATTCGGTTTTTGCTTTGATTAAGTTAGGCGTTAAATAAAAATGAAATTGCCCAATCACCATTAGAAAACAAATATACCGATGCAAAATGTACTTTTAAGATTCTCCAGATTTTTTGTTGGTGCCTTATTCATATTTTCAGGATTGATCAAAGCGAACGATCCGCTTGGTTTTGGTTATAAGCTGCAGGAATATTTTGAAGTTTTCCACATGAACTTCCTCAGCGGTATAGCCACAGGTATCGCCATTTTGCTGTGTACTTTGGAAATTGTGCTGGGTGCATTATTGTTATTGGGTTTCTGGAGTAAAAAAGTTGCCTGGGGATTATTGTTGCTGATTATCTTTTTTACGCTGTTAACATTTATTTCTGCCGCATTTAAAGTGGTTACCAGCTGCGGTTGTTTTGGTGATGCTATTCCGCTTACGCCTTGGCAATCGTTCAGTAAAGACCTGATCTTGTTGGCACTGATAATCGTGATTTTCTTAAAGAAAGAACTGATTCAGCCCTTGTTTAAAAAAGAAAGCACGCAAAGAAATATCGCCATAGCAGTTACTGCTGTTTCTTTAGGTTTTGGCTTGTACACCTACAATGTGCTGCCGATTATCGATTTCTTGCCTTATAAAGTGGGTGCACACCTTCCATCATTAATGGTGATTCCTCCGGGAGAAAAGCCTGATGAATTTGAAATCATGTACCACCTCAAGAACAAGAAAACCAATGAGGAGAAGGACATGAGTGATAAGGATTACCTGAAAACGGAAATCTGGAAAGATAATAACTGGGAAATTGTTGGCGAACCAATCAAAAAACTGATCAAAAAAGGATTTGAACCTAAAATAAAAGACCTAAATATTACCGACGCTTCCGGTACAGATTATACTAAAGAACTGATCGAAAACCCCTACTACAACCTGATTTTTGTGGCCTACGATCTTCACAGTGCAAATGAAGCAGCTATTGGTAAATTAAATGCATTAGCCTTAAATGCTACACAGCAGTTTAATATCCGTACGGTATTGCTTACTTCCAATTCCGCTCAGGATGCTCAGGCTTTTATCAAAAAGAACAACCTGTTTTCTGAAGTATTTTATGCAGATGCGGTGCCTTTAAAAAGTATGGTCAGGGCTAATCCCGGTGTTTTGCTGTTGAAGAATGGTGTGGTGATTAATAAATGGCATTTTCATAATGTTCCAACTTTTGATCAGTTAAGCAGAAAATATTTCGATAAATAGCATGATCGGATACGCAATAAAGAAACTGATGTATGGACTACTGGTAATGGGTGGTGTGATATTGGTTGTTTTTGTGCTGTTCAATATTTTGCCCGGCGATCCGGCTCGGATGACGATGGGGCAGCGGGCAGATGTACAATCGCTCGAGGCCGTTCGTAAAGAATTTGGTTTAGATCGCTCCAAGCCTGTTCAGTTTATTTTATATATCAACGATTTATCGCCAATCAGTATCCTGGATAACGATAGCACCAGTCAGCAGAAATACCATTATGCAAAACTGATCGATTTTGATAAAAAAGTGCTGGCGCTGAAATGGCCATATCTACGCAGTTCATACCAAACCAAACGCGATGTTACCGCAATCCTTTCCGAAACGGTACCAAACACCTTTATCCTGGCGCTAACTGCAATGATTTTTGCCACTATTATTGGTGTATTTTTAGGTGTTTTATCGGCGGTTTACAAAGATTCATGGATTGATAAATCAGCCAACGCATTTGCCATTTTAGGGATATCTGCACCTTCTTTTTTTGCAGGAATTATTATTGCCTGGCTCTTCGGATTTGTGCTGAGCAACTACACCGGTTTAAAAATGAGTGGTAGTTTATATTCTTATGATCCATTTAATGGTGAAGTATTGACTCTGAGAAATTTGTGGTTGCCGATGATTACCCTGGGTTTAAGGCCCCTGGCCATTATTGTACAACTTACCAGAAGCGCCATGTTAGACGTGCTGGCACAGGATTACATCAGGACTGCACGCGCTAAAGGATTAAGCAGAAATGCCATTATTTATAAACATGCGTTAAAAAATGCCATGAACCCGGTAATTACAGCCATCTCGGGATGGTTCGCCTCTCTATTGGCAGGTTCCTTTTTTGTAGAATATATTTTTGGTTATAATGGCTTAGGAAGAACAACAGTAACGGCCTTAGAAATGTCTGATTTTCCGGTAGTGATGGGATCTATTCTTTTTATTGCTTTCGTATTTGTGGTGATCAATATCCTGGTTGATATTTTATATGCTTATGTCGATCCCAGGGTTAAATTAAGTTAAACGATGCAGGAAGAAGAAATCATCAATTATACCGAGCTTGCCGATGGCCGGATTATCGAAATGTTTAAACTGGCAACAATTGAATTGCCTGATGCAGAACGCTTATTTAGTCATGTGCTTAATGCACAGCATATATGGGCGCAACGGATTTCGGGCAAAAAGCCGCTTTATGGTGTTTGGGATATCCACCCAGAAGAAAATTTTGAAAGTCTTTCTAAAGATAATTTTAAACTGCTCAGGGCAGCATTGAATAATCATCCTTTAGATAAACGTATTTTATATACTAATACAAGAGGCGATCAATATGAAAACAGCATAGATGAAATTTTATTTCATTTATTTAATCATTCTACTTATCATCGCGGACAGGTTGTAACTTTATTAAAAAAGGCAGGATTTACGCCTCCTGTAACCGATTATATTATGTTAAAACGCGACCGTATGTTATAGGTCGGCTATAAGAACTTCAGATGAAAATTTTCCTTATCGGATATATGGGCTGCGGCAAAAGCACCAAAGCAAAACAATTGGCACACCGTTTAGATTGCCCGGTGATAGATCTTGATGCTGAAATCGTTGCAAAAACAGGTAAAACCATTGCCGAATATTTTGCAGAATTTGGAGAAAGCGGGTTTAGAGATTATGAAAGCGAAATGCTTAAAACATACGATTACCCTGAAACTTGTGTGGTGGCTACCGGAGGTGGATTGCCATGTTTTTTCGATAATATGGAATGGATGAATGCGCATGGCGAAACGGTATATCTGCAAATGGAACCTGCTGCTTTGGTTTCACGTTTACATAACCGTCAAAAGCGCCCGTTGATTAAAGATTTGGATGATGAACAACTCCTGGTATTCATTAAAGAAAAACTTCAGGAACGAGATCCTTTTTACACAAAAGCGAAAATAATTGTGGATGCATTTGATCTGGATGGAGAAAAGCTGGAGGAAGCGCTTAAGGGAAGTCGTTAGTCTACAGTCCCTAGTCCGGAGCCTTCAGTCTGTAGTCGATTAATCGCTTAAAGCAATGCTGCCATAGGTCATGAGCTATCAACAATGAACCAGTAAACTATTGACCAACGAACCAATGACTATTGAACAACTGAATTAATATCATCATCAATTATCTTAGCGGACAATAACGCAAGTGGAATTCCACCACCCGGATGTACACTTCCACCGCAGAAGTATAAATTCTTAACTTTTGAACTGAAATTAGAGTGTCGTAAAAAGGCAGAAAACTGATTGTTTGAGCTATTACCATACAGAGAACCCTGATAGGACCCCGTTTTGCTTTCTATGGTTCTTGGATCAAGGATCTGTTCGCAAATAATATCCTTTTCAATATTCCTGTTTAAAATTCGGCTAACCTTTTTAATAATATTCACTTTCGCTTCCTTAATCAATTGATCCCAATTTTGCCCGTTATTGGCCGGTACATTAATCATTACAAACCAGTTTTCTCCATCTGCTGGGGCATCGCCTCTGATGTGTTTAGCACTGATATTGATGTAAACAGTAGGATCGTCGCAAATGGTTTTATCTTTCCAGATGGCATTAAATTCCTTTTGATAATCTTCAGTATAGAAAATATTGTGTAAACCTAAGTCACTGTAATTCCCATCCATACCCCAGTAAAAAATTAACGCCGAACTGCTGCGCTCCTGATTTAATAGTTTTTTAGGTTCGGGTATGGCTTTAAGCAGGTTTTTATAAGTAAACCAGATGTCGAGGTTAGAAATCACAACATCTGCTTTGCAGGTTTTATCGTTAACTTTTACCCCACTTATTTTAGGTTTGCTTTCACTGGTGTATAAAATATCTTCTACTTTCTGGTTATAATGAAACCTGATGCCCAGTTCTTCAGCGAGTTTAACTAAAGCCTTAACAATACCGTACATTCCATCTTTTGGGATAAAAGCGCCAAAATGATATTCAAAATGTGGAATTACATTCAATGTAGCTGGTGCCTGATAGGGGTTTGATCCATTATAAGTGGCATAACGGTTAAAAAGCTGCGTAATCCGCTCATCTTTAAAAAATGATTGGTTAGCTCTGGCCTGTGTTCTGAAGGCATCAATCTGGCCAAAACGGAATATTGATTTTAAGGTATCCCAATGCAGGTAACTTTTAAGTTTATGCAAACTCCTTTCTAAGAAAACACGATGAGTAACCTCGTAAATTGTCTCGCTTTTTTTAAAATATCGCTGGACTTCTGCTGCGGTTGAATTGGTTTTCTCTTCTATTTCCTTGGCAAATTTATTAAGGTCGGAGGTAGCGTTTAATCTTAAACCATCTTCGTAAAAGTAACGGCAAACTTCTTTTAATTTAATGTATTTGAAATAGTCTTCGGGATTTTTACCCGCTAGTTTAAAAAGTTCGTCTACATATTGCGGCATGGTAAACAGGCTTGGGCCGGCATCAAACCTGAAACCATTCATTTTTATTTCACCCAGTTTGCCCCCGGGTTTTGAGTTGGCTTCAAAAACATCAACATCATAACCTTTTATAGAGAGGCGAATGGCAGATGCAATTCCCGCAATTCCGGCACCGATAACTATGGCTTTTGGTTTAGGCATAATGCGAAAATAGAATAAATATTTTACTAACTTAAGGCAATGACTAAGGATGAAATTATAATTTATAAAAATGAAGAGGGGTTGCCTGTTATAGAAGTGGCAATTAGGAATGAAACTCTTTGGTTAACCCAGAAACAGATTGCTGATATTTTTGGTACTCAGGTTCCTGCGATTAATAAACACATCAAGAATATATATCAAGATAAAGAGCTGGATAAAACAACTATTTCCAAAATGGAAATAGTTCGTGTTGAAGGTGTAAGAAATGTGAAAAGAACAGTTGATATTTATAGTCTTGATATGGTATTATCGATAGGTTATAGGGTAAATTCAATTAAAGCAACGCAATTCAGGATATGGGCCAACCAGATTTTAAAAGATTATTTAATAAATGGGTATGCCTTAAATCATAAAAAATTACAGGAACAGACCCAGCAACTCATAGAATTAAAGCAGGCGATTAAGTTGGTTGGTGCTGTTCAAAATAGCCACTTGCTTAATAATGATGAGCTAAAAGATACTTTTAAAATTCTTACAGATTATGTTTATGCTTTAGATGTACTTGATCGTTACGACCATCAGCAGCTGGAAAATGAAGTTTCTGGTCATAGAGGCGATTTCAAAATAGATTACGATTCTGCACTTGAAGCCATAGATGATTTGAGGGTGAAATTTGGAGGAAGCAAACTCTTTGGAAATGAAAAAGACCAATCATTTAAAAGTTCATTGTATACCATTTATCAAACATTTGATGGAGAAGAGCTTTATCCGAGTATGGAAGAAAAAGCGGCCAATCTATTATATTTCGTGGTAAAAAACCATTCATTTTCGGATGGGAATAAACGGATTGCTGCCTTTTTGTTTGTTTGGTTTCTCGATAAAAATAAAATGCTCTATCGCGAAGATGGTACAAAAAGAATTGCCGATAATGCATTAGTTGCCCTTACCTTACTTATAGCAGAGAGCGATCCCAAAGAAAAAGAAATGATGGTTAAAGTAGTTATTAATTTAATTAACTATAAAAATTAACCTACTTCAACTCCTCTAAGTACACTTTTGTTTGTTTTTCGATCTCGTTGGTCGCAAATTTAATGGCCGAACCTACTTTTGTGGTTTCTGCTTTTACCGGCATTTTATTAATGGTTGCCAGTGCATCCACATACCACTTGCACCAAACCCCGATAATATGCTTCTCTTCATTTGCCGCTTTTCCATCAGCAATTGCTTTCTTGCTGAGCTCAAATTCAGTTTTTAGGCGTGTCAAAGCATCTGCTTTAACTTGCGAAATAGTAGCTATAGCCGTGTTTTCATCGGCAGAAATTAAAGTATAAGCTGCAGTTAAACCACTTATACCAACGTTTTTCATTTCAGTTGGCGAAACTTTGTCGATCCTATCGTTATCAGTATGGTAAAATACATCCGTGAAGTGCCACATCAGTAATCCCGGGATCTTATTTTGTAAAAATGGGGTATGATCACTGCCGCCTTCAAAAGGATTATAGTTAACCGTCCAATTGGCAAATTTTCCCTGTGCTTTACAGATATCGAAAATAAAATCATTAAAATAATGTGGAAAAAGATCTTTCTCGCCAACATCACCGGCGCCCCATTCGGTGTGTTTATCTGTTCCCCTGGTCCAGATGGCAGATGGATCAGGCATCTTTTCAATCAGAAAAGAACCTCCTGTCTTTTTGGTGTCTTCGCCAACCATATCCAAACTCATTCCCCACATAATGCCCTTTGCACGGGTAGTATCTTCGGTAATATAACGCCTGGTTGATACGATCTCGTCACCCCATAAAAAGGTTAAAGTGCGCTTCGGATTGATTTTTTTTGCCTGGTATAGTTCAGCGGTTAACCTCGCCATTTCTGTCAGCGTTCCTACGCCGCTCGCGTTATCATTCGCTCCAGGCTCCTGTACATGCGCACTGAATACAAAACGTTCAGTAGGATTTACACTGCCCCTCACATTGGCTATAATAGTTAATTCTTCTGAAGGATATATTTTGGTCTGGATATTTACTTTCAGTTTCGTATCACCTTTTAAACAGGCTGCCTTTAGTTTTTCTTTAGCTGCATAAGATAGGAGCAGCGTCCATACTTCGCTATTGGCTTTCATGCTGCCGAACTGGATAGAAGTTTGATGAATTTCTGGCTGGGTGTACTTCGGCATCGAATAACCTAAAACACCAATGGCGCCGGCTTTCATTGCGATTTGAAGTAAACGTGATGGATTATTTTCTGAAAACAGGATTTTTCCTTTTAAATCCATCTTTTCTATTTCCGATGGAACTATTTTTTCGATGTAAACCACATTGGCCGAAACGCCATCGGCAGGAGTTGATCCGCAGTAGATGGGAATCATGTTGCGGTTGGTTTTGTATGAAATAAGTGGCTGTGCCTCACCAATGATATCAATATTGGCATCAACAGGCTCCCATGTATTGTTTTTCATCGCTCTTTTTTCGATACGATAAGTTAACGGGGCTTCGGTTTCATTTTGCTTCTGCTCTACAAATCCAGCTTTTTTAAGGATGTTTTCTACATAATGAATGCTGGCATTAAAACCCGTATTGCCGGGCACGCGGAAGTACTTTTCTACAAAAGCGGTGGTTTCATAAGCATTTTTTTCGTTAAAACCGGCCCTTGTCAATTTGAAATAATCGTCTGTTGGGTTTTGTGCGTAACCCGACAGTCCCGCAAAAAGCAGTACAAAAAGTATCTTCGTTTTCATGATTCATCTATAAAAACGAAAGATACTAAGAATATTTAATGTTGGTTAAGCGTACCGCTTACCTGTTTTGTTTTTTAATCCTTCATCAACTGATAACGGACCAGAACCCACCACCCAAAACATAATGAGCAGGAATAACACCAGCACCGAAAACCATAATTCCGAATTTGGCGTAGAGAAACCCGGGGTAAGGTTAATGAAAAACACGGCAAATAGCAAGATCGGGATCTGGATGACGACGGCAAAGCGGGTAACCAGGCCTAGCGTGATCAAAATACCGCCAACCAAATGTGCAAACGCAACAACGTGAATGGCTACGCTGATCAGTACGCCTGAAAAACCAAATACATTGTTTTGTGTGATCATATTTTGGAGTACGGATGTGTCGCTAATAAAAGAAACACCTTTTCCAAAAATGATCAGGCCAAGGATAATGCGCAGATAATCCAGCCATTTTGAGTGATGAACATCTCCCCAATGTTCAATTTTACGGATAACGTTCATAATGAACCTCCATTTTTTATGTGAATGATATATTAAGTTACGGATTTATAATCGCTTATCAAATAGATTGCTGAAAATCAGTGGGATTGAACGCAGAATTCAAAATAATGAATGCATTTAACCATTTGATGTAAAATTAACATAAAATTAATTTATACCATTTCGGTTTTCGGTATGAATTTTGTATTATTGCTTAAATAGATAGGTTTTTTATCATGAGCAAAGAAATATTAGAGTTTTCTGTACAGGTAGATGAAAAATTTGACCTAAAATTTAACTGGTTAGATGGCTTCTGGGGAGCTGCATTTAAATTTTTTGGAAAATAATTTTTAGAATTTAAATTTTTATACCGGACAATCTTTGTTCGAACGAGATTCTATTGTCTAATTTTTCTATTCAGGTTTAACCCTCTGCCTTTCTACCCTCTACCTTCAGCCTCATTCAGACAAATTATTTGTATTCATTCTGACCTTAGCTTTCTACTTTAGTCTTTCAGCCTTTTGCCTTATCTTTGCAAAATAATGAGTAGAAGAAAACCCGGTACGGTAACAATAGTTCCAAACGTACAAATAATCGATATTGCTGAAGAAGGAAAAGGTGTTGGCAAGGCCGACGAATTGGTCATTTTTGTTGACAAAGCCGTTCCTGGCGACGTAGTAGATGTGCGTTTGACCAAAAAGAAAAAGAATTTTGCTGAGGCAATCATCGAGCAACTGCACGAAAAATCAGCATTGCGCACCGATCCTTTTTGTCCTCATTTCGGAACTTGTGGTGGTTGCAAATGGCAGCACATGGGCTACGATGCTCAATTGAAGTTTAAGCAGAAAAATGTGGAGGCCGCTTTACAGCGTTTGGGTAAAATAGATACTTCAGGTACTGAACCGATTTTAGGTTCTGCAAAAAACAGGTATTATCGCAATAAGCTCGAATTTACATTTTCGAACAAACGTTGGTTGGAAAAAACCGATGTAGAACGTGATGAAGATTTTGATATGAACGCTTTGGGTTTTCACGTACCCCTGCGTTTCGATAAGATTTTAGATATCGAACATTGCTATCTTCAGGATGAGCCTTCTAATTCGATCAGAAATGCAGTGCGTAAATATGCATTAGAGAACGATCTGTCGTTTTACGATCTCCGCAACCACGAAGGTGTTTTACGTAATCTGATTATCCGAACTTCTACCACTGGCGAAGTAATGGTGGCAGTGGTATTCGCTTATCCGGAGCAGGCACAGGTTGATGGTTTGATGAATTTCCTTAAAGCCGAATTCCCTCAGATTACTTCTTTATTATACATCGTTAACCAAAAGAAAAATGATACCATTTTTGATCAGGATGTAGTATTATTCTCTGGCCGCGATCATATTTTTGAAGAAATGGACGGTATCCGCTTTAAAATTGGGGTGAAATCTTTTTACCAGACCAATTCTGAACAGGCCTTCGAACTATATAAAATTACAAGGGATTTCGCTGGTTTTAAAGGCGATGAACTGGTTTATGATTTATATACTGGTGCTGGCACTATTGCAAATTTTATTGCAAAAAATGTGAAACAGGTGGTAGGGGTAGAGTATGTACCAACCGCAATTGATGATGCAAAATTTAACTCCGAATTAAATGGGATTGACAACACGATCTTTTATGCCGGAGATATGAAAGATATCCTCACATCAGAATTTATTCTGGCACATGGAAAACCTGATGTGGTCATTACCGATCCGCCACGCGCAGGGATGCATGCTGATGTGGTGCAGCGCTTGCTGGAAATGGAATCGGAAAAAATTGTTTATGTAAGTTGTAATGCTGCTACACAGGCACGTGATTTAGAACTGTTAAAAGAAAAATACGATGTTGTGCGCATTAAACCGGTTGATATGTTTCCGCACACACAGCATGTAGAAAATGTGGTATTGTTAAAGTTAAAATAACAATAATTGATTGAATGAGAGGAATTGATTGAGAGAATGATTGAATTAGAGAATGGGCTAACTGTTTATAAACATTCATTCATTCAAAATTCAATAATTTAATTAGGTATGGATAGAGAAGAATTATTACACGCAACACCGGAAGATAGCGGAGAACCGCAAAAAAAACAGGAAAGTCCGCTGGTAAGTTTAGAGAAAGACCTGGAGTTTTATGCTGACGCGATCAAAGAAGTATCGATCGAAATTATGGTTGAGGGCATTTCTGCTCACCCGATTTTTATTGCACACCAGCATGAAGTAAATATTGGAGAACTGATTTTAAACAAAGAAGAACTCAATACCGATTGGACAATACAAGCTTCTACCTTAGAAGAATTTGTAGAAAAAGGAATTATCAGTAAAGAAAGAAAAGAGCCATTTTTAAAGGTTTATAAAAAACCTGAAGATTTTATGTGCGTTTTTGTAGTTGTTCCCGAAGGTGCAAACTTTATTTACTATCCATATAAAAAAGGTAGAAGGTAGGTTTTTAGTCCTTAGTCCACAGATCTTAGTCTGAAGTCGGAAAGTCAGAGGTCGGAAGACTGTGCGTATAAAGTACCATCTGTAAAAATCCTTTTATAAAAGACAACGCCGCTTTGCATCCACAAAGCGGCGAGTTATCATTAACTAAACTAAAGTCTTAATTTACATGGTGTACATCCCCGCTTTTAGAGTTGGATGTTTTTTTAAGAGAAGCATTTCCTTTATAGCTCACGTCGCCACCACCACTTGCCGCTGCTTCCAGGCCTTTATTTACATGTACATTTACATCAGAACCACCGGAAGCCTGCACCTTTGCATATTCTGTAATCAGTTCGTAAGCATCAATATCGCTACCACCGCTCGATTGAATGGTCATATTTTCAGCTTTACCTTTTAAATCGAGGTCGCTGCCACCGCTTGACTGGATGGATAAATCATTACAAACCACCGTTAATTTTAAGTCGGAACCGCCAGAAGAACGGATGGCAAGCTTATCGGTTTTAATCTGGTTTTGGGTAAAAACATCCGATCCGCCTGATGCAGCAAGGGCATTCAATGTTTTAAAATTTACATAAGCTTTAATCACACGGTTTTTAAACATACCGCTCCATTTAATGCCGTCTCTGAATTTGATGTTTACGTTGTTGCCGTTTTGCTCAACAATTATATCTTTCATGGTTTCTGCATCCGATTTGATGCTCACACTCTCACTGTTGCCCTGGGTGAGGTATAAATCTATTCCGCTACTCACACCAATACTGCTGAAATTTTTCACCGGGAAATTTTTTGTTTCCTGTGCTTTAGCCATGTAGCTGGTAACCACTATAAATAAAATGGCGGATGATTTAATAAGGATTTTCATAATTCTATTTCGTTAAATGATTGTGAAACTATCTTTTCGCGCATGTTATGCGGAATGATGTTTCGTGATTTTGTGTTTTGGTTATTCATTAGACGCATCTCTGCTTGAAACGTTGCAAACAATCGAAATTATTTTTCAAATAGTTTGAATTTCATCCTTAAAATCGTTCTTTTTGTATTCAATCCTTTTTATACAATGGCATCGCAATTACTTATTCTTAACAAGAAACAGATTCAGCAGAAAATAGACCGCATCGCTTATCAGATTTTGGAAGATAACCTGAATGAGAAAGAGATTGTATTGGCCGGTATCTGGGATCGTGGCTACAAATTAGCACTAAGATTAGAAAAAGTGCTAAAAAAAATCTCTGGCTTCAAATTAACATTGCTGCGCATTGATCTGCAAAAGGAAAGCAGCAAATTGATTGCTTCAACTGATCTGGATGAAAGCCACTGGAAAAATAAAGTAGTCATTATTGTTGATGATGTGCTGAACAGTGGTAAAACTTTGGCTTATGGTTTGGGCGTTTTCTTAAATACCCCACATAAAAAAATCCGTACTGTGGTACTGGTAGACCGTAGTCATAAAATTTTTCCTATCGCAACCGATTTTGTTGGTCTTGAACTGGCAACTATTTTAAAAGAGCATGTAGATGTGGTAATGGATGTGGAAGGCGAGGAAGATCGGGTTTATTTGAGCTAGTGCCGGATATAAAATGGAAGAGGTAAGATGGATGAGGGGATAATGATGGACAATCGTCCTTGTTTGTAAAGAAGATGTGTGAGAATAGCGATTTCATCGCTGATTAACTGTGAAAATTTGCAATTCACCTCAATTTTTTGCAATTTCCCAACATGTATCATCCCAGAAAAAATAATCTGATTTTCAACTTTTTCTCCTGGTACATTCAATTTATCATCAAAAAAGACTTTGCGGCATTTCAGTTTGATCAAATGGAGGTTAAACCGGACGCCTCTATTTTGGTTTTGGCCAATCATTTCAGCTGGTGGGATGGCTTTTTTCTTTTCTATATCAACAAAAAAATATTTAAAAAGCAATTTCATGTTTTAGTAAACGCCGAAAATTATAATAAAGTAAGCTTTTTAAAATACCTGGGTGCTTTTGCGGCTGAAAATAGAGGAAAAGATGTACTTACTACGCTTGATTATGCCGGAAAACTATTAGATGACCCTGCTAATCTTGTACTTGTGTTTCCTCAGGGCAAGCTGTATTCAAACCATGTAAAAAATATCAGTTTTGAAAAAGGAGTAATGCAAATGATCAATGCAAGTCAGAAAAAGATTAACATCATCTTTGCGGCCACTTTTATAGATTATTTTGCAAAGAGGAAGCCATCGTCCTATACTTATCTGCAACATTGGGAAAATGAAGAATACGTGAGCCTTCAATTGTTAAAAAGTGCCTATAATAAACATTACGATCAATCGGCTGTTAAACAAAATCAGATTATTGAATGACAATTTTTATTTACGCAGTTTTAATTTTTCTGGTCATTCGGTTTTCGGTTACCGTTTTCAATTTCCTTTCCAATCCGAAATTGCCGCGGGTGATTAAACATTATCAGGATAAAATTTCCATCTTAATCCCTGCAAGAAATGAGGAAGGTAATATCTTAGAATTGCTCGTATCTATAAAAAATCAGGATTATACTAACTATGAGGTTATTGTTTTAAACGATAACAGCACCGATAATACTTTTGCGATAGTTGAGGAATTTTGCCTTATTAACCCCCAGTTTAAAGTGGTAAATGGAAAAGAACTTCCACCAGACTGGCTAGGTAAAAATTATGCTTGCCATCAACTCAGCGAATTGGCTTCAGGTAAATACCTGTTATTTATAGATGCAGATGAGTCTATACAAAGAGGGTTGATCAACAGTTTAATTACCCGCATGGAAATTGGAAACCTGGCTTTGCTGAGTGTTTTTACTAACCAAACGATGAAGACGATAGGGGAAAGGTTAACAGTGCCTTTAATGCATTTTATTCTTTTGAACTTATTGCCCTTACGTTTAGTAAAACTTTCAAAAAATCCGGCATTTGCTGCAGCTAGCGGACAGTGTATGTTTTTTAATGCCAATCAATACCGAGAAAACCAGTGGCACGAGAAGGTTAAACGCCAGGTTGTGGAGGATGTGGAAATTATGAAACTGGTAAAACAGGAAAAATTAAATGCCGAAGCGCTTTTGGCCAACGGACTGATCTATTGCAGGATGTATAACAATTTGGGCGAAAGCTTAAATGGCTTTGGTAAAAATTTACTTGCAGGTTTTGGTAATAACATCATAATATTATTACTTTACCAGCTTTTGGTAACCGTAGGGCCGGTAATTTTAATCTTAAACTTTAACATTGCTTTACTTGTATTACCATTAACTTTAATAGTGTTAAGTAGAATCATGATCTCTTATTTATCGGGGCAAAATGTTTTGATAAATCTGATCTTACATCCATTTCAGATGTTATTCTTCTTAATTATTTCAATCATCTCTATAACAAAGCATATTTTTAAAACAGGCACATGGAAGGGCAGAACGATCAAAACGATTTAAAGGTTAAAAAGATTGCAGTTGCAGTCATCGTCGTTTTTCATTTGGTTGGCTTGCTTGGCTTTTTAATTCCCGCTGCGCAGCCTTACTTTATCAAACTGGTTCCTTTTCATTTGTTATTGATGTTTGCTATCATTGTTTTCGCTTATAATGCAGATGTTAAACGGTTGTTGTTATTTGTATGCGGCGTTTTTCTTTGTGGTTTTTTGGTAGAAGTATTGGGGGTAAGCACTGGTAAAATATTTGGCAGTTATTATTATGGCAATACTTTAGGATATAAAATAGCTGCGGTTCCATTACTTATGGGCGTAAACTGGGTAATCCTGATTTTTAGTGTGGGGCAGATGCTTAAAAGTATGAAAATCAGAAACAGCATTTTGGCATCCCTTATCGGCGCTGTTATTCTTGTTGGTTTTGATTTCTTTTTAGAACCCGTAGCCATGAAATTTGATTACTGGCATTGGGACTGGCACCAAATCCCTGTTCAAAATTATGTAGCCTGGTTTATTGTTTCGGTAATCTTATTGAAGTTTTATTACGCCTTAGACTTAAAACAGCAGAAATATATCGGCATAGCCATGTTTGCTTCTCAATTAATCTTTTTTGTTGTCTTGTACATGACAACCGGAACAAATATTTTTGCTTAATTTTGTGGCGTTATTTTAATTAACTTTATAACATGGAAACACTAATCGTACAGCCTAAAACTAAAAAACAACTTTTGGCAGTTGAGGCCGTGTTACAAGCATTGAATGTAACTTTTAAAAAAGAAAAAAGCTACAGTCCGGCATTTATAGATGAAATAGCTAAAGGGGAAGAAGATATAAAAAATGGACGCCTAACGAGGATTAAGGATGTTCAGAATATATGGGAAAGTATTTTGTAGATATTACTGATCAGGCTAAACAACAGTTGGCCGCCATTCTTAAATCTGGAGATCAGGCTTCCATAAAAAAACTCCAACAAATTTTTATCGAATTAAGTGTTCACCCAGCATCAGGCGTAGGTAAGCCTGAAAAATTAAAATTTGAATTTTCAGGCTATTGGTCGAGACAAATAAATAAAAAAGATAGGTTAGTCTATAGGATCGATGAAGAGATTATTACAGTATTTGTAATTTCTGCAAAGGGACATTATGGCGATAAATAACTAATCCTAAATACAAATGAGCAATTTAAACTTACAGGTTAACATCGATAAATCATCAGGCTTCTGCTTTGGTGTAGTGTATGCCATAGAAATGGCCGAAGATATTTTGGATAACGAAGGTTATTTATACTGCCTTGGCGATATCGTTCATAATGATGAAGAAGTAGAACGTTTAACCAACCGCGGATTAAAAATCATCGATCATGAAGTTTTAAAAAACTTAAGGGATGAAAAGGTTTTGATCAGAGCGCATGGCGAGGCTCCTTCAACTTATCAATTGGCATTAGAGAATAACCTTACCCTGATTGACGCTTCTTGTCCGGTGGTATTGAAATTACAGAACAGGATTAAAAATTCCCATGATGATGATGAGCAGGTGCTTATTTTTGGGAAACATGGTCACGCTGAAGTTATTGGTCTCCAAGGGCAAACAGATGGCAAGGCAATCGTTTTTCAGGATTTAGCTGAGTTAGATAACGTTGAGCTTCCTGCTAAGTTTACATTATATAGTCAAACCACTAAAAGCACCGAGAAATTCTACCACATTAAAGATGAATTATTGAGCCGTGGTTACGAAGTGAAAGCGAATGATACGATCTGCAGGCAAGTATCAAACCGTTACGAAGAACTCGAAGATTTTGTAGGGCATTATGATAAAATCGTTTTCGTTTCGGGCAAAAAGTCATCTAATGGAAAGGTACTTTACGATGTTTGTAAAAAGCATAACGATAACTCTTACTTTGTTTCTAACGTAGAGGAATTAGACCAAACCTGGTTTAACGAAAATGATAAAGTAGGTATCTGTGGGGCCACTTCTACACCAATGTGGTTAATGGAGAAGGTAAAAGCTGCTTTAGAACAGTATTAGATTGTAAGAAGATCTGAATAAGTATTAATGATAGATTTATACAGTAGAATCGTCATCTCGACTGGAACGCAGTGGAATGGAGAGATCTGCTTTGATGGATCTCTCGACTTCGTTGCACTTCGCTCGAGATGACGGGCATATATATTAATGTAAATTGAAAAAGATAAGCCCACATATCGGAATTCTGGTTGCGTTGATCGTAATTACCTGTTGGTTTACTTCCCTCTTTTTCCTGTTAAACTGGCATTTTAACTGGAACAATCCTTTGGTTTATCTGATGGTTTTTGTTCAGATGCATCTCTACACCGGTTTGTTCATCACAGCGCACGATGCCATGCACGGAACCATATCAACCAATCAAAAGGCAAATAATTTTATAGGTTACCTTGTTGTTTTTCTCTACGCAGGTTTTTTCTATAACCGCTTATTTACTAAGCACCACCAGCACCATACCCACGTGCATACCGAAAACGATCCTGATTTTGCGCCTCATGGTTTTTGGAAATGGTATTTCCGGTTTATGCTAAATTATGTTACCATCATCCAACTGGTGATTATGGCTGTGGCTTATAATGTGCTCAAAATATGGGTGGATGAGAAGAATTTATTGTTGTTTTGGGTTTTGCCTTCTCTATTAAGCACTTTTCAGTTATTCTATTTCGGGACCTATTTACCACATAAAGGTGAGCATGATAACGAATACCATTCTACTACTTTAAAGAAAAATCATTTTGTGGCTTTTATAACCTGTTACTTTTTTGGCTATCACTTCGAGCACCATCAAAAACCAGGTATGCCCTGGTGGCAGCTGTATAAAACGAAGGATTGATATATTTAGGTTTTAGAAATTCTGCACAAAACCACGTTTATAAACCTGACTGTACGAAAATCCTTTTTGTGGTATAAATGTTAAAAAATGCATCACCAACCACAAAAAGATTGTAGGGAAGGCAGGGCTACGCTTAAATAGACTTACTGCATTTGCTTTTCTAATAAAAATGAAGCAATACAATATATTTTGACCAAAAAATGTCGTCCATCATATTTTTAGCATAGGTAAAAAACAATAAAAAGGCGATATTTGCGCCACAAAACATATTCTTGTATAAATGAGCAAAAAGGGAATTTTACTGGTAAACTTAGGAACACCTGATAGTCCGGCAACGGCAGATGTTAGAAAATACTTAGACCAATTTTTAATGGACGAAAGGGTAATCGATATTCCGAAGTTGAACAGAACATTATTGGTAAAAGGAATCATTGTACCATTCCGTAGTCCCAAAACTGCAAAATTATACAAAGAAATCTGGAATGAGAATGGTTCACCATTGTTGTTTTACAGCAGGTTACAGGCTAAAATGCTACAGGAAAGGCTGGGCGATGATTACCATGTAGAACTGGCTATGCGTTACCAAAGTCCTTCGATTGCCTCAGCCCTTGCCAACTTAAAAGCAGGTTTGGTAGAAAGCATCCAGGTCATCCCGATGTTCCCTCAATATGCTTCTGCGAGTACTGGGTCGGTAATGCAGCTGGTAATGGAACTGGTGAGCAAATGGCCAACCGTTCCGCCAATTTCGTTTGTCAATTCGTTTCATGATAACGAACTGATGATTAAGGTTTTTGCAGAAAATGCCCGAAAGCACAACATAGAAAGCTACGATCATATATTGTTCAGTTTCCACGGTTTGCCAGAGCGTCAGTTGTTAAAGTGCGATCATACCGGAAACTATTGTTTAAAAAGTGCCGATTGCTGTCAAACCTTAAACGACACTAATAAATTCTGTTACTCTGCCCAGGGGCATGATACGGCCAGGTTAATTGCCAAAGAATTAAATCTGTCAAGAGATCAATATACCGTTTGTTTCCAATCGCGTTTAGGTAAAGAGCCCTGGGTACAACCATACACTACTGACGTATTGAAAAAATTGGCTGCAGAAGGAAAAAAACGTTTGTTGGTATTTAGTCCAGCTTTTGTAGCCGATTGTTTAGAAACACTTTACGAAATCACGGTAGAATACCACGAAGAGTTTAAAGCTTTAGGTGGCGAACATGTTCAGCTGGTAGAAAGTTTAAATGATAGCCCCGTTTTTATTGAGGCACTTGCCGGAATGGTTAAATAGTTTTAAATTTAAAGATGGCAAACTTTATCATTTTAATGGGGGTATCTGGAAGTGGTAAAACGGTTATCGGAAGGGCTTTGGCACCGAAGCTCAACGCCGAATTTATAGATGGCGACAACCTGCATTCGCAACGGAATGTAGATAAAATGGCTGCCGGAATCCCATTAACAGATGCCGACCGATTGGATTGGCTACAGCTGATTGCTAAAGTTGGCCGCGAACATACTGCCCATGGAGCTAACTGTATTATTGCTTGCTCAGCACTAAAAAAATCATACCGCGATCTGTTAAGAGCCGATAATGAATCCATGCGTTTTGTTTATTTAAAAGGAAGTTTCGATTTGATCCACGATCGGATTACGAAGCGTTCACATCAATATATGCCTTCCAGTTTATTGCAAAGTCAGTTTGAAACACTGGAAGAACCACAGGCTGATGAACCTGATGTATTTACAGTTTCAATCGATCAAAGTATTCCCGAACTTGTTGAAGAGATTGCTAAGGCCGATCTGATTTCGTAATCATCGAAATAATCTGATCGGTTGCCCCTTTTTTATCGTTCACATATTTCCTGGCCAATTCCACTGCGGTTTGATTTTCAGCTAAACCTTCAAATGCATTAATTAATTCTGCAGTTGAGCTAATGCTTTTTGCTGCTCCAATGGCAATCAGATCTTTTGCCTCCTGAAACTTATCATATTTAGGCCCAAAAATTACAGGTAAACCAAATGCTGCGGCTTCTAATGTATTATGGATACCCGTTCCAAAACCGCCACCAATGTAGGCTAAATTTCCATACTGATAGAGGGAGGAGAGCATGCCGATGTTGTCGATTATTAAGATTTGAGATTTGAGATTTGAGATTTGAGAACTGTCAACATTCAACTGCGAACTTAAAACTGAAAACCGTAAACTGTTAATTGAAAACTGTTTCTCAATACTTTCGATATGATTTTCATGAATCTCATGCGGAGCGATAATAAACTTCCAGTTGGGGTATTTTTCTGGCAGGACCGATAATATTTTTTCATCTTCCGGCCAGGTACTTCCGCAAACTAATGTTGGCGAATTACCAATAAAGCTTTCGATAAGGTGAAGCGGTTTGGGCGATTGCGCATTTTCGTAAACACGATCAAAACGTGTGTCGCCATTAATGATCACGTTATTTAACCCGATTGATTTTAAAAGATTTTCACTTTCCTTATTCTGTACAAAGAAATAAGTAACAGATTTTAAAATATTGCGGTAAAAACCACCATACCATTTAAAAAATGCCTGACTTTCTCTAAAAATGCCTGAAATTACATATAAATGTATGCCCTGATCTTTCAGTTCCTTAAAATAGAAATGCCAGAATTCGTATTTGGTAAAAATGGCCATTTCTGGATTAATGCTTGCAATGAAACGTTTAGCGTTAGCCGGAGTATCTATCGGGAGATAAAAAACATCAGCCAGTGCATAATTTTTCCTGATTTCATATCCCGAAGGAGAAAAAAAGGTAACTACTATTTTCTTGCCTGGATAAAGTGTTTTCAGTTTTTCTAAAACCGGACGGCCCTGTTCAAATTCGCCTAAAGAAGCAAAATGAAACCATACATGTTTTTCGGCAGGATTAATTTTTTGAGCAATTTGTGTATAAACATTTTTGCGCCCATTTATAAACAGTTTAGCCTTAGGATTAAATAAAGAAAATATCCTGATCAATAAACTGTAAACTCGAATTCCGATAATGTAAAGCAAAAGCATTAGTGTAATTTCATATCTTCGTGCCAAGATAAAACGAATATATTTAAAAAGCTTAAAAATATATGCAGCCTTTATTGTTTAGCCTAACATTCAGCGCGATAAATAGGTTTTCGATAATTGCTTCATAGCAGCTAAAAACCACTATAATAAATGAAGATAGCCGTTATTGGTACCGGATACGTAGGTTTAGTTACCGGAACCTGTTTAGCCGAAACAGGAAATGATGTAATATGTGTTGATATTAACGAAGCCAAAGTAAAGCAGATGCAGAATGGTGAAGTGCCGATCTACGAACCTGGTTTAGATCTTTTATTTCACAGAAA